>JALSID010000143.1 GCA_026981825.1 Planctomycetota bacterium
GCAGCAGTTGAAGGAGCGTGGGCTTATGGACGAGGAGCTGTGGTGCGTGGATTCGACGATTGTGCGGGCGCACCGGTGTGCGGCGGGGTCGGAGAAAAAAGGACGAGGGGGAGCCGCCGGATCACGCGTTAGGGCGTTCGCGGGGCGGGTTTAGCACGAAGATTCATGTGGTATGCGACGGTACCGGGGTACCGCTGCATGTGGAGGTCACGGGTGGTCAGGTCAGCGAGGCCCAGGCGTTTCCGAAGGTCTACGACGGGGCGGAGGCGAGTCTGACCGACGAGAACGGTGAGCCGATTGCCAGACCGCAGAAGCTTGCCAGCGACGAGGCCTATCGCAGCGATGCGATTGATCAGTTTCTCTTGTCACGCGACGTGACACCTGTCATTCCGTCAAGGTCGGGTCAATGTCGATCCAGGCGTCCGGTGGCCTTCGACCGCGACGCCTATCGGCGGCGCAATGTCGTAGAGAGGCTGGTTGGACGGCTCAAGGAATTCCGCCGTGTTGCCATTCGGTATGAGAAGAACGCCGTGCATTTCAAGGCGATGATCATGCTTGCTATGATTGTGATCTGTCTCCGCTTACTCACCGGGTAGGACGGGATTTCAGACAGAGCCTAGGTTGGAACGTCGGGCAAGCGCCTCACCGAGAGGGGGGCTCACCGACGGCCCACGAAAGCCATGGCGACGCTGGGATATGCACGGGACTCGGTGAGAGCTAAGGTCGGTAATACCAGTCCTCTATGGCGATAGGAAAGACTAGGCTTCTGCGGCCGGCCACGCAGGTATGACGTCCCGGAGGATGCTAGCATCCGCCCGAAACAGTCCCCGGCACTAGGCGAGAAGACCATCGTGGGGCGGGAGTGCCGATGAACCCCGTCGATCAAACAGTCCTTGAGGGCGCCGCAGCTCATAACGTACTGGCTGCAGACTGTACCGCGGCAAAGCTGGTCGTGATGCTCCCTGCGCTCAACGAGGCCGCCACGATTGCGGATGTAATCGAGGGGATCCCGCGTGCGATCCCGGGGATTCGTGACGTTGAGGTGTTGGTGGTTGACGACGGGTCTACCGACCAGACGGCTGGGATAGCGCGCGAGAAAGGGGCGGTCGTTGTGTCGCACCGCCGGAACATGGGCGTAGGCCGAGCGTTCCAGACGGGTATCGCGAAGGCTCTCGAGTTGGGCGCCGACATTATCGTAAACATCGACGCGGACGGGCAATTCAACCCCGAGGACATCCCGCGGCTCATAGAGCCGATCCTCTCGGGAGAGGGTGACTGCACCACGTGCACGCGGTTCAAAGACCCGGCGCACAGGCCGAATATGCCCGTGGTCAAGCGCTGGGGCAACCGAGTGGTCTGCTGGATGGTGAACAAGATCCTGTGGAACGCCGGGTTCACAGACGTTGCGTGTGGTTTCCGTGCGTATTCCCGGGAGGCGGCGCTGCGGATGACGCTCTACGGTTCGTACACCTACACGCAAGAGGTTCTGATCGATCTGGTCGGCAAGGGCATGCGGTTTGTGGAGGTGCCGCTGGCGGTTCGGGGCGTCCGCCAACACGGAGAGTCGCGCGTCGCCCGAAGCGTGGTGAAGTACGCCCTGCAGACGCTCCCGATCATACTCCGAGCGGCCCGCGATCTCCGACCGCTAGCGTTCTTCGGAACTCTCGGGCTGGGGTTGCTAGCGGTGGGGTTTTCGGGTTTCGCCGTGGTTGGCGCCAACTGGCTCGCGACAGGCCGCACCTCGCCGTGGACGTCCCTCATCCCGGCCAGCGCTGTCGTCGTCACACTCGGCGCGCTGGCGATAATGCTCGGGCTCCTTGCAGATCAGGTCGGACGGCTTAAGCGCACGGCGGACGAGCTCCTCCTCTGGGAGCGCCGGCGGAGCTTGGCGAGAGCCGATGAAACACGGGAAATCCGAAGAGCCTCACCTCGGCCTACCGAGGAGGGAACGGGACCATGCGTAGGGTGGCGACGGTCGAGACAGGGGCCGTAGCCCTATGTAAGGCGTGCCCCGTCAATCGGGAGGCGTTAGGCCCGAGTGGGTGCGAGCGTTCCCTCCGGAGGGCCGGGCCACCCGCCAGCGGTGTTGAGGCCAAGTTCGTAAACCGTTAGTGACCGATTCGGCGCGCTTCGGCACGCAGCTACGGGGCCCCAAACTAACGTGCGATTCGCCGTTCGCCCCGGCTTAGCAATCGATCGCCTGCGGGGATACTCGCGCGCCCGGCCGTATAAAGCGTCGAAATATTGCCCCCTGGAAGAGGGTCACCGGCCGGTGAGATGCCTGCCACTCGTGTTCCAAAGGGGCCGCTCCGCACAAGAGGGCGAAGAAACACCAGCCGCGTTTCCCCGGCTTGAGCTGGACAAACTCCTCCACTCACGCTGCCTTGTGAATGGACACATCTTCTACGATGACGTAGAGCCGACGCTTGCGCCTATAACGCCTCAATAACTGTTCCAACCACCCTCGGATCGACCATGCACGACCGTCGAACGGCGGATGCGGTGCTCGAAGACCGCCGCCAGGTGCAGCTTCCGGTTGTCCTCCGGCGTCTCTACCCGGCGCCGGAACCGACTCAGGCACCAATCCAATCCCAGCTTCGGGTTCAAGTGGAGCTCAGTTTCGTCCACAAGGAGCACCGCCCCGTCCCGACGGTACTCCCGTGCGACCCGCTCGAGCTGGCGTAACCTGCGCAGCACCCGACTCCTCGGCCACCGGTTCGGTGCCTTTGCAGCCACCTGCATCCGCCGGATGCCCAGCCGCTTCGAGCACCTCCACACGATGGCTGTCGAAACCACCCGACCGGTCTCCTGCCGAAGGAACTCCTTCAGCCGCGCCAGTGTGCAGTAGTTCCGGGGGTACCCCAGCTCGAGCCGGCCAAGCACAGTAAAATCATTCGTGATCGAACCCATCGGGTCCGGTCCGTGGAAAAACGCGCCCATTGCTGGATGGTCTGCCGTTCCTTCGATGTCAAGCAACTCCATCGCTCCTGTAGGCGATGAAGCCGGTTCCCTGGCTTCATCGGGGTTCCTCCATGCTCCTGTTTGTGGTCCTTCCGGCTTAGCGACCCCGGGAGGGAGTCATTCTTCCCTTCGATTGCGCGTGCGCACAGTCGGTGAAAAGACGTTTAGGCGCCAGTAGTTCCATGAACTCCACAACGCTCCAGGCCCTTCAGCAGAGCTTGGAGCAGCAGATCTGCGACACGCTGGTCCAACCGCCTCGGCCCACGGACAAACCGTCGCTCATCCACCGGCCCGATCGGCCAGCGCTCAATGAACCGCCACGTCGCATCCCGAACCAGCCAACAACTGGACCCTAGACGACTTGCCACATGGCGGGAGGTAAGCCCTGCCATCGTGTACAGCGCCGCTCTGGCTCGAACCCACAGGCTGGCAGCGGTACCGAATCGTATGGCAATCCTGAACCTCCGCCGCTCGCTACGACCCAACCTGCACCACACGGCTTGCACCTTCCGCTGTCTCTCCCTACGATACGATCCATGCGAGGATACGATCGATACAGGTTTCTCTCTTGGTCGTTATCGAACCACTCCGTTAAACCGAAGCTACCCCCGAGAAACCCATTTTTCGCGCGCCACCGGCCTGCGTAGCGTCCCTGAAAAGCGGTTTAGGCTAACGCTCGGCGACGGATCTGCGGAGGGGGATGGCACTGGATCGGTGCTGGGTCTCGGCCTCGTTCGCTCGGTATCCGTTCACGGATCAATCTTGACGGAGGGCGGCAGATGGGCTAGTTGATGGAGCATGGACGCAGTAGAAGCGGCACGGAAGTTGTTAGATTCGGACGTTTGGGATTTGCTTCCGCGGGAGGCAGCGGAGCCGATCCGTGGGGTGATTGTTCTGTTGTTGGAGGAGGTGGAGAGGTTAAGGCGAAGGGTGGCGGAGCTGGAGGAGCGGTTAGGTCGGCATTCGGGGAATTCATCGCAGCCGCGGTCGTTGGATCCACCGGCGGTGAAGGCACGTCGTCGTAAGAAGGGTGGGGAAGGCGGGGGTGGCGGTCGCGGTGGGCAGCCAGGGCATCCGCGTTGGGAGCGTGAGCTGCTGCCGGAGGAGCAGGTGGAGCGGCTGGAGCGGCTTTGGCCGAGGCGGTGCGAGCGGTGTGATGGGAGGGAGCTGGAGCCGCTGGATAAGGGGGAGGGGATCGAGCCGCGGCGTCGGCAGGTCTGGGACGTGGAGATCAAGCCGAAGGTGACGGAGTATCAGGCGTACGCGAGGCGGTGGGTGGGGTGCGGGCACGTGAGTTGGGCGTCGTTTCCGGCGGAGGCGTGGACGGTGGTGGGTCCGACGCTTTTGGCGTGGTACACGTACTTGAGGGCGGAGGTGGGGTTGTCGCTGCGTCGGGTACAAGAGCTGTGGCGGGAGATGTGCGGGGTGGAGGTGGCGTTGGCATGGTTGAAGAAGCTCGAGCGACATTTGGAGGATGCATTGGACCCGGTGTATGCGGCGTTGGGGCGGCACGTTCAGGAGGGAACGGTGTCGTAGGGGGTGGATGAGACGCGTTACGGGGATCGGACGGCATGGGTGCTAGCGACGGAGTCGGTGACGCTGTATCGGTTGGCGGCGAGCCGTGGGCGTGCCGAAGCCGAAGCGCTCGCGCCGGCGGATGGTGAAGCGGTGATCGTAACGGACCGCTACAGTGGTTACGACTACTACCCGAACCGGCGTCGGCAATTGTGTTGGGCTCACGTGAAGCGAGACTTCCAGCCGATCGCGCAGCGGGACGGAGAGAGTGGAGCGATCGGCGTGGATCTGCTGCAGAGCGCGGAAGCATTGATGCATTGGTGGGGTCGCTATCGGGAAGGCAGGTTGAAGCACGCGACGCTGCTGAGCTCCATCAAGCAGCACGTCAAACCGCTGGTGCGGGCGGCGTTGGAGCGCGGTGCCCTGTGCGATCATAAGGCGACCCGAGGGACCTGTCGGCACGTGTTGCAGCGGCGGGCTGCGTTGTGGACGTTTCTGCGTTACGAGGGGGGTGCCGATCACGAACAACCCGTACGAGCGTGCGTTACGCCGCGTGGTGATCCATCGGAACATCACGTATGGTGTGCGGAGCGAACAAGGGGCCCGGTTCCTGGAGCGCGCGTTCAGCGCGTGTGCGACCTGTCGCCAGAGCGGCACGGCGGTTTTCCGCTTCCTGTCTGACTACTTCTGGGCCTTCCTGAAGGGGGCTGACGCTGCCGTCGCCGCTAGCGTTTGACACCTCGTAGCAAGCTGTGCCTGGTGGCTAACACGCCGGGCCGTTTCGTGGGCAGGGCTCCTCTCCAGGGCGCGTTCCACCTAGCATACCACGACCCACCCGCCGAACTAGCCTCGCTTACACACGCCTCATTGCCCACTCAGAGCGGGCTTGCGATCATGCTGCGCGCCGCAGCCGCTTGGCCCGTGAACGGATACCAGCGCCACCCCTTTAGAAAGGCCCGCAAGTTGCCGCACAGGAAGGCAATTGAACAACCGCGTTGCCGTTCCCGCGAGAGGTGGCACACGCGCTGAACGCCCGCTCCGGGAAGCGGGCCCCTTGTTCGCTCCGCACACCGTACCTGATCTTCCGATGGATCACCACGGCGCGCAACGCACGCTCGGCGGCATTGCTCGTGATCGGCATGCCCTCGTAACGCAGGAACATCCACAGCGCATCCCACCGCTGCAACACGTGCCGACAGGTCCCTCGGGTTGCCTTATGATCGCACAGGGCACCGCGTTCCAACGCCGCCTGCACCGGCGGTTTGACGTGTCGCTTAATGTAGCTCACCAGCGTCGTATGCTTCAACCTGCCTTCCCGATAGCGACCCCACCAATACATTAACGCTTCCACGCTCTGCAGCAGATCCGCCCCGATCGTCCCACTCTCCCCGTCCCGCTCCGCGATCGCCTGGAAGTCTCGCTTCAGGTGGGCCCAACACCATTGCCGACGCCGGTTCGGGCAGTCGTCGTAACCACTGTAGCGGTCCGTTACGATCACCGCTTCACCATCCGCCAGCGCCAGCGCTTCGGCTTCGGCACGACCCACGGCTCGCCGCCAACCGATACAGCGTCACCGACTCCGTCGCTACCACCCACGCCGTCCGATCCCCGTAATGCGTCTCATCCACCCCATACACCACCGCCCTCTCTTGAACCTCCCGCTCCAATGCCCCATACACCTCCTCCAACGCACGCTCCAACTGCCGCTTGAGCTTCTTTAACAACCCCAACGAAGCTCCACGCGGCACATCTCCCGGCGCGGATCTTGCACCCCGCGCAGTGACAGCCCCGCCTCCGCCCTGAAGTACGTGTACCATGCCAAAAGCGTCGGCCCCACCACCGTCCGCGCCTCCCGCGGAAACGACGCCCAAATCACGTGCCCGCACCGCACGCACCGGCTCGCGTACGCCTCATACTCCGTCACCCGCTGGTTGATCTGTACATCCCAAACCTGCCGATGCCGTGGCTTGATCCCCCTCCCCCTTATCCAGCGGCTCCAGCCCCCTGCATGAGGCCGCTCGCACCGGCTCAGCTAAAACCGCTCCAGCCGCTGCACCTGTTCCTCCGGCAACAGCTCATGCTGCCAACGCGGATGCCCTGGTTGCCCACCGCGACCACGACTTCCGCCTTCCCGACTTTCTTGGGAGGACGTGCCTTCGCCGCCGGCGGATCCAACGAGCACGGTTGCGATGAATTCCCGGCATGTCGGCCTAACCGCTCGTCCAGCTCCGCCACCCTTCGCCTCAGTCCCTCTACCTCCGCGGCCATGTCCGTCGGCCCTTCTACTTCCCCCAATAGCAGGGCAATCACGCGACGGATCGGCTCCGCTGCCTCCTGCGGAAGCAACTGCCAAACGTCCCAATCCGACGAGTTCCATGCCGCTTCTACTTGCATCCACGCTCCATCAACCAGCCTATCTGCCGCCGCCCGTTAAGGTTGATCCGTGTACGGATACGCGACGGTGTGCGCGGTTGTGATGGGGATCCGGGACTGCCTTTACGAGGCGAGTGGCAGGCTGACATGGAAGATACGGCCCTACGTATGCAGCGCTCGGCAAACGCGGATGATCGCGTATGGGAGCTGTGACCACTGGTACGCTGAGCAGGACCTGCATTGGGTTCTGGACGTGGCTTTCCGGGAAGACGCAATGCGTGTGCGGCACCGTGTGCTCGCCGAGAACCTTGCTGTCATGAAGCGACTCGGCGTCTCTTCGGTCCGGGCGGATAGGAAAACGCCGGGACTGGCATCGGTGCCCGCCGCAAGAAAGCGGCCTGGGACACCCTGGGGTAAGTGGTATCTCAGGTGCCGCTTCGCACGAAATGAAGTACCTGAGCCCTGGGCAGGTGTGTGTCGTGCGTGGAAAGTAGCTTAGCCCCCTCGGAGCTACGGCCGGGTGACCGCCGGCTGCGCGGCACGCGATGGGCCGCATCCTCCGAAATGAGCCCTGCGTGTCGTACGGCAACCCGTGAACTGCTACTGTTCACCTTCTAGTCGGGAGTACGGCCCGGTGCAGGAACACTCGTCCAAGGAGAACCTGTGGGCAAGCGTAGCGGCGATCGCTGTGCCCGTAGCGGTGGGCATTGCAACCCGCGTCCTCTTTCTGTCTGGGTTCCAAGGCCATGACGATCGCAACTATGTGTTCTACGCGTGGCAGTTTGCTCAGACTGGCCGGCCAGGGACGCAGCACGTCACCGCGTGGCTGGGCCGCATCGGCGCATGGCTCCCACTGGTTTTGCCGCTGAAGCTCTTCCCGGCGCATCCCATCGCCCACGTCTCGTACTCGCTCCTCTGTTCGGCTGTAGGGATCGGGCTGGCCGCGTGGCTGGCCCTCCGGGTCACGGGTAGCGTGCGCTGGGCCATGGCCGCGGGCTTCTTCATGGCCACGTACCCGTTGAACATCCTGTTCGGCACCACGATGTACACCGACGTGCCCCACGGCCTGTGGGTTGCCATCGCCCTAATACTGTTTTGGGAGAGCTGCCGGGGCCGGACCACGCGAAACGCTGCAGTTCTGGGGCTTGCAGCGGGGCTCGCTGCAGGCGTGGCGTGGCTACACAAAGAGACAGCAGTGCTCATCTTTCCAGCGCTCCTGGTCATCTGGATCGGGCTTCGTAGACCGCTTCAACCGGCACTCTTCGGACTCCTGGGAGGACTGGCGGTTGTCGCGCTGGAATGCGGCTTCTGGTACCACTACACGGGGGACTTCCTGTACCGGTTCGCGACGATCGCTGCCGAACGCGAGGGAGATATTTTCTCGCCGGCGCAATATCGCTCACTGGCTACTATATGGCTTTCGCACGGGAAGCGGCCCGTCCCGCGCATCGTTGAACCGTTTGTCATGGCCATCACCCAGCAGGAGTTCGGGCTCCATTTCGTGCTGGGCGTAGTGGCCGCCGTCGGTGTGGCCTTCAAACACCCGGAGAAACCCGTTCGACTTTTAGCTGGGGCCGCCGTTACGTTCATAGCTAGCGTGGCTTATCTTCCGGCGTTTTGGCCCGTTCCGCTCGGTTGCAATCCGCGCTACTACACAGGCGCGTCGGTGCTTATCGCGGCCGCATTTCCTCTGTGGCTAGCTGCGGCCCGACCCCGCTGGCAGCCCCTGGCATGGCTTTCACTGCTTTCCGCTGCCACTGTATGCGTTCTGGTCGACGGCAGTCGGGTGAACCTTGACAACGAGCGCCTGCTACTGGCGTACTTGCGCGCCGACGGCGTCCGGGAGCAGCGGGTCTGGGTCCACCCCGGAACGCTGTGGCGGCTGTGGTACTTGAACGGTCTGGTAGTTCCGGACAACGTGGGGGTGCACCTCCTGACAGCGACCGACAGGGCTCACTCATACCGTACTGCTCGCGCTGCGTGGCCTAAACTCCCCGTATGGAGCTCTGGTCAAGGGCCCCCCCCCGGGATCACTGTGGTTGCCGGAACGGACCGTGTGCAGAGGCTCCTCGAGCGCTTCCCAGGTTTGACGGTCGAGAGGGTCTTCCAAGCGAGTCGTTCCCGCCCAGTTGAATACCTGCGGCGCGTGATAGCGAAGCTGCCGATGATCGGCCAATATGCCGACAGGCTAAGGCCGTCGGGAGGTCTGGCGCTGGCTGCTATCCGCGGTACCAATGGTCAAATGGGAGCGCAGGTGAATTCCCGCGGGTTTGTCGAGCGGGCTCCCAAAGCATCTAAACACGGCATGCGCCATAGAAGGTAGCGAGGCGCGGGTTCATGCCGCCCCGAACTTATCTCAGACCGGCATCCTGCCTGCGCGTCTGGGCTGTCGGAAACGGTCCTACCGTCAGTAAGCCCCCGCCTGATGGGCTTCTCGGTCTGCCTTGCTTCGATTTGGTGCGTTGGGACAGTCTATATATGCTCGCCACGATCGCCGAAGGGGGATCCAGGCACGTTCGGCACGTGCTAAAGAGTGCCCTCGAGGCACCGCGCGTGTTCTGGGCGGATCTTCGCCGATCGCGGCTGCATGGTGGCACCTCGGACGCGTCTCTCACAGGGGTCCGTCACGGCTGGAAACGCCCGGTACCTCCGGCCACAGTCGTGGCCGCCGCTCGCACGCTGCCCCAGTGCTGGTGCTGACTGCGGCCTATGGCAGTTGGCGCCACGGACGTCACGGGGACGCACATGCGCATGCGTTGATACGAGCACCATCCCGAAGCTAGCCGTATGAGGTCGACGAGGTCGCCGCTTCACCGCCGGTCTTCCCCAAAGGAGCCCGCGACTTCGCCTTGCTGAGCCTCCTAGGCGACACGAGCGACGCGCCACCTCGGCCGGCCGCAGCGTCACGGTCTTCCGGGCCACTTATCGCTACCGAGAAACACGCCTGGTGCGCGGCCAGGTGGCAAGCCCATCGCCCGCGTGAGGTGGGTCCTAAAGGAGTTTTCATCGACCCGGCGCAGCCAACGCGGCTGTCACGGTACCCCCGACGGCGCCGCGCAGCTTGGTGGGTTTTCCGGGTGACCGGGGACCCAGGGCGCGGGTGCATCTCTTCGGCACAGTCGGGCACGGTCGGTGAGAACTGGTTCAGGCCAAACGGTCTCTTGGCTGTTTCGGGACAAGGGCCACGGCTCGTGTACCAAGCCGTCGCGGTCGCTTAATAGCTAGCTGAACCACTTCTCACCGGACGCGCACGGATGTGCCGAAAACATGCGACCGCGCCCTGGGCGCTCACCGGCCCGCAGGACGCGCCAGGCTCCGCTGCCCCCCGGCGGGGGCACCCCGGCCGGCGTCTTCGGATGCCCGGTCCGATGGAAAGTCGTTTGGTCAGGGACACGCGTGCCCTGCCCAGCGCCGCTTAAAACACGCAACCGACGTATGTCAATTTCGACAACCGTGTCCCTAGCCCACGTCCACCGCGAGCCGGGAGTCACGTCTGTACCGGCTACGAGCATCGTCACGACGCCTACTTCGGCTATTCGCCCCTTCGCGCCCACGTCCCCGCGGCAAGGCTCTGCGGTAACGGACCTTTTCAAATTAACGCTGACTCCGGCCGGCGGTGCTTGCCTCTATGCGCCCTGAACACCGCATGAGATACCACACGGCGCGCCGTCGCGTGTCCACCGGGTATGGATACGAGCCCCTTCATTCGTTGGCCCCCGTCTGCCGAGCCGGGAAATCCATCAACCTCACGTGCATATCCGTTACAGTCCGGCTCACCGTGGCATCCTGACGCCATAGCACCAGGAACGTTGCGGGATCGACGTCAAGTAGTGCCTCGGGATCCCCGTACAACACGCCGAGGGTAGCTAGTGTGAGCATCAGTCTCTTAGCCTGGCTGAGCGGCCTGCTCCTTCTTGGGCTTGCGTCCTGCCGGCGGCCAGTATACGCCGCCGGTTTTTACCTCTACACGTTCTTTCTGATACCGGACTACTGGTGGTGGGGCAAGGCAGCAGGACTGGCCGGTTACCGATGGTCGTTCATGTCGGGATGGTTCACGTTTTTCCTTGTGTTGTTTCACAACGCGCGCCGCGGACGAACCGTCTTTGTCACCGGATCGCCAGTAGACCTGCTAGCAGTCGGCATCCTGCTCAATGCGACGTTGGTCCACTTGTTCCTCGCCCCGAGTTGGGCCGTCAGTTTGGGGCCGTACTCCCTACTTGCTAAGTTCGTGCTCCTCTACTTCCTAATCAGGGCGAGCCTTTGGGAACGGCAGGACATCTATCGGCTGTGTGCTATTTTGGTCCTCGGGGCCGGTTACATCGGATACGAGGTCACGATAAACGACCGTGGACACATCCAGAAAGGCCGTTTGGAGGGCGTCGGCGTGCCTGGGGCAACTGGGGCCAACGAGCTTGGGAATCTGCTGGTTACGGTGCTACCGCTAATCGGTACCTGTGTCATCCACGGCCCTCTGGCCCTGCGACTCTTCGCCCTGGCGGCGGCGCCGCTGGTGTTGAACGTGATCCTGTTGGTGAACAGCCGCGGAACATTCTTGGGCCTTATTGCGGCGGCTATTGTATTCCTTCCCGCATGCCCCCCTCGGGCAAGACGCTTCGCGGCAGCCGGTCTCTGCGCCGGGCTCCTGGCGCTTGTGTTCCTGCTCCGTGACCCGCACATTGTCGAGCGGTTCTTAACGACATTCGCCCCGGCGGAAGAAAGGGACTCGTCCGCTCAAGAGCGGCTCGTGCTCTGGCGCGCCGGGATCGCAATGGTACTTGACCATCCGCTCGGATCCGGCGGGTACGCCTTTAAGCGCGTCCGGGGAAAGGACTACATGCCTGACGTTGGGCTTTGGTATACCGTCCGCTCTGTGCATAACGGCTACATCAATGAGGCATGTGAGTGGGGCATCCAGGGTCTCGCGTTGAAAGTGGGGTTCTTGCTGTACGCGGCCGCCGCCGCGTGGCGTACGTCAAGAAGGGTCAGCCTCGCCGGCCACGTCCGAGACGGCCTGGTTGGTGCAGCGGTCGTTTCGGGACTGGTAGGGTTCATGGTGTCGACCACTTTCGGAGACTACCTGGATGCGGAATGGGCGTACTGGTGCGCGGCTATCGCGATCGGCTACAGCGAGGTGTACGCTCGCGCAAAGGCCCCAAGCCGGGACGGTTACGCTCGGGGCGGCTGGCAACGGAGCTCTAGCTCTGCTCCGGCTCAGTGGCCTGCGCCGGGTTGGGACAGCCGTGGGATGGCGCGCGGAGTTCCGTGAGGCGGCGGTCACGAAGCGGATCGGCCCCTCGTCGTGCGGCGAACAGGTCCGCTACAACAAGATCCCTGGGCGGATTCCATGCGGCGATGGCCCAGAGGCATCCTCGCGAAGATGCAGGCGATCTGAGCCGCCTGCCATTGGCTTTTCCAGGTCGAGATCGGCCTTGTGCCAACGCGGTGCGAACGAACACCCAGGCGCTGAACCTACCTGTAAAGAGTTGGCCACTGCGCCCGAGTGACGGAATGCGGCTTTCCTAAGGGAATTCTCGTCGACGCGGCGCAGGCGCTGGGAACCGCGGGGCGCTGCCAGGAACCGTGCTCGGGGCCCTTACTTATCCGGCGTCCGGACGGGGGCCTGGCAGCGGCCCGTGGTGAGACCGCACACGATGTGTTGAAACCCGCTTGGGCGTCCCAAACGGCCTCCGGGAACCGCCCCAGTCACCCGTAGCCGAAATCTGTAGCTTGGTTTTGTGCTTGTAGCCTCCGCCAGAAGGGCCATGGCCATTTACGCAGCCGGAGTGGGAACCCACACGGGCCCGGCACACCGTACTCGCACGCGTGTGCGACAGATCCCGCGCCTTGCGGAGATTGGGCCGTTTCCTCCTCCGTGGAACGGCTGGTCTACGCGCACGTACTTCGTGTGTGAGCGCCTTGAGGAGTTGGGCTGCGAGCTGTTTTTGTTGCTGCCTGGTGGCGAATACTCCCCATCGCCAAAGTTTCCATGGCACCGCGTCGAGTCAGCGCGGGCGCTGGTCGTGTGGCTCACACGGCTCGCTATCAGACGGTATCTGCTCCACCTGCATATCAATGCGCAAAATCTAATCTATCCCGGCATCGCCGCCCTATCGGCTACGATTGCACACGCGTTTGCAGCCCCGTTGGTGCTCACCTTTCACGCAGGATTGACGCAGCAATTCTTCCCAGCCGCGCGAGCTAGAGCGGCGCGCTGGCCGCTGCGCTTTGCGCTAGGCGCCTCGCAGCTAGTGATCTGCAACGATGAGTCGGTTGCCACCGAGTTGAGCCGGATGGGGGCACGGCGCGTGGCACCGATACCAGCGTTCTCTGTGCAGTACCTAGCAGAGAAGGGGCACCCGATCGCGCAGCTGGAAGCGGTGGCGCGCACTGCCTTTCCGTTGGTTGTGACGTACGTCGAGGACCGCTGGGAATATCATCTTCCTTCACTGGCGCGCTGCATTTCGTGGTTTCTGGCACGGGAGATCCGCGGCCACGTTGTCGCTGTGGGCGGGGGAGCAGAAGCTCTGGGTCGGCTGGTTGGGTCGGTGCCTGACAGGTGTAGGCTCCACCTCGTGGGCACGGTGGATAGAGATCGGTTCACCTGGCTCTTACGGGCCGCGCACATCTACCTCAGAAGCAGTGTGACCGAGGGAAAGAGTAGCTCGATCATGGAGGCGCTTTGCCATGGGGTGTGGGTCGTCGCCAACGAGACTCCGCACCATCCACCAGGAGTGCTTCAGTACCCGTGGGGTAACTGGCGGGCAATGGTCGAAGCCATGTCGCGAGCGATCGACAAAGCGCGACAGGCATCCAGTCCTCCGCGGCCCGTTGTTTGCGACACTGTCGCGGCCGAAGCGAGCCTTTTAGTGGAGACGTGGCTTCGTCATTACGGTCGCCGATCCAGGGTACACGAACTTCCCATAGCTCCCCGGGGCCCGTGCGCGATTTACGGGCGGCATGTGCGTCCCTCAGGACCGTCCTACCCAGGATAGCAGGATGCCCCGCGCCGCGTCGCGGGAACGCCGGGAAAGCTCTTTAGTGCCGCCCCCGCAGCTGCCTGGCAGAGCCGTGGTGACCCCGGGTCGCGTTGGCCGCCCTTGCGAATGCGGCCACGGCGCGCGGTACGGCAATGTTGGTGAGTTCGTGCTGGGACCACGGCACGAGCGCGCGCAGCGGGGCGTCAGTCGACCGCGCTGAGCCGTCCCGACAGCGCGTACGCACAGTGCGCCTTCGGTCTCACCCACCTTTGGGGGCGGTATAGAGCCGGACCGACACTATGTGCGGTATCTTTGCCATAGTCGATTACCGTAACAGTCGTCCAGCCCATAGTTGGGGCCAAATCGTTGACAAAGCCCTCGATGAAATGTCGCACCGTGGACCAGATGGCTCCGGCATGCAGATCCTTAATATACCAAACACGCCGAACCTGGCCTTAGGCCATGTACGACTTAGTATCATCGACCTCGCCCGTGGCGCCCAGCCCATGCCCAATGAGGACGGCTCCGTATGGATTTCCTACAACGGCGAGACGTACAACCACGTGGACCTGCGAAGGGAGCTCGAGCGGAGGGGGCACCTCTTTCGTACGCGGTGCGACACGGAAGCGTTGGTGCACGGATACGAGGAGTGGGCCACTGACCTGCCGCTCCACCTTCGCGGTATGGGCGCATTCGTAATCTGGGACGACCGCAAGAAACGTCTCTTTGCAGCACGTGATCGCCTCGGCATTAAGCCCATCTACTATGCCTGGACCGGTAGGACGTTCGTTTGTGCATCCGAGATTAAAGCGATTTTGGCAACAGGCTTGATTGCCCCCGAGCTAGACCGCGAGGCACTGCGCGAATACCTTTGCATCGGCTACACAGCGTCGGACCGCACGCTGTTCCGACACATACGCAAGCTTTTACCAGGGCACCGTCTTGTTCTGGCAGACGGGCGGTTACGCATCGATCGCTATTGGACGCCCCGCGCCGGGCGGGCAGTGTCCTGCCAGGCGGACGAGGAGGAGCTCGCTGCAGAGCTGTGCGAGAAGCTGGCCGAAAGCGTACGCCTGCGCCTCATGGCAGACGTTCCGTTGGGTGTTTTCCTGAGCGGTGGACTGGATTCGAGCGCCATCGCAGCTCTAGCAGCCCGCACGGTGGACAGGCCACTCAAGACGTTTTCGGTAGGGTTTGACGACCCCCGTTACTCCGAGCTGTCCTATGCTCGAACGGTTGCTCAGTTCATCGATAGCGAACACCACGAGGTCGTCGTTTCCCGTGAGGAGTTCTGGTCGCTTCTGCCCAAAGCCATTTGGCATGAGGACGAGCCGATTACGTTTCCATCCAGCATCCCCTTGTACGTCGTAGCCCGACTAGCGCGCGAGCACGTCAAGGTGGTGCTAACTGGAGAGGGTTCGGACGAACTGTTCGGGGGCTACGATAAGTATTGGGCCACCCTGTGGAACGCGCGGTACGGGCGACTGTGGTGGCAGACCGTGCCGCGCGCGCTACAGCGAACGGTCCGGAAAGTGCTCGAGGGGGCCCTGCCTACCGGCATTCCTCTGTTCCGCGCGCTCGCCCATACCTTCCTTTTTTATGAGCCGGACTTCAGGAGCTTCGCGCTTGAGAACTTCTGGAGAGCGATTCCGGCTCCCACCCGGAGAAGGTTGGGACAGGCAACTAACGGACGAGCTTTCGGGCCGATGGAAGAGCTGTGGTGTCGGTGTGACGCGGGGGACCTGCTCCAGAAACTATTGCTTCTCGACCAGCAGACATATCTCGTCGAATTACTCATGAAACAGGACCAGATGAGCATGGCCGCCTCCATCGAAAGCCGCGTGCCATTCCTCGACCACGAGCTCGTCGAGTTCGCGAACGCGCTTCCAAGCGAGTTGAAGGTACGAGGGCGATCCGGAAAACACATTCTGAAACGGGCTGTATCGCGACTCTTGCCCGCAGAAATCTTGGAACGACGGAAGATGGGTTTCCCGACACCCATTCGAACATGGTTCGTCAAGGCCGGGAAACGGGTGGGACGAGAGCTCCTCCGTAACGAGCTCGTCCAGGAGTTGTTCCGCCCTAATGTCATCGATGAGATCGTGGAAGAGCATGTCTCAAGGCGAGCTGATCACAGTATCACGCTTTGGGTGCTTACGAACCTGGCACTTTGGCACGAAATTTTCTTTCAAAACCGAGCTCCCGCGGAGCTCTCCCGAGGGGATCTCGTTAGGTGCCTGGCTGCCACGGGCTCGTGAGCGTAGCGGCAGCGGAACCACCTTCCGGGGGCGACATCGGCGACCATGTTGGTTGCCATTCTCGACATTAGACGTCCGCGACAGCCTGCACTAATGCTCTCCGCGCACCCACGAACCACGTGTCCGCTGATCCAGCTCAAGAGATGTCTGCCGCAGCCAAGCTTCCCCTAACCCCGCCTCGGATCAGCGCCCGCCGCGGACGTGTTCTGTTGATCTATCTGGGGCCCGCTCGGGCTCCCGGGGCGAAACGGGTCGAGAGGATCGCGGCGGCGCTTGCTGGCCGAGGGGTCGCGGTGGACCTTTTCTCCCGAACGGGATTGGTTGAATCCCAAGCCGACGGTCCGAGGGGTTTACGGCTCAACTGCAGCCTGCCAGAGACAACGCCGCCCCGATCCCAACACCGTGCTCGTCGTCGCCCCCGCCGTCTACCCGGGAGGCGTACGGTGAGGTTCATGTACCGACTCATCACGTCGACCCCCGACGAGGCGCTCTGGCCCAGCCTAGTGCGGGCACTGCTGCCTTCACGCTCCCTGAGCGCTAGACGCTACATGCTTGTGGTCAGCAGCGGACCACCTCACTCGGCGCACATTTTGGCGGTCCTCCTTGGGAGAAAGCTGCGATGCCCGGTCGTCCTCGAGTTCCGCGACCCGTGGGCGCGGGCTCCGTGGGGCCCAAAGCCGACGAATCCCTGGGGCAGCCACCTTGCACGGCACCTTGAACCTCTCGTGACTTCGCAAGCTCGGGCGCTTGTGGCGGTCACGAATCGCCACCGCGACCAACTCCGACGCGTCTATCGCCACCTGCGCCATGTAGAGATCACGGCATTTCCTAACGGCTACGATGGGAGCCCGGACAGATTCGTGTCTCGGTCGGAGGCTGCCGCACTCCGTAAGAAATGGTTTCCCACGCTCCCTAGTGGGCGTGTCCTTTGTACTCATGCCGGTTCGCTATATCGAAAGCGCGATCCCAGGTACCTCATCCGGGGGTTGGTACATCTCACGGCGCGAGAACGAGAAAAGATATGTTTCGTTCACGTGGGGCCCGTGGTGGCAAAGCACCGGGCGGTTCTGGAACGCGCTGCGAAGGATTTGGGCTGCCTCCAAGTCATCGAGCCGGTGAGTCCAGACGAGGTGCACGAGATCTACGCGGCCTCCGACGCTTTCTGGATACTCCAACCGGGCACCGCGATCCAGGTGCCCTCCAAGCTGTACGAGGTGATCCCCTACGGTCGCCCGCTTTTGTTCGTGGGGTCCGAGGGCGAAGCGAGCGAGATTGTACGTCAGTACGGCCTCGGGCTCGCTGCGAATCCCGCTAATCCTCACCACGTTGCCGCTGCAATTCGCACGCTCCTGGCGAACAAAGCGCATGCCATCGACCCAAACGGCTGGCGGCGGGCCATCAACGATTTCAATGGTCGCGTCATCGCCGATAAGTATGCCCGGTTCCTGTGCGAACTGGGTGGCATGAGCGCCGTTTTCCTCGTGACACGCACCGCCTGACATGACGACGCGGACAATGCCACTCGTCTCAGTAATAGCCGGAGCTAGACCTAACTTTGTGAAGACTGCAGCATTGGTTCCGGCGTTGCGTACGGCCGGGTTCGTGGTGCGCCTTGTGCACACAGGCCAGCACTACGACTACGAAATGAGCCAGTCTTTTTTTGACGATCTTGATATTCCGAATCCGGACTGCTTCCTCGGCGTCGGCTCGTTAGCTCCCGTCGCTCAGATAGCTGAGATCATGCGCAGTTTACAAGACGAACTCACCTCGCAGAGACCGGACTGTGTTCTAGTGGTTGGAGACGTGAACTCAACGGTCGCAGCGGCACTGTGTGCCAATCGGCTGGGCATCCCGGTCGCTCACGTGGAGGCCGGCCTCCGAAGCTTTGACCGGACGATGCCAGAGGAAATCAACCGTATTGTCACCGATGCGGTGTCGGACTGGCTGTTCGTGACCGAGCCGGCTGCCATTGAGAACCTGCGGCGTGAGGGGATTCCAGACGAGCGCATTTTCTTCGTCGGAAACGTTATGATCGACACGCTTGTGCGGTGCCTCCCCCGAGCTCGCAAGTTGAACGTCTGCCGCAGGTTTGGGGTTGAACCGCACGGTTACATCGTGGTCACCTTGCACAGGCCTTCCAACGTCGACCGTCCGGAGGTTCTCCGCGACTTGTTGGGTGCGATTGCATCCGTCGCCCGGGGAATTCCAGTGATTTTCCCGGTGCACCCGCGTACTCGGAGGCGTATCGACGAGTTCGGCTTTGCGTCGGACCGAGCGTTGAATGGATACATTGCGAGCCCACCTCTGCCGTACCTTGAAATGCTAAGCCTCGTAGCGGATGCACGCCTCGTCATCACCGACTCGGGGGGTGTACAGGAGGAGACGACTTTCCTCGGCGTCCCATGCATCACGGTGCGGCACAATACGGAAAGGCCGATCACGCTGGAACTGGGGACGAACCGCCTGGTGGGGTGTTCCGGTGAAGCGCTAACTCGTAGCGTGTCCGAGGTCCTGGCCTTGAAGAGGCTCTCCCCGACGCGCCCACCCCTCTGGGACGGCCGAGCCGCCACGCGTATCGCTCGCATCCTGCGCGAGCGTCTGCTGCGCTGATGCACCGCCGGCTGGCCCGGGGCATGAGTCTCGGCGACCTGCGTGCGCCTTCCCCAAGTGAGTCGTCTAAGGGTGCGCAAAAAAGCACCTCGCAAAGGGCCCCACTAGCAATCGGGTGTTGCGCCCTGCATCACTTCGCGTCAATCGGTGACGAACCGCCAGTCCGTTGATCTACACTGGGGGACAGCGCCAGGCACGCCTCGCGCCCCCTTTGTGTCCTCCTGCAAAGCGCTGCCGTGCGCCGTTACCGGGAAGCCACTGTCCCGGAGAGACACGGCGACACTCGGAAGCCACGGCCGATTCCGACGTAGTGGGACGCGGTTCCGGTGTCCGCAGGCAAACCGTCGCTAACGTTGGTCCGTTTTTCGGTCATGTGACTTCTCGCATGGCTGTTCGACCATGCTACTTGCGTGCTCGGAGCGCGATCCTCTGTCACAAAGAACGGCCTACGGGAGCGTCTTAGTTCCTTGTCGCGGCCCTAGAGATTCCACCTGGGGTCGTAGGGCCGCGGCATTTATGCGCCGTACCGACTACGGTTCAGGCCGCCAGCCACACGTTACCTGTAACCCGATGCCCCAAGCGTCCCTACCCCGGCGCGTAGTGGCGTCTCCCCGGACCGGGGCAGTGGACACGCTACGTGTCGCACCGAAGTTGTGGGACCACGTCCAAGCTCACGTGGCGCTTGCGCAGCGTGGTATCGGACACGCACTCCCGTTCCCGCCGTGTTACACCGCCCCCAACACGTCCGCCGATGCCCTAGCGTCCGGACAAGTTACCCGCGAGACAAGGATCCGGGAGACGGACCACGTCTTCGACGCTGCAGGAGCCCCGCTGTCGGCGGACCCACTCACGGTCCCAACCTGGTTTAATCTCCAAGAAAGATGGCACAGCGCGGCTGCGTCGGTACATTGCGCTGGGATCTTCCGTTTGCGCCAGTCCGAGCAGCCATTGGCAGGATTTCCGCTCGTGTGCGACCACGCGTGCTGAGAACCGTCGCGTCTCAAAGGGTGCTTGAGTCTGGGCCCGCAAGACAGCACAGGATCCCGCCGGAGTGCCTGCTTCGCGCTGGCCTCGCTGGAGCGTGGTTTAAGTCCCTGCGAAAGCGCATGGGCAACCTAGAGCGACCCGGCCAGGCCACCCAGGCGCGACGCAAGCCCGCATCCGCGCGTCTCGCGCAACGGCCCAGTATACGTGGACAGAGATCCCGGGGCCAACGGGGCTGTTCGAGCCGGAGCACCACATTGAGCACACGCCACGCCACCGTCGCGCACCGCGACCATCGCAATCCCGCAACGTCGCAGCCGCTATTCAGACATTTGGCGCGAGGTGCTGGGACTGCCGCTGTCCGTGGGCTGCGCCTGTGGACCCTGTACGCTCCCGAGGGCACGGGCCGTTACGTAGTGGCTCGCGCGATCGAAGGGCTTGCTCGGTCTGGGTACTGCCCAGCCTATGTGACTGCGGTCGACCACCGCCGTTTTCTGGTGAATCCCTCCGAACACGCCGAGCGCAGGTTACTTCTCTGGGGTACCCTTGAACGGGGGTGGGTTCCCATACTCCGGCGAATAGTCCGGAAGGGTGACGTTGTTGTAGACGTTGGCGCGAACATCGGATGGTACACCACCCTCCTCGCGCGCCTCGTCGGTCGCCAAGGTGTTGTACTGGCGTTGGAGCCGGTTCCCCGAGTGCGGTGCCGGTTGGCAGCAAACGTGGCCAACAACGGAGTAGCAGATCGGGTCCGTATCTTTGGTGTCGCTGCGGGCGACCACTGTGGGACGATTAGGCTGTGGATCCCCTCAGAACGGGGGCTGGGAAGTGTGTCAGCGTATCTCCGGGAGGAAGAGAGGCATTGCTATATAGACGTTCCGCAGGTCACCCTTGACTGTATTGTTGCCAACCAACGCTTGGGCAAAGTGGCGCTCATAAAGATCGACGTCGAAGGACACGAACTCGAGGTCATTGAAGGAGCGAAAGTGGTCATAGCTCAGTCGCGACCATTCTTGCTGGTGGAGGTCAACGCATCATTCTTAAAACACCGTGGAATGTCCCCGGCGCTCTTCGTTCGGTCGCTGTGCGACCGCTACGGCATGGACGCCTATGGGCTCCTCGGCAGGCGTTTGAGGAGGATCCAACTGCACGCGTATCGTCCTGTGGATTACGAGAACGTACTACTCGTGCCTAACGAACGTCAGAAGCCGATCGGGTGTTGCACCTGACGGCTACCGTGGATGCGCCGGTCCCGTCCCAAGAGCCGCAAGCCGGAGCGGCGGCGCTTCCCACAGTCGGTATCTAAGCACTGCCCCCGAAGCAATGTTTATGAGGGGCATTGGGTTCTCGTTGGCGTAGACGGGGGGACGTCGTAAGACCCAACGCAACGGTGCCGCGGGCAGAGCTTCCCGCGTTGATCTCGAAGCCCCTCTTACTTCCGTGGGTCCGCCCCAGCCCCGGTTTAGGTTGCTTTCCGTGGCGGCCAAGTCCGCCTCGCCGGCAGCAACCCTGCTGGGCGTCGCGTCGAAAGCAGCAGACCCTGCCAACGGTCGCGTGGGCGTACTGAGGCACACAAGCGAATCCCCGGCCTCGTGTGTGCGCAGGCCGCTACGCGTATGCGAAGCCGGGACACACGCTCGGCGGTTCCCGCAAGCATCGAGGCGCCCCCGCGGCTGAACGCCAAGTTTGTCCCCGCCGGGAATAAGTCGCCCATCCTGTCGTTGCTGTCGCACCTCCGGGCTTGTAATGCGCGTGTCGCGAGTCGCTGTGGGCTTAGGGGCGTCCTGTAGTGGTCGCCCGCGGACCAGAACGCCCCTGGGGGTCCAGCCGTACGACGGCAAAAGGGGCCCCCAAGCCGAAACAAGGTAGTGGCCAGGCCACCATGCGAAAAGACCCCGACGGCAATTGCCAGCTTGGAACGACGGTCCCGAATGCCCTCCAGCTCGCCTTCCAGCAGAGATGCCTACTTGGCAGCGTAAGTGGCGCGTTGGCTAGGCCCCGTCTGAAATGGGGTTGACAGGGCCGTCGGCGCGGCGAAACATGGGTGCTGAGGATGGGCGTAGAAGGACGGCAGAAGGGAGGACGGACGGTGATGGTACGGATGGTGTTGACAGACGAGGATTGGGAGTTGATCAAGGGTGAGCTACCGGAGCCGAATCGGATCGGTCGTCGTCAGAAGGATCGTCGGCTGATATTGGAGGGGATTCTGTGGGTTTTAAGAACGGGCTCGCCGTGGCGTGACCTTCCGG
>JALSID010000144.1 GCA_026981825.1 Planctomycetota bacterium
GTCGTGGCTGCGTCCGCGGCACGACTTTCACGCACGCTGTGCCAGATGGGGCGGTGGAGGTACGCTACTGTTTCGCGATCCCGTATGTGCCGGCAGATCTCGAGCGGTTCCTGAGGCGCCACGGAGAACATCCGTCGCTGCAGGTCCTGACGCATTGCAGGACACGGAAAGGGCGCCGGTGCGTGCGGCTTCATCTGGGGAACATGCGTGCACCGAAGCACCGGGTGTTGCTGACTTGCCGCCACCACGCCTGTGAGATGATGGCCAGTTACGTGCTGGAGGGGATTATGGAGACCGTTCTCGATGGTAGGGATGATTCCCGTTGGTTCTGCGAAAACGTCGAACTGGCCGTGGTGCCGATGATGGATCGAGACGGGGTCGAGGATGGTGACCAGGGGAAGAACCGCCGCCCACACGATCACAACCGGGACTACCTCGGCGAGAGCATCTACCCGGAGGTCCGCGCCCTGAAGGAGTTCGCACCTCGGTGGTCTGAAGAAAAGCTGCGAGTGTTTCTTGACCTTCACTGCCCGTACATCCGGGACAGGCACATTTACCTGGTCGGTTCTCCGAACGAGTCCGTATGGGGGGAGATCCAGCGGTTTTCCGTGATCCTGGAGGGTGTGCAGTCAGGACCGTTGCGGTTCGACAGGCGGCATAACCTGCCCTTCGGCAGGGGGTGGAATACCCTGCGCGAGCCCCGCATGGCGGCTCGATGGGCAGAGTCGCTGCCTGGTGTCCGACTGGCAAGCACTCTGGAATTCCCCTACGCATCCGTCGGCAGCAAGGAGGTCAACCGGCAGACGGCACGGCTATTCGGCCGGGACGTCGCCCGTGCGATCCGTCACTACCTGGAGCAACAGGGCTGAAAGTCCCGACCCCGCCAGATGGTTTTTTTCCGCCAGCCTAGCTCGATCGCACCCAGTCCGGCACGTCTCCGTCCCCGGTACGTTCGCCGCCAAGAAGCCAGGAAAGGTTGAACCGCGCCACCTGCATTGCCCCGTACTGGTGTCTTAGCGAGCCCTCGAAGAGGATGAAGATCTTCCCTTCGCTAGCCGTGCCCGGCCGCCCGGCGCCCAGGCTTGAATAGGCGGAGGGGCCGGGGTAGAGGAGCCGCTTAATAGGCCAGGTGCGGCCCCCGTCGAAACTTGCCCAAATCGTCAGTTTCTCGCGTTGCCCCCCGGCTGTGTCCGCGTTGCTGTAGATCAGAATGTCGCGTCCGCGCACGGGAAGTCGCGTGAGTCCTCCTTTCATGCCATAGCCACGGTTGTACCCCCCGCCGTCCGGTAGCACTCGGCTGATGCGGAAATTGTCCCAGGTGTGCCCTTCGTCGGTACTCCAGGCTTCCCGTCGAAGTGCGTGCTCCGCTGACAACGTCCTCGCTCGCTCCTTCTCATAGAAGCCCCGATGGCTGCGGGTGTTGAAATAGAGCGTCCCGTCACTCAGCTCGACCACAGCGGCTTCTTCCGTGTACCCGTCGGGGAAAAGTTCGCTGACGCGCCAGCTCTTACCCCGGTCGTCGCTGTAGAGAGCGCAGCTATAGATCGCATCGACAGGCTTACGGTCGGAGGGGTGTTCTTTGGCGTGTGGCCGGAAGGTTCCCGTAACGATCAGCCGTCCGGGTCGCTTGCCGTAGCGGAGTGTCAGGCCCGATTCGCTGGCGTTGCAGTGCAGGTAGTAGCTCTTGCCGGGTTCCCCGCTCGTGCGCGTCGTGCGGTGCTTAAGGCCGGCCTGTTCCAACCAGCGCATCTCGCCATCGAGTCGCACCGA
Source organism: Planctomycetota bacterium (assembly GCA_026981825.1). Taxonomy (GTDB): domain Bacteria; phylum Planctomycetota; class Planctomycetia; order JALXBF01; family JALXBF01; genus JALSID01. Next base: position 1,771 of record JALSID010000144.1, read on the forward strand.
CACCGGTTCCTCGACCCACGTGCTGCCACCGTCCTTGCTTCGAAACGCTTTGTCTTCCCCCTGCCATAGACGCAGGGAAAGCAGGTCGCCGGTGAGCTCGTCGACGATGATGTTGCTGTCCGAGTGGCGGATGGGCACCTCGATGATGTCACTCCATGTCTCGCCACCGTCGGTACTTCGTCGGAGGTGGCCGACGTAGTTCCTGAGGACGAGCACGGTTCCGTCAGTCGCCACCGCCAGGTACGGTTCGCGCACCGGTGGCGATCCTTCAAAGACGGGCCGAATCTCGCAGAAAGGTTTACCGAGGAAGGCATCAAGGGGGCCGTCCCCGCCTCTAACGTGATCCGCGGCCTTAGAGCCGGTGTGGTCGCGTGTGCATAGTGACGCCGCCCCCAGAGCGGCACCGCTCAGAAGCAGTCGGGAGAAACCGCGCCTGGATAGCTTCATCTTCCTCCTCCAATCTCGCGAGAAAACCTGACGCATGTCAGCTTAGCAGATGGCGCGCCGCGCGGGGGATCCGAAAGACCTGGGGAGGGGAGCATCGAGCCGGGATTGCGAGCGTTCGCTTGGGCCACGCTCCGCGAGATTTTGGGGGACGCGGAAAACGGCGCGGGCAAGCGTGGCTTGTCTAAGCGGCATCGGCAGAGCGTCGCTCTCCGCCGCCGCGATGGGCGCTACAATTATGGCGCCAGGAGATACTATCATGGCGCACGCTTCGGCCGAGCGAATTCGCAGAGCGCGGCAGAGCAGGCAGTGGAGTCAAGCTGAACTTGCGCGGCGGGCCGGTGTGTCGCGCGCGGAGATCTCGGCCATCGAAAGCGGGCGATTGGTCCCATCCGTTGCCGCAGCTCTGGCGATCGCGCGAGCTCTCACTACTTCTGTGGAGGAGCTCTTCGCAGAGCCGGGCTTCTCGCCGGATCAGTCCACCTGGGTCCGGCTACCGTCGCGGTTTCCCGTTCGTTTCTGGCATGCCGCGGTCGGGAACAGGATCGTCTACTATCCAGCCGGTCCCGACCTCCTCAGTCCCGGCGGCCACGACGGAGTGGCTCTCGGTGAGCAGTCGGTTCACATAGGCCATGGGAACCCGCGGGAAACGCTGGTTGTTGCCACCTGCGATCCGGCGGCTCCGCTGCTTGCCGAAGAGTACGCCGTCCAAACGGGGTTCCGCATGCTCATCCTCGTCCGCTCCAGCGCCCAGGCCCTGAAGCTCCTCAACGAAGGCCTTGTTCACGTGGCCGGTCTGCACGTGGCGACACCCGAACACCCGGAGGGCAACCTGCTCAAGGTGCGAGCAACCGTGGGCACCGAACGGGCCATGTTGTTGAGAACTGCCCAGTGGGAAGAGGGGGTGGTGGTGGGAAGTCGCGCAAGCATTCGTTCGATTCGTGGTCTTGCGCGTGCGAGGCTCCGCTGGATCGGCCGGGAAGAGGGATCGGCGGCGCGAGAGTGCCTCGAGCAGGTGCTGGGAAGCCGCAGGTTACCCAGGTCGGTCGCGTTCAGCCACTCCGGAGTGGTCGAGGCAGTCCGTTGCGGTTGGGCGGATGCCGGCGTGTGCGTGCGTGCCTGTGGTGAGGAGGCCGGGCTGCGGGTGCTGACCGTGCGCCGCGAACAACATGATCTTTGCTTCCTGGCCGAAGGGCAGGACGACCCCCGGATCGCTGCTCTCATCCGGGTCGTGCAATCCCGGTCCTTCCGCCGTCGTCTCCACGAAGTGCCGGGATACGACGCCTCAGAAGCCGGCCTGCTCGTGAGCGTCGGCGGCGGGGAGCCGGCCGAGTGTTCCAAACGTTCCCCCCGCACAA
>JALSID010000145.1 GCA_026981825.1 Planctomycetota bacterium
CCCCCGCGACGGGCGGTTTTTTTGCTCGGCGGGGGTCATTGCTGCCAGCGCTTGCCTCGCGCCCGCGCCCTACGGCGGACCCGAGGCCGGGTCGCGCTACCAATGCGCCGTCGCCGGCGCGACGGCGGTCCGCCGCTCCCCTTGTCCCGCCCGGCGGCGGGCTCGGGGGCCGCTTCGGCCCGGGCGGGCCGAAGCGGCGAGAGAGAGCGCGCCCCATTGTCCCCCCCGACGGGCGGGCTGTCTTTCGCTCGGGTGGGGGTCAGTTTTGCCATCGCCTCTTTGGCGCCGGCGCTTCGGGGCGGACCCGCGGTCGGGTCGCGCTACCACTGCTCCGCCGTCGCAGCGGCGGAGATCCGGTCCCGCCAGGCTGCGGGCAGCCTTGCGGGCTTTTCCGGGCGCTTGCGGCTGGGAGAAGCGCGGGGGCTGCCCCCGTCGCGGCGCGGCGGTCATCGGGCCGGTGGCGAGCCTGCGGCTCGCCGTGGGGAGAAGGCGCGGCTGGTCCCGAGAGCGCTTGCGCGCAGGCGGCTGGAGCCGGGCGGGGGCTGGCGGGCAGGCCCCGCCCGCCGGGGCCGGGCGGGCGTACCAATGCGCCGTCGCCGGCGCGACGGCGGTCCGCCGCTCCCTTCGTCCCGCCAGGCGGCGGGCAGCATCGCGGGCTTTTCTGGGCGACTGCGGCTGGGAGGAGCGCGGGGGCTGCCGCCGTCGCCACTGCGACGGCGAGCCGGCTTGCGGCGAGCCTTGCGGCTCGCCGCTGGGAGAGGGCGCCGCTGGTGGACAATGCGCCTTTGCGCACGCGCCTGGGTCCGGGCGCGGGCTGGCGGGTAATCCTTGCCCGCCCGGGCCGGGCGGGCATACCACTGCGCCGTCGCCGGCGCGACGGCGGTCCGCCGCTCCCCTTGTCCCGCCAGGCGGCGGGCTCGGGGGCCGCTTCGGCGGGTCGCCGAAGCGGCGAGGGAGAGCGCGCCCCATGGCCCTTCCGGCGACGGGGCTTCTCCTTCGCTCGGCGCGGGTCATTTCTGCCGGCACTTGCTTGGCGCCCCCGCCTTGGGGCGGACCCGGGGCCGGGTCGCGCTACCAATGCTCCGTCGCCGGCGCGACGGAGGTCCGGCGCTCCCCCGTCCCGCCGGGCGGCGGGCTCGGGGCCGCTTCGGCGGGCCGCCGAAGCGGCGACAGAGAGCGCGCCATTGTGCTTCCCGCGACGGGGGGCTTTACTTCCGCTCGGCGGGGGTCATTTGTGCCACCGCTTGGTTGGGCCCCAATGGCTTTCGGGCGGACCCGAGGCCGGGTCGCGCTACCAATGCGCCGTCGCCGGCGCGACGGCGGTCCGCCGCTCCCTTCGTCCCGCCAGGCGGCGGGCGGCATGGCTGGCTTTTCCGCGCGGTTGCGGATGGGAGAGGCGCGGGGGCTGCCGCCGTCGCCGGTGCGACGGCGAGCGGGCCTACGGCGAGCCTTGCGGCTCGCAGCTGGGAGAGGGCCCGGCTGGTGGGCAATGGGCCTTCGCGTACGCGGCCGGGTCCGGGCGCGGGCTGGCGGGGAATCCCTGCCCGCCCGGGCCGGGCGGGCATACCACTGCGCCGTCGCCGGCGCGACGGCGGTCCGCCGCTCCCCTTGTCCCGCCGGGCGGCGGGCTCGGGCCCGCTTCGGCCTGCGGCCGAAGCGGCGGGCAATTAGCCGTACCCCCTTGCGGCCGGTCGGTGGGCGGCTTTTCCGTTCTTCGACGGGCTTGATTCTGGCCCGCGCTTCTCCAGCTCCGTCGGGTTTGAAAGAAAGCGGCAGAGGACTGCCGCACTCCAAAGCGGGAGGCTTCGGGCGGAGCCGCGGGGGGCGATGGCGCGGGCCCGCAGACGGTGCAGCTAAGTCCCGCCCCTCGCTCCAGCCAAGCGGCTGGGGCGGCGGACTAGCTCTCCGAACGCTGCGCAGGCACGGTTTCCGGCGGCTCGGCAACCGCTTCGCCGGTCACCTTCGCGAGCAGCCGCTCCAGGGCCGCCGTCTGCTCCCGCTTTCGCTCCAGCATGTGCGCCAACAGATTACGCAGCTCAGGCTCATCGGCGGCCGCTTCCAGATCCGCCTCGAGCTGCTCCATATTCCACTTCTGATAAGCAATGAGCCGCCGCAACAAGAACTCAAGAGCAAGATAGTGCGTGTCGGTGAAGTCCGCCGGGTAGGAACCCGTTAGCGGTACTCCCCCTCGCTGCTCAATGTAGGCCGCCAGCCGTTCGATCCACTCGTTCTCCTCGTTAATGATCGACCGAACCAGCTCGCTTGCCTCCACATCCAGCGGGTCCGTCGGATCCACCCACGGCCAGGCATCGTTGAGGTACTGAGGTAACGACGCCGTCTCGCGGCGGAATGCCCGCTCTGCAACCTTCAAACTCGTCACTGCCATCTTCGACCTCCCTCATCCAGTGCCCACCCGCGAACGCTGCAAGCTCCGTGCCTCGCTCGGCTAATAGGGTAGATGGAGCCAGGATACGGCGCTTTGGGTGACGGCCTGCAGAGCGGGCCAGACACCGGGGGCAAGCGGTGCCAGGTTGGCCAGCACAAGGACTGCGTTGAACGCCATCGCCAGCGGCGCCAACTGCCAACCCGGTCGTTCGACCTCGGGCTGATCCACAATCATCACCCGAAGAACTTTAACGTAGTAGAACAAACTGAACACCGTGTTGATCAAGCCGATCACCAGCAGCCAGAGGAACCCGGTGTCGTAAAGCACGGCGAAGATGCGGAACTTGGCCACGAACCCCGCCAGCGGTGGAATGCCCGTGAGACTCAGCATGAAAACCGCCATGGCGACCGTGAGCGGCGCGTTGCGGTGGATCAGGCCCACATAGTCACGCAGGTCTTCGGAGCCGATCGCATTTCTGATCAAGGCTACCACACCGAACGCACCCAGGTTCATGAACAGATAGACCGCCAAATAGAAGAGCACCGCATCGACGGCCGGTCGGTACAACGACTCGGACTGAGCTCCGATCGCCGCCGCGATCGGCATCATCATGTAACCGGCATGGGCGATGGTGGAGAAGGCGAGGAGCCGCTTGAGGTTCGTCTGAGCGTAAGCGGCCAGGTTGCCGTACGTCGCCGTCACGGCCGCTAGCAGTCCCAGGGTCAATCCCAGTGCACCGGTAATCGCGGTGGAGTCCGCAGCGAACAGGGGATAGGCGAGCGTCAGGGAGAAGCGAGCAAGCAAAGCGAGGGCTGCGGCTTTGGATGCAACCGACAGGAAGCCCGCCACCTCCGCAGATGCCCCCTGGAACACATCAGGGCACCAGAAATGGAAGGGGACGGCCGCGATCTTGAAGCCGATCCCCACCAGGATGAGCAAGACACCCGCGACGACGATAGGATCCAGCACAAAGCCTCCCGTCGATTGGACGGCTCCGGCGAGCTCCCGGGCGAGCGTGGGAAGGTGGGCCGTCCCAAACCGACCTGCAAGAAGACTCATGCCATACAGCATGATTCCCGACGCCCCCGCCCCAAAGACGACATATTTCAGCGACGCTTCACCGGCGCGACGATCCTCCTTCAGAAAGCCCGCCAGTCCATACGAAGGCAAGCTGGCCATTTCCACCGCCATGAAGATCATCAGCAGGTGAATCGAAGAAGTCATCAGCATCATGCCCAGGGTCGCGCCGAGGAGAAGGGGGAAGAAGTCGCTGGCGTCCCGTGCCGACGGAACAGCCGTAATTGCGCAGAGCCAGACCATGAACACGCCGAAAGCCGCCAGGAGCATGCGGAAGAAGTGCGTGAAGCCATCGACGACCAGCATCCCCCCGAAGATCTCGGGTGTTTCCGCCGATAGGCTGGTCCGGTTGAACAGATAGGCAGCCAGACCTAGCGAAATGACCGTTCCCAAAAGCGCCAGATGGCGCGCCAGGTAGGTGCCTTCCCGCTGGAACAGCCGCACGAACAGGATCAGAAGGATCGTAACGACCAGCGCAAGCTCCGGCGAGAACAGCACCAGCGATTGCGCGATGTCCGTCCGGACGATGTCGAGCACTTGGGTGAGCGTCATGGCCTCTGTCTATTCCGCTCGTTCGCTTGTTCCGCCGACTGCCGAGGGGGGCTAGCGTACGCCTGCCACCGCCTTGGTCAGATCCAGGATCAGGTCAGTAACCGACGGTTCCATAAAGCGGAACACAAGATCCGGGTACACGCCAAGAACGACCGCCATCACGACCATGGGCACGGCGATCACCCACTCACGGATGGACAGGTCAGGCAGGAACCGCTTCAGGTCGTGTCCCTCGCCGTGCCCTTCGCCGAGGATGTTCGGGCTGGGGGTTCCCAGGAAAACACGTTGCAGGGTCCAGAGGATATACCCTGCGGTGAGGATCACTCCCGATGCGGCCAGCACAGCCACCGTGCGGCTGAATTGCCAGGAGCCGAGCACCGTGAAGACCTCGCCGATGAACCCGCACAAGCCGGGCAAGCCCATTCCGGCGAAGAAGATGATCGTGGAGAGTCCCGCGTAGAAAGGCATGATGTTCGCCAGCCCACCCATACGGTTCAGGTCGCGATGGTGTACGCGGTCGTAGATGACGCCGACGGCGAAGAACATGGCGGGTGAGCTGATGCCGTGGGCGATCATCTGGAACATCGCACCGTTGAACGCCATGGACCACTTGTTCGGGTCGCCCGCCAGACTCCAGACGGCGAAGCCGAGCATCACGTAGCCCATGTGGCTGATCGAGCTATACGCCACGAGCTTCTTGAAATCGGTCTGGGCCATCGCCGCCAGAGCACCGTAGAGGATGTTGATGACCCCGATGGCCACGAGAAACCAGGCCAGGTACTGAGCCGCCTCGGGACAAATTGGGTACGCGATCCGCGCGAACCCGTAACCACCCATCTTGAGCAGGATGCCCGCCAGGATCATGCTGATGGGCGTGGGGGCCTCAACGTGGGCATCCGGCAACCAGGTGTGGAATGGGAACAGAGGAACTTTGATCGCAAACCCCACATAAAGGAGCAGGAACATCACGATCTGGAAGGTCAGGCTGTAGGCTGTGCCCGACTGGCCGATTTCGTGCAGTCGCATCAGGTCGAAGGTGTACGCCGGATTGCCACCGGGTTCGGCGGGGTGGAAGTAGAACGCCAGCAACGCGATCAGGATGAGCACGCTGCCCACCAGCGTATAAATGAAGAACTTGATTGCGGCGTAGGGGCCCCCGCGTACGCGCCCGTCCACCTCCACTCGCGATGGCGCCCCCCATACACCGATCAGGAAATACATGGGCAGCAGCATCAGTTCCCAGAAGACGTAGAACAGGAAGAAATCCAGGGCCAGAAACGTGCCGAGCATGCCGGTTTCGAGGAGCAGGAAGAGCATGCAGTAGCCGCGGACGTATTTGTCGATGTTCCAACTTGCCAGCATCGCGAGCATGCTGATGAAGGAAGTGAGCACGATGAGGGGGAGGCTGATCCCATCGACCCCCAGGTAGTACTCCACCTCGAACGGCCGGATCCACGGGTAGCGTACGACGAGATCCTTGGGGTCCGCGGGCCGGCCGCTGCGTAACGCCTGTTTGGCCGCGGCGGCTCGTTCAGCAAGGGTAGGCCAACTGCCATCCGGATTTCGGAGGTCGAAGTACATCTTCACCAGAAACAGGGTGAGGACGAACACGACCACCGTGGCGGCGAAGCTGATCGTCTTGATCAGCTCGCGTTTGCTTCCCGGCACAACGGAGAGCAGAACAGCCACGCCAACCGGCAGGAAGGCGATGAGGGAAAGTAACAGTGTGTCGTTCATGGCTTACCGTGCGAACAGGCTCGTTACGTAGAACAGTAACGCCAACGCTGCGACCGTACCCACCACCAGGAAGACAATGTACTGCCGGATAAGGCCCGTCTGGATGCGACGGACCCGCTCACCGAACCAGTAGGTCACCTCGCCCAGAATATTCACAATGCCGTCGATGATGAAGAAGTCAAAGCGCCCATCCATGGTCGCGAGCCGCACGGTCCAGGCCGCGGTTCCGTCCACGATGCCGTCGATGATGTTCCAATCGAACGAACGCGCCCACTGCGAGATTCTGAGCACGGGGCGCACGAACAGGAACGCGTACAGTTCATCGAAGTACCACTTGTTCCAGAGGAACTGGTAAAGCCGAGGGAACTGGGCGGCCACGTCGTCGGGCGAGAGGAGCTGGATGCCGTAGAAGAGCACCGCCAGTCCGATGCCAAGGACGACTGCTCCAAAGGCGAACGTTCCGGCCAGTGTATGCACGTCGTGCGGGGGATGGAAGACCGCACCGTGAGCTGCCGGTCCGTTCTGGAGCGCCAGTTCGATGGCGGGGGGTTGGCCTATGCCAAGGCCATACCCACCGATGAGCGATAGGACCGCGAGGACGATCAGCGGAATGGTCATCACCGGCGGAGATTCGTGAGCATGTTCGTAGACGTGATGGTCACGGGGTTCACCGGTGAACGTCATGAACCAGAGCCGGAACATGTAGAAGGAGGTGATTGCCGCACCACCGATCGCGAGCAGGAACAGGGCGGGGCCGAGCAGCCCACCGTTTTGCTGGGCAAAGTAAAGCGTGTAAGCCAGGATCGCGTCCTTCGAGTAGTAGCCGCTGAACAGGGGGATACCCGCGATCGCCAGCGTTCCAACCAGCATGGTGATCGCCGTGATGGGCATCTTCCTGAGCAAGCCCCCCATCTCGGGCATCTCCTGCGTGCCTGCCGCGTGAATGACGCTGCCCGAACAGAGGAACAGCAGTGCTTTGAAGAACGCGTGGGTGATCAGGTGGAAGAGGCCGGCCACCCAGCCGCCGACACCGAGCCCGAGCATCATGTAGCCGAGCTGGCTGATCGTACTGTAGGCGAGCACCCGTTTGATGTCCGTCTGCACGATTGCAATGGTCCCGGCCATAAACAGGGTTATACCCCCCACAATAGCAATGATCAGGAGGGCTTCCGGCGAGAACAGGAAGTAAAACCGGCCGACCAGGTAGACACCTGCTGCGACCATGGTGGCCGCATGGATGAGCGCGCTGACGGGGGTGGGCCCTTCCATAGCGTCGGGTAACCAGACGTGCAATGGGAACTGGGCCGACTTGCCCACACATCCGGCGAAGATGCACAGGCCCGCAACGGTGAGGAGCACGCCGGAGAGCTTCCCTTCGGCCAGGGCAACCCGTGTTTCCTCGAAAGTGAAGGTGCCCAAGGTGGTCCAGATGATCGCCAGGCCGACGATCATCCCGAAGTCCCCCACGCGGTTGGTCACGAATGCCTTGATGGCCGCCCGATACGCGCTTCGCCGCTCGTAGTAGAAGCCAATCAGCAGGTAACTGCACACGCCGACCAGCTCCCAGAACACGAACACAAGGAAGATGTTGTCCGAAAGAACCAGGCCAAGCATGGAGAAACAGAACAGGGAGAGGTAAGTGAAGAAACGGGGGAAGCGCCCTGGACGTTCGAGAGGGGGCTGACCCCGCTCTACTGCAAGGGGGTCGTGGACCGGATCGTGGAGCTCTTCATGCATGTAGCCGATCGAGTAGATGTGGATTAGGCTGGCGACAAGGGTCACCATGAAGAACATAACCACGGTGAGGTTATCGACGTGGTAACCGAGCCGGATCTCGTCCTCGCCGAACGCGGTCCAGCGGATCTGGCCACTCCAGACGAGACCTCCGTCGTGGCCTTGTTCGGAGTCGTGGGGGGAATGTTCGGCACTTTCACCCGCTTGATGGTCGGCATCGGCGCGGAAGGCCACGAAGGTAGCCGACGGCTTGGTACTCTGGCCGTGTGCCTCGCCTCCATGGTGTGCGGGGGCAGCGAAGAGATTCCCTTCCCGGGCGTACCGCACCAGACCATAGGTGCTAATTGCGAACGAGGTCAGGATGGCGGCGCAGGCGATGTAAGCCGCCACGATTCCCAGGCGTTTGCCCCCGATCAGGAGGATCAGGAACGAGGCTAACGGAATCGCTACGGCAATTACGTACAGGATGCCGGGATCTTGCATGACTTCCACTACCAGCGCGATGCTTCACGACGCGACAAGATGTCGCGACGGTTAGAGTTTCAACTCGTTCGCTCGGTCCACGTCCACCGTAAGGTGGTTATTGTAGAAGTTCAGGATGATCGCCAGTGCGATTGCCGCTTCCGCAGCCGGCATCACAATGCCGAACAGGGCGAACATCTGACCGTCCAGACCGAACGGGGTGTACTGGGCGAATGCGACGAAGTTCAGGTTGCTCGCGTTCAGGACGAGCTCCACGCCCATGAGGATCCCCACGGCGTTTCGTTTGGTCGCCATGCAGAGGGCGCCGCAGACGAACATCGCCGCGCTCACGATCAAGACGGCCTGCAGGGGGATCGCTTCGGTCATTGGGAGTTACCTCCTCCGCCGCCGCGCCCGCGCCAGGTACGCAGCTCCGATGAGCACCACCAAAAAGTGGACCGAGACGATTTCGAACGGAAGCAGATAGCCGATCAAACGCGTTTGTTTGGCTCTCGCCTGAGACTTTGCGGCTGGTTTCGGTACGGCGCTGTCCGTGGTGCGCTCGGTGCCGGTCACGTTCTGATCGCCGGGCGGCTCCGACTCCTGGCCGGACGGACGAGCCGCGGCACCGGCGGATTCCCCTGCCGTGGCTTGATCCTGAACGATTGCTTGCCGTGCGATTTGGTTCGCCTTGTCAAGGTGCCGGGCATGGGGCGCCGGTATGCCCAGCAAGTACAGACCAATCTGCCGGGTGTTTGGTGAGGTGGCCGCAAGTTGGTAGGTGTCGATCTCGTCGAGGGACGTCGGTTGGGCGCCGGGCCGGACGGCGCGCGGCCAATAGGCATCGAGCAGGAGAATGACCAGGACGGCGAAGACAATGGATCCCACGGTTACGCCGATGACCCAGTCTCCCCCGCGCGTGTCCAGTTTGATGAACGGCTTGCGAGCGGTCAGCATCACACCGAACACAACGAGCACCAGGGTGCCGCCCACGTAGACGAGGAGCTGCGCTGCGCCGATGAGGTCGGCCCCGAGCAGGAAGTACAGAGCTGCGGTGTTACCGAGAGCGAGCAGGAGCCAAACGGCCGCGCGCACAATGTCGCGCGCGACCAGGACTCCCACCGAGCAAACAACGACCGCACCACCGAAGATCCAAAACAACAGATTCGGCCACCAGACAGCCACGGTCAACTCTCCAGATTCAGCGGCTCCGGTGTAGCTCGGGGATGGACCCGCGGAATCAGCTCTCCAGCCAGTATCCCACCTCACGTTCCCGCGGTATGCTGTTGGGGGTTTGTTTGGCGACCCAGATGAAGAAGAGCAGGGTCAGTCCCCCCGCCACGAGGCCGGCAATTCGGCCGGTCCGTGCGACGGGGAACACCGCGGGCCAAACTGCCGCCCCCGCAAGCAATGCCGAACTCAGCGGCAGGAAGTACTTCAAGCATGCCTTCATCACCTGGTCGATACGGAGCCGCGGAAGCGTCCAGCGGAGCCACATCATGACGAAGACGAGAAAGTAACCCTTGGCGATGAAGTTCACGCAACCGAGGATGGGGCGAAGCAAGCTGTCCGAGCTCAGACCAAGCAGGTCGCACACTGGGATGGGGCCGTTCCAGCCGCCCAGGAACAGCGTGGTGCATATCCCGCTGACGGCGAACATGCTTGCATACTCGGCCATGAAGAAGAAGGACCAGCGGAGGCCACTGTACTCCGTGTGGAACCCGGCAACCAGTTCGCTTTCCGCTTCGGCCAGATCAAAGGGGGCTCGTTTACAGCTTGCCGTGGCCACGATGAAATAGACCCAGCCTGCGAAGAAGGTGAACGGGTCATTGAACCAGTACCAGTTCCAGAACCAGCCCGCCTGGTCGCGCGCGATTTGGTAGAGGTTCAAGGTGCCCGCGTGGATGAGGGGGATGACGACGCAGATCGCCATGGGCACCTCATAGCTCACCACCTGTGCCGCCTCCCGCATCCCACCGAACAAGCTCCACTTCGATCCGGAGCTGTACCCGGCGAGCAGAACGCCGAAGACCTCCATGCTCATCACCGCCAGCATGTAAAAGATCCCGATGGCCAGCTCGTGCGGCACAAGCCCTTCGGCAAAGGGCAGGGCCATGTACGCCATGAACGAGCCCAGGAAGACGATGTAGGGGGCCATCAGGAACAGGATGCGATCTGCATGACGGGGGACGATGTCTTCTTTCTGGAGTAGCTTGAGGCCATCGGCGAGCGTCTGCAACCAGCCGAACTTACCCCCTACGCGGGTGGGGCCGAGGCGGTCCTGAATACGCCCCGCCACTTTCCGCTCCATCCAAATGAAGACCAGAGCGCTGACGCCTACGAACACCAGCGGCAGAAGCACCGCCAGCAGCGCTCGTAAGATCACCCAACCCATGATGCCTCCGGCAGAGTTTCGAGTTCGCGCTCGAGTCCCGACCCGGGGTTATCCGCCACTGGGTTCAACATTGTATCACGCCAGTCCAGTTGCGCGGCCGCTCACAGCGGAGGCAGGCCGGGAGCTCTGACGAGTAGCACGCCACGTGCAGGGCTACGCAGCATGGCGACAGGTTTCTGCGGCCCTGTCAGACGGAGAAACGGCCTTGTTCGCTCGACACGAAAAAGAACGCCCGCGCCTCAAGGGCGCGGGCTGAGGGGATGCGGTGCAAGGGGCACGTTGGCCGTGCTGAGAACGGCCAGATCAGGAGGCCGCGGCAGCCATTTCCGCGGCGCTCTTCGGGACCGCCTCGAAGACGAATTCCCCGTCCCGGAAGTCGACCCGGATGACCGCAGGGGGAACGAACGCCCCCTTCAGAATCTCCTGGGCGAGCGGGTTCTGGATACGACGCTGGATCGTCCGCTTCAGCGGCCGCGCACCGAAGGCCGGATCGTAGCCTTCCTCGGCCAGACGGTCCTTGGCCGCGTCCGTCAATTCGACCTCGAAACCGCGCTCGCGGAGCTGGGCGTTCATGCGGCGGATCTGGATATCGACGATCTGGCGGATCGCTGCCCGGCTAAGCGGTCGGAACAGGATCACTTCATCGATCCTGTTCAGGAACTCGGGCAGGAAGACCCGCTGGAGTTCCTCCTGAATTCGACTGCGGAGCTCTGCGTCGATGCGCTCACGTTCGAGCAGATCGGTGATCTGGGCCTTGCGCCGCTCCACTTCGGCAATGATCGGGCTTCCTACGTTCGAGGTCATAATGACCACCGTGTTGCGGAAGTCGACCGTTCGGCCTTTCCCATCGGTCAGACGGCCGTCATCCAGCACCTGCAGCAAGATGTTGAATACGTCGCGATGCGCTTTCTCGATCTCGTCCAGGAGGATCACCGAATAGGGACGGCGGCGCACCGCCTCCGTCAGCATCCCACCTTCTTCGTAGCCCACGTAGCCCGGCGGGGCCCCGATCAAGCGAGACACGGTGTGCCGATCGTGAAACTCGCTCATGTCCAGACGGATCATGGCGCGTTCATCGTCGAACAAGAATTCCGCCAGGGCCTTACACAGCTCCGTCTTACCCACACCGGTCGGACCGAGGAAGAGGAACGAGCCGATGGGACGGTTCGGATCCTGCAGCCCCGCTCGTGCCCGGCGAATCGCATTGGCCACCGCCTCGATCGCCTCGTCCTGAGCCACCACGCGTTCGCGGAGGCGTTCCTCCATATGCAGCAGCTTTTCACGTTCGCTTTCCAGCAGCTTCGCCACCGGGATGCCGGTCCACGCGCTCACGACCTCGGCGATGTGCTCCTCGGTCACTTCCTCCTGGAGCAGGCTTCCTTCCTTGCGGATCTCGTCCAGTTCGGCCTCCTTCTCGGCGATCTGCCGCTGTAGCTCGGGGATGCGGCCGTACTGCAGCTCGGCAGCCCGGTCCAGGTCGCCGGCACGCTGGGCGGCTTCGAGCTGGTTGCGGAGATCTTCGAGCTTCGCTTTCAGGTCACGCAGCTCGAGGATGACCTTCTTCTCGCGCTCCCACCGGGCACGGAGGGCGGCTTCCTCCTCACGCAGGTTCGCCAGCCGTTTTTCGATCTCCTGGCGGCGGGCCACACTTGCCTCGTCCGTCTCGTGCTTCAGCGCCTGGAGCTCGATTTCAAGCTGCAGGATCCTGCGACGAAGCTCGTCCAGCTCCGTGGGCATCGAGTCGATCTCCATGCGGAGCCGACTGGCGGCCTCGTCGATCAGGTCGATCGCTTTGTCGGGGAGATACCGGTCGGTGATGTAGCGATGCGAGAGCTTGGCCGCCGCGATAATCGCCCCGTCCGTGATGCGGACGCCGTGGTGGACCTCGTACCGCTCCTTCAGCCCGCGGAGGATCGCGATCGTCTCCTCCACGCTCGGTTCTGCCACGTACACCGGCTGGAACCGCCGCTCAAGTGCGGGGTCCTTCTCGATGTTTTCGCGGTACTCATCCAACGTGGTGGCACCGATGCAGCGCAGTTCACCCCGAGCCAGAGGGGGCTTAAGCATGTTCGCGGCGTCGACAGCCCCCTCTGCCTTGCCTGCCCCCACAACAGTGTGCAGCTCATCGATGAACAGGATAATCCGGCCTTCGGATTCGATGACCTCACGAAGGACCGCTTTCATCCGCTCCTCGAATTCACCCCGGTACTTCGCCCCTGCGAGCAGCGAACCGATGTCCAGAGCGATGATCCGCTTGTCCTTGAGCCCTTCCGGAACATCGCCCGCGACGATTCTCTGGGCCAGCCCCTCGACAATGGCCGTCTTCCCGACACCGGGTTCGCCGATCAGCACGGGGTTGTTCTTCGTCCGCCGGCACAGGACCTGGATCACGCGGCGGATCTCCTTGTCGCGGCCGATTACCGGATCGAGTTTCCCCCGCTCGGCGAGTTCGACCAGATCACGGCCGTACCGCTTCAGCGCCTCGTACTTCTCCTCCGGGTTCGGATCGGTGATCCGGTAGCTGCCCCGCAGACTCTGCAACGCCCGCAGCACCTCCTGTTCGTCCACCGCGCTTAACCGCAGCACTTCCTGAGCCCGACTGGGCACTTTCGTCAACGCGAGCAGGATGTGTTCGGTCGAGGTGTACTCGTCGCGCATCTTCTGTGCTTCGGCCTGAGCGGTTTCCAGGACCTGCACAGTAGGCTGCGCGAGGACGAGTTCCGCCCCCTCGACCCGTGGAAGCCGCTCCAGCTCGGCATCGAGCATCGTCCTGAGCCGGCGGAGATCGACACCGATCCGTTGCAGCAAGCTCCGTGCAATCCCCTGCTCGTCCTGCAGAAGCGCGGCCAGCAGATGCAGTGGATCAAGTGCCTGGTGACGGCGCTGCTGGGCAAGGGACTGCGCTTCCTGAATCGCTTCCTGAGCCTTAACCGTGAATCGTTCGAACCGAATCGCCATCGCTGCTATCCCTCGTTAATCCCTCTGCTCTTTCCCGTGCTTGCTCCACATCAGCTTAGATCGCCCCACAAAAGGAGGGGGCGTCCGGGCGCCCCCTGTGCTTAGAAACGGATCTACGCGGCGGTGTTCCCCCGGTTACTCTTTCACCTCATACTCGGCGTCGATCACGTCGTCGCCGCCACCGCTGGATCCGCTCGTCCCACCAGAGGTCGCGCCCGATCCGGCCCCCGCACCGGTGCCGGCACTGGTGGCCGCTCGCTCATACAGGTGCTGGGCCAGAGCATGGGCGGCCTGCTGCAGGTTCTCGATCGCCTGACGAATCGCCGCAGCGTCTTCGCCTTTCATCTTCTCCCGCAGATCATTCGCCGCACGCTCGATCGCCTGCTTGTCCGCCTCGGTGAGCTTGTCGGAGTGCTCACGCACGGTCTTTTCGATCTCGTACAGCAGGCTGTCCGCCTGGTTCCGTGCCTCAGCAAGCTCACGCCGCTTGCGGTCCATCTCGGCGTACTGTTCCGCTTCCCGCCGCATCCGTTCGATCTCCTCCTTCGACAGCCCGGAACCGGCCTCGATCCGGACCGACTGCTCCTTCCCGGTACCCAGGTCCTTCGCGGTCACGTGCAGGATTCCGTTTGCGTCGATGCTGAAGGTCACCTCGATCTTTGGAACGTTGCGCGGCGCAGGGGGGATTCCCTCCAGGTTGAACTGGGCCAGCAGCCGGTTGTCTGCCGCCATCGGCCGTTCGCCCTGGTAGACCTTGATCGTGACCGCGGTCTGATTGTCCTCCGCCGTGGTGAAGACCTCCTTCTTCTCGCACGGGATTCGCGTGTTCCGCGGGATTAACACGGTCATCACGCCGCCGAGCGTTTCGATGCCGAGCGACAGGGGCGTGACGTCCAGGAGCAGCACCTCCTTGAGTTCGCCGGCAAGCACGGCCCCCTGGATGGCTGCCCCCACGGCGACCACCTCATCCGGGTTGATCCCCTTGTGCGGCTCCTTGCCGAAGTAGTCCCGGACGAACTGCTGGATCTTCGGAGTGCGCGTCTGGCCACCGACCAGGATGACCTCGTCAATGTCGCTCGGCTGCAGCTTCGCGTCCGCCAACGCCTGATCCATCGGCTTGCGCAACCGCGGGATGTACTTATCGATGAGCTGTTCGAACTTCGCACGGGTGATCGTCATCACCAGATGCTTCGGCCCAGACGCGTCCGCGGTGATGAACGGCAGGTTAATCTCCGCTTGGGTCTGGAAGGACAGCTCCTTCTTGCACTTTTCGCACGCTTCCTTCAGACGCTGCAGCGCCATCGGGTCGTTGCGGATGTCGATGCCGCTGTCGCGCTTGAACTCCTCGGCCACATAGTTGACCAGTTCCTCGTCGAAGTTGTCGCCACCGAGGTGCGTGTCGCCGTTCGTGGCGAGCACCTCGAAGACACCTTCGCCCACATCGAGAATCGAGATGTCGAACGTACCTCCGCCCAGGTCAAAGACCGCGATCTTTTCGTTCTTCTTCTTGTCGAACCCGTAGGCGAGAGACGCGGCCGTGGGTTCGTTGATGATGCGGACGACCTCCAGACCGGCGATCTCACCGGCGTCCTTTGTTGCCTGGCGTTGAGCGTCGTTAAAGTAAGCCGGTACCGTGATGACGGCCTTCCGTACGCGGTGGCCAAGATAGGCCTCCGCCGCTTCCTTGAGCTTGCGCAGGACGAATGCTGAGATCTCCTGAGGCGTGTACTCTCGGTCCCCCACCCGAACCCGAACGTATTCGTCGGGGCCGCCGACGATCTCGTACGGAACCATCTGTTCCTCTTCGGGTACCTCCGACCGCCGCCGGCCCATGAACCGCTTGATCGAGTAGATCGTTCGCTTCGGGTTGGTTACACGCTGCCGCTTGGCCGGTTCTCCCACCAGCACTTCACCTTTATCGGTGAAGGCCACGACACTCGGAGTGATGTTCGACCCCTCTTGGTTCGGGATCACCTTGGGCTGTCCGCCTTCTACGACAGCGACAACCGAGTTCGTTGTTCCCAGGTCAATGCCGATGATCTTTTCGCCTTCAGCCACGGCTCCTTCTCCTTTGCTTGCTGCTCGCAAACCCACCTCAGTATCGGACACCCGCCTTTGTCATGCGGTTCCGTTGCAAATCGAGTGCCACGCATAGCGGCGGCAGAATACGCCGCTTCCAGGCACTTTTCGCGGACGAGCGGTCCGGAGAGATGACAAATATGCCGGGTCTAAAATGCCAATGTGACAGCACAGGAGCAGCACTCCCCGGCTCAGCCCAGTCCGTGGACGCTTGCTGGTTGGTCGTCCCGATACCTTATCCGGCGCAAGATTATACGGCTCGCGCTCGCGCCGATTCCACACGGCATGAGAACGCGGGGTTCCTGCTGGCGAGGCGCCGTTTCGCGGACATGGGCCAAGCCCGCCGACACACACAGGTAGCACGGGCGGCTTCCGGCGGTGAGCGTTGAGCCGGTACGGTTATGCTCTGGCGGAGAGAGACAGCGGAAGTGCACGGGAGGGATCACCGATCAAGTGCCGTGCCCTTCCGCACGCCGGTCGAGCGATCCGGACACGGCGGCAGAGTGTACCTGGTCGGCCTGCTCGATGAAGCCTTGCTCGATGCACTCACGTGCGGCCTGACCGGGGATTCCTCGTTGGTGTGCCGCCCGGCCGCCTATGGCTGCCGAGGGCTTAGCGATGCGGTTGGGGTGGGCAAGTGGAGCCGTCTTGGAGGGGCGGCGGATCGAGTGGCGAGCCACGCGGCAGGACCGAGGTGGCGCCGTCGTAGACCAAAGGAGCGCGCTCAATAATTTGCGGAGCTTGTTTGGGCGGGCACACGTGGATCCGAAATGGGGGAATTTCGGTGACGAACCGTAAACGGCGGTCGGAGCAGGCAGCACCGAAGGGGGCTAGCAAGGAGCTGGCGACGCTCCGGGTAGCGATCGATAAACTCGATCGGCAGATCCTGGATCTCCTGAACCGGCGTGCTGAGCTTGCCGCTCGCATCGGCCAGATCAAGGACCAAAACGGCCTGGACGTTTACTCGCCCGTCCGCGAGGAGGACGTGATCCGCAAGGTGCTGGAAGCGCACCGCGGTCCGTTGAGCGAAACGTGTGTGCGGGCGATCTTTCGGGAGTTGATGAGCGGGTCGCGCGCGTTGCAGCGGCCGACGCGTGTGGCGTTCCTGGGGCCCGAGCATAGCTTCTCCCATGTTGCGGCTCGCGAGCGGTTCGGCGCCTCGGCCGATTACGTCGGCGTCGCGACCATCCCCACCGTTTTCGAAGCCGTGGCGGCAAAACATGCCGACTTCGGGGTCGTGCCCCTGGAGAACTCCACCGACGGGGGCATCGCCGAGACCCTCGACATGTTTGTCCGGATGCCTTTGCGGATCTGCGGCGAGATCCGGCTCCGCATCCACCACTACCTGCTGGGCCGTTGTCCACGCGGGCAGGTACGGCGGGTCTACAGCAAGCCGCAGGCCCTTTCCCAGTGTCGCCGCTGGCTGGCGCAGCACCTGCCCCAGGCGGAGACGATCGAGGTCTCCAGCACCGCGGAAGCGGCAAGGCTGGCTCGGACCGAACCGAATGCGGCGGCGATTGCGAGCCGCCAGGCGGGTGTGCACTACGGACTCGATTTCCTTGCCAAACGCATTGAGGACTACCAGAACAACGTGACCCGATTCGCCGTGGTGGGGGACTTGAGCGAGAGTCGCTCCGGGGCAGATCGAACGAGCATCCTGTTCAAGGTTCCCCACAAGCCTGGCTCGCTTGCCGATGCCCTGGCGATCTTCAAACGCAACCGAATCAACCTGACCTGGATCGAGTCTTTTCCGTTGCGGGGCTCAGACCAGGAGTACGTCTTCTTTGCCGACTTGCTCGGGCATGAATCTCAGACCACCGTCAAACGCGCCCTGGCGGCGCTGGAGCGCAAGGCCGACTGGCTTCATGTGCTCGGCTCTTATCCGATCAGTCCGATCTACGACGAGTAAAAGAAACCGGCCGGTACAATCCTCCGTCGGCAGCGTTGTCGAAGGCCGGCGTAGGACGTTTCCCCCTATCTATCGCGGACCGAGCAGAGGGTTGAGGAATCGATGAGACGGTTCTTGATCGCGGGCAACTGGAAGATGCACGGAACGCGAAGGGAGAGCGTGGAGCGTGCTCGGCAACTGCGCGATCGATTGGCCGATGTAGCGGCGGTGGACGTTCTTGTCTGTCCGCCCTTTCCTTATCTCATAGCTGTCGGGGAGGCTCTACAGGGAAGTAGGATCCAGCTCGGTGCGCAGAACGCCTTCTATGAGCGAAAGGGGGCGTACACGGGGGAGGTCAGTCCCGAGATGCTGTGGGACTGTGGCTGCTCGTACGTCATCCTTGGCCACAGCGAACGGCGACACATTCTGGGGGAGACCGACGACGTAGTGCGTCGCAAGCTGGCACTTGCGCTAGACGTCGGGCTGCGGCCGATCCTGTGCGTCGGGGAGACTCTGGAACAGCGAGAAGCCGGGGAAACGATGTCCGTTATTGAAAGACAGCTTCGCTCCGCGCTGGAAGGCTTGACTCCGGAGTCTCTGGAGCAGGTAGTTATTGCCTACGAACCGGTTTGGGCGATTGGCACAGGGCGGAATGCCACCCCGGAGCAAGCTCAGGAAGTGCACGCCATGATCCGCCGGCTTCTCCGCTCTCTGGGCGGGGACACAGTCTCGGAGCAGGTCCGGATTCAGTACGGTGGCAGCGTGAAGCCGGACAACGCCAGGGGCTTGCTGGAGCAGCCCGACGTGGACGGTGCGCTGGTAGGCGGAGCGAGTCTCGACCCATTCCAGTTTGAAGCGATTGTGGGGGAAGCGGTGGCTATTGGCCGCGGCGCCTGACGGATAGAGTTCCGTCTCCACACCTGTCGCCATGGGCGGTCGCATGGGCGATCCCAGACGCTTCCGTGTGTGCGAGCTGCCAGCCGAGGCTTGGTTGAGTACGACCAAGACTTCGGTGATGACCGGTGCGGTCCAAACTGGTATGCGGTCGTACGATTTAGAACAACGGCGCGCGGATCGGGCCATCGAGGAGCGGAAAGCATGGGGTTTCTCACGACATTGCTCGGTATTCTGATCACCCTCGTCAGCATCTTCATGATCCTGCTTGTGCTGGTGCAGCGGGGCAGGGGGGGCGGTCTGATCGGGGCTTTGGGGGGGCCCGGTGGATCGAGTGCACTGGGCACACGGGCGGGCGACGTCTTTACGCGGATCACGATCGTCACCGCGTTCATCTGGTTCGTCTTGGCCATCTTGCTGGTCAAACTGCAAGGTTTCGGCGAATCCCCCTACAACCCCGCTGTTGAACCGCCGCCCGCCACCAAGACAGAACTCGCCCCTGGGCCGGCGGAAGAGTCGTCCGGATCGGCGGCCGGTGAGAGCGGGGCGGCTGCGGGGGGTAGCACGCAAGCAGCCCCGGATGCTACCGGCAAGCCGAACCCGTAGAGACCGAGTTGCACACGTTGCCGATCCTAAATGGGGCGTCCCAGTCGCCCGCGGTAGCCGACTCCTGGGGACGTTCTGCAGGAGGTGAACTCACTGGCGTTTGCGAGAGGGCGGTTTTCCACGGCCAGAATGTGGAGTCGAGATGGAGGAGAAAGAGAGTCTAACCCCCACGACCGCGCCGATGAGCATGACGGGGTTCGGCGTGGGCTGGTACGAGGCCCCCGATTTTCGTGTCACGGTCGAAGTGCGCACGGTGAACCACCGCTACCTGAAGGTCGTGACACGCACTGTGGAACCGTACTCGATCTACGAGGGGGAAATCGAGCGAGAGGTGCGTAAACGGATCTCCAGGGGCACAGTACATGTGACCGTTCGGGTTGACCGGCAGCCGACCGCGGCCGACGCCCGCATCAACACCGATCTTTTACGCGGCTACGTTGACCAGCTCCTCGTCCTGGCCAGCGAGTACAACCTCTCCCTTAGCCTGGGCGATCTGCTCGCTTTACCCGGCGTGGTGGCGGATGCCCTGGAGGCGAATTACAACCCGATGGACGATTGGCCCAAGGTGCGTCACGCTCTGGTCGAGGCGTTAGAAAAGGTCAACGCGATGCGGCAGCAAGAGGGGGCTGTGATGGCCGAGGAGCTGTGTCGCCTGGCGGAAGAGATCGAAGGGCTGGTCGGCAGGATCGAGGAACGGGCTCCGATCGTTGTGGACCAGTACCGCCGCCGACTGGAGGACCGCCTGCGCCAGTGGTTCGGCGAGCAGGGGCCGGAGGCCGGAAGCGAAGAGATCGCTCGCGAAGTTGCCTTGTTCGCAGATCGGTGCGATGTTCGGGAGGAGGTGGTTCGGCTTCGCAGCCATCTGCACCAGTTCCGCCAGCTCTTGACGGAGCAGGGAGCTGTCGGCCGGCAGCTCGAATTCCTCGGCCAGGAGATGCTTCGCGAAGCGAACACGATCGCGGCGAAGTCGAACGATTCGGAAATCAGCCAACGGGTCGTCCAGGTTAAAGCCACCATCGAGCGGATGCGAGAACTCGTCCAAAACGTTGAATGAGCAGAACCAGTGGCCGCGGAAAACTGATCGTGATCTCCGGACCGAGCGGAAGCGGAAAAAACACGCTGATCCGGGAGCTCCTGCGCCGGTCCAAGTGGCCGCTCGTCCTGTCCGTCTCGGCCACCACTCGACCGCCTCGGCCCGGTGAAAAAGACGGCGTCGATTACTTCTTCATGACGGACGAACAGTTCCGCCGCCTCGCCGACCAGGGCGGGTTCCTGGAGTACGCTCGGTACGTTGGACACTGGTACGGTACGCCTCGGGAATGGGTGGAGAGGCAGCTCGAAGACGGGAAATGGGTCCTGCTGGAGATCGACGTGCAGGGAGCGTTACAAATCAAACAGAAACATCCCGATGCAGTGCTGATCTTCGTCCGCACCTCGTCCCTGCAGGAGTACGAGCGCCGACTGCGCCAGCGAGGGACCGAGAGTGAGCAGGACATCAAGCGCCGGCTGGAGCAAGCGAAGCGGGAACTTGAATACCTGCCATACTATGATTACGTGGTGACGAACGACGAGCTCGAGCAGGCGGTGAACCAGATTGAGGGGATTCTCGACCAGTTGGGAGGTGGGCAAGCGTGTACCCAGAGCTGAAGGACGACGAGATCATCAAGAAAGTCGGTGGTCGGTTCCATTTGGCCGCGCTCATCCAGAAGAGGGCGGCGGCCCTCCTGACCAACATCAAACCGCACGTCAAGGTGGACAAGGAAAAGGAAAAGGACGTTATCGCGATCGCCATCCGTGAAATCATGGAAGGCAAGATCGTCCTGGAGGAGCCTCACACGGCTGAGGGACCAGGGCAGGTTCGCGAAACGCCCGCCGACGAACTGAACCTCTAGGGGCGCACGCGCGGTTTCCATCTGCCGGCGTTGCTCTTTCAACGGCCAGCGCTGGGCGCCGGCTGTATGCGCCGACAGTAGCGGTGCTCGTCGCGCCGTTCACGCGCGGACCGACATTGTGCACGGACAAATCGTCGTCTTAGCGGCCCACCGCACCGGGAGACGGGAGAAGTGTGGGGCGTCGGAGGCCAGGCGGGTCTTGGAGATCCGTGAGCGGCCAAGCCGTCCCGGGTCAAGGGCGGGCTCAACTCCGAGAGGCCACCTTCGGGGCGGAGAGAGTTAGCCCTCCGGCGACGACGGAGCTGTCTTCCCGGCGGAGGGGGATTTCTCTCCTTTCTTAGACCCCCCCTCTGAGGAGCCTTCGCCTGGCTTCTCGGGCTCCTTGTCCGTGTCTTGGGCTTTCGACTTTGCAGAGTCGGCTTGCTCGGGTGCCTTCGAGTCCGCGGGTGATGCTGACTTGCTCGCATCGCCCTCGGCCGGTTCCTTGGCGGCTTCATTGCCATTCTGGGCTTCTGAGGAGGACTTGGGTTGGTTCTGGACCGGCGCGGGGGGCAGGAGCGATTCGGCTCCCGGTGGAAGCTGGGTTCTCGGCGCGGTAGCGGCGGCACGTTGCAGAGCGGCGTAGAATTCGGCTGCGGCCGGTTTCTTCAGCTCTTCCAGACGCTCTTCTGCTCGCCGCGCCATCCAGGTGTCCGGGTACTCCTTGAGCAACCGCTCGTAGGCTTCGATTGCCTTGCTTCGATCACCGAGCGCCTCGTAGCAGTGCGCTTGCCCGAGCAGAGCGCGCGCTCCGAATGCAGGGTCAATGCTGTCCACTTCGGAGGCCACCTGCAGGGCCCTGCGGTACCGTTCCAGCGCTTTCTTGAGGTAGGTCTCCGCTTCTTCCCGGTTTTGGGTGAGACGATCCAGCCCCCTGCTGTACTCAAGATCGGCAAGCTCCAGCATCGCCCAGTGTGCGGCCGGCAGGCCTTCGAAATCGCGGATAATCCGCTCGTAGTCCTCCGGTTCCCGGGCGACCATGAACGCTTCCCAGGCACGAGCGGCCCGACGCGCCTCGCTCGTGGCGAGCACACGATAGACCAGCCCCCCGATGAGCACAGCGGCGAGGATGATCCCCCCCAGCTTCAGGTGGACGTTGTAGTCGCGCAGCAAACGTCCCAGATAGTCAGCGAGTTCGTTCGTTTCCAGCTCGTGCCGCCGTTCCGCACGCATGGTCGAGTTACTCCTCATGGAAGCGCCT
>JALSID010000146.1 GCA_026981825.1 Planctomycetota bacterium
CGGCAGGGAGTCTTCAGGGACAGCCACCGGTGCGGAGAAGCCTTTCGGGGAGCGGGCTACGGCGTTGTGGGTGGGAGCCGGCTTACTGGCTCTTAGGTTGCCGGTCCGGGTGGTGGGATCGGTTGCAGGTCGGGACCAGGCCGGGCTACGATAGAAGCGCGTTTGCGGCGCGCGGAGCCGGTGCTGATGGACAAGTGGCTAAGCCCGATGTTGGGGCCGGGTTCTTGGTGGCACAGGGCACATCGCTTAAGAGCAGTGCCGTGCGATGACAACCGCACGGGCTCCTACCACGATCCGAATGGTGCGTCCGGTCCCGGGCCGGAGTCCTGCACGTTTGTGCTGCATGATTTGGCGCAGCCGCCGACGGCGGAGCAGGTATCGCAGGGCGGGCTGGCGCCGTATGTGGACGGGGTGTATGGGAGCGCGGCGTTTGCGGCGAACCCGGTGGCGGATTTTGTGGACGGGGACACTTCGGACGGGATCACGCCCACGTTGACGGACCGTCGGTTGTACGGTGCGGGGATCGATTCGCTCCTGGCGCGCGAGGACGCGGCGGGGGTGGTGGATTTCGCGTTGCGGGACTTGATCGGTTCGGTGAGGGCGTGGGTGGAGGCGGATGGCACGATCGCGGCGAGGTACGACTTTGATAGCTACGGCAACAAGCTGAACGGGCCAAGCCTGTCCGGTGGGGGGCGTTTCGGGTTCACGGGCCGGCCACGGGGTGGACAAGGGGCCCACGATTTCTTCCGCGCCCGCTTCTACGACACAGAGGTAGGCCGGTTCCTGTCGGCGGACATGTTGCGTGTCCGGGGTCGCGAGCCCAACCCATTCGCCTACGTGCAAAACTCTCCGCTCAACCGAATTGACTCGAGGGGCTTGTGTGACCAGGATCCCAGTCCGCAGCAAGAGGACCGCGAGTCTTTTTGGAGGACGTGGGGCGAAAAGATCTTCGGTTGGATCGCAGATATTCTGGGAATGCGGTACGCTGGTAGGACCGCGGTGCCGCCAGCCATGACCGAAGCGGCTGGTGCCCTTGAGGCAGCTGCTGGAGTCATCGAGATTGCCAAGCTGCAGGCTTTTCGGGGGCGCGTACTGGAATGCCCCCATTTGGGTACGCGACATCGGGCGCTGTTAGATCTCGTTCGCGAGTACGTAAACAGACTCTCGCAGGAAGGGCGGCCAGGGGGGGTCACAGTCGGGCCCAAGTACGACGTCTGTCGGGCCATGAAGGAGATTGAGGACTTGCTCAGGAAGGGGAAGGCGAAGCAGTGTAAGTCCCTTAAGGCCCTTCAAGAGAAACTTGCGCAGGAGGACTTCAGGCGCCTTTGGGAGGCGATAAAGGCTCGTGCTTGCGGGAGGCGAATCGGGGGGAACAAGAGGTGATGCGGATGTGCCGTGCGATCAAGCAGCGGATAATCGTTTGCGTGTTTTGGCTGACGGCAACGCTCGTCTGCGCCGTGCTCTCGGGCTGTGGGCCTGGCGCCGCTTTAGGCCGTTTTGCTTGCCAAGAGGCAGAGTTGCCTGCGCCGGTTTTTAAGCTTCGGGAGCCGCTCTTTCCGTCCTCGGCCAAGACTGCTGTGCGCCTTCATTCCGTCGTGGCTGTCGACTCCAACTCGGATCTCTGGCTGATTTCCGACCGGGACCAGGTTCGGTTCGTCCGCTGGAGGCTCGGCTTTCGGCATCTGGTCGATCGCCCCTCCGGGCGAGAGCAGTACCGTCGCCATTCGACACCACTCTGGAAGAGTGTGCGCGGTCTCACGAGGCGCGGTCGTTTTGCGTTCGTGGAGGCGACGGTCCGAGCGGGACGAGATGGTGATCCGGCGGAGGATGCGCTGGTGGAAGTCCACGGCGCCGTACCTGTTGAGGACGGCATCCTGGATCTGGCTAGGGTGCGGTGTGTCGGTCCTGTCTGCGGTGCTTCCGGCGACTCGATCTCCACTTTTCTTTGGTTGACGGGGACTGACGATCTGGCTTGCTTAGCCGGCATTCAGCGCGACGGCCATGTAAGGGTCTGGCGGCGCGCCGAAGGCGGGGGGTATCAAGAAATCTTCGACTGCCGGGAACCTTACGCGTGCGGCTTGCGGTTGCAGGGAGAACCAGCTAGGCTGTTGGTAGTCCTTACGACGGACGGTCGCATCTTCGGCGTTGACCTGGACACAAGAAGGCTTTGCTGGGAGACACGTGTCGCTCGGTGGCTGGGCAAATGGGCTTTCGATCCGGACCGACCCCAGGTCGCGATTTCTGGCCTGCCGGCTGGAGTCATCGTATATGAGTTTACTTCGGATGGGGTCGAGGTTATCTACCGGCTGCCCAGTTTGGCGGACGCTGTAACCTCGTTGTCTTTGCATTCGCGCCGCCTAGCGGTGGCGCGGGGAAACGGCGAATGCGAGATCTACGCCCTTTCCCAAGGGCGTGTGGCGACGTGGCAGGCGCCCGCGAGGTGTGCGTTTGTTACTCTCTTACCCGCCACTGAGCGAGACAGCGTGCTGGCAGTAGTGCACCGGGATATGCGGGCCGAGGTCTACCGGCTACCCGCTGGTGAGCGCGTCGGACGGTTGCCGGCCCTGGATGTCCGGGGCGTGACGCCGGGGAGATTGGAATTTTCTGCCGAGCTCCGAGCTCTTCTCGCAGAAGGGTTCAATGGCCTTAACGCCTGGTGCTTCCCTTCCGGACGAGCTGCACCGTGGGCTCCGGTCAGACGTACGGCCGCATTGTTCGGATACTTGGGACAGAGAAGGGGGCGGCTGCTATTCCAGGAGAGTCGACCGTGTCGGACCCTATGGTGGTATGACCCGAGAACCGGTGCGGTCGAGTCGATCCTGCTTGCGCCGGAAGTCACACTGTGGCTGCCTGCGGCGCTATCGCCTTCAGGTCAGAGTCTAGTGGTGCGCCGTGAGGGCCACTCAGTGTTCGGGCCAGACAGGGTCCTTGCCCTCAAATACCGTGGTGCCATCTTAGAGCGCAAGGAACTGCTATACAGCGAAGCACACCTTGCGGACTGCATCTGGCTCGGAGAAGACATGTTGCTGTGCTGGCGGTTTGAGGTGCGGCAGCCGCCACCAGGGAGGTGGCCACAAAAGTTTGTCGACTGGCTGCTGCGGCGGAGCCGGCGCCCTGGGCCAGGCCTCGTGGCGTGGTTCGAGTTGTGGAATGTCGCGGAAAAGCCGAGGAAGTTGTGGTCTGTGCCGAGCCCTAGCCCTGGGACCGCCGATCCTCCTTCACCTAGTTTGTGTGCTTTAGATGGGGAGCGAGTAGTATTCGTTGCGGACGCCGGAGTGGGGCTCTTTAATACGGTCGATAAACGTATCCGCTGGCTTGTGCCGCGTTCGAGCGAGACGATTTCTTGGGCGGTGGCAGTGGGGGGCGATCTGGTGGCAGCGGTGGAACAGTGCGGACTGCCTGGGGGCGAGGTAGGTGACTGGCGGTCGAGGTACCGCCTCCACGTCATCTCGGTGGCCTCTGGGAAACGCACGGCATATGATCTCGGTTCTAAACTGGTTCCTTCCGCTGTTCCAGTAGCGGTGGATGAGGGGGGCGAGTACATCGCGGTGGGCCACGGCGAT
>JALSID010000147.1 GCA_026981825.1 Planctomycetota bacterium
TCGAGGTCCGCCTGTTTGTTCGGGTCCGGGACGTACCACCTGTCCTTCGCTTCGCGAAGGAGTTGCGGGTCCCGGGTCGCGAGTCCCGCGTCGCTTTCGGTCGCCTCACCGCTGGCGAGCAGTTCTTCGATCTGCTTCCGAAGAGTCGCGCTCTGGCGCATCCAAGAGACGATTTGCCTCGGGATCGGGCCCCTGCCATCGTAGCAGAGGAAGTTCTGCTCCAGGATCTCCTTGAGCTCGATGGTCCGCTCGTGCTTGGCCCAGGCCTGCAGCTCACGCATGAACTGCGGCTGCAGCTCCTGGAAGGTCTGGGGCTTCCGCGCGAGCTGCTGCCGAACCCACTGGATGGCGGTGGCCTCGTCGGTGACAAAGAGGGTGAGCTGGCGGAGCTCGCGAACGCTCCTGCGTCTGCGATCGTACTCGGCGACCTGGTCCGGCAGGAAGTACATCCCGTCCCGCTGCGGGAAGCGTTGTGCGAGCCCGGCAAAGAAGTCGGGGCTGCTGATGGGCACCGCCACGCCGCGCTGGACGAAGAAGGCCACCATGCGGTCGTGGAGCATCTGCGGAGTCCGTTCGACGACGACCTCGGCCCGGCCCGAGTCACCGACGAACACGGGGACGTTGCGGAGGTGCTCCGCGACGAAGGCCCAGACAGCATCCTCGCCTGCGCTCCCCAGCCGGAAGCGTTCGGTGAGCGCTTCGGTCGGCTTGTAGGC
Source organism: Planctomycetota bacterium (assembly GCA_026981825.1). Classification (GTDB taxonomy): domain Bacteria; phylum Planctomycetota; class Planctomycetia; order JALXBF01; family JALXBF01; genus JALSID01. The sequence goes on from JALSID010000147.1 coordinate 717, forward strand.
CGAAATGACAAGGTCCTGCTTGACGGCGCTGCTCGTCACCTGACGGAACGACCCCTGCTTCTTGTCGAGTGTGCGCACATCGGCGACGACGAAACCAGCCGTGCCCAGGGCCTCCTGGATGGCGCGCCAGACCGCGTTGCTGGAATTGCTGAACACCATCGTCATCCACCGGCCGGGCTTCAGCACGCGGTAGTATTCCTGGAAGCACCGCCGCATCAGCTCCTGGTACTCCTGGAGCCCCTTCTTCTTCGCCCGGTCCACGATGGCCTCGGGTGTGGGATCCGTGAGCACCCGGTGCCACGATTCGACGAGGAAGTTCAGATCGGCGTAGTAGATGTTCTCCCCAAATGGCGGATCCGTGAAAATGTAGTCGACGCTATCATCGGGGATCGGAATGCCGGCGCAATCACCTGTCGTCACGCACGCGAAACCGGAACACGAGTACGATCGCGAGAATGCATGTCTCTTGAGCCGTCGAACTCGATTGTCAAGGTTGTACGAGGGCGAAACTTCGGAATGTTGAGACGGAACGTAGTAGACGCCGGAGAGATACTGGTTAACGTTGGAGCTCGTTGTCCGCCCATGCATGATAGTCTTGTACCGGTTGAGAACGGACATCCCCCAGATCGCCTGCTCGACGAAGAACAGAAGCATGTTCCGAAGGCGGCGGTCGGGCTCGGCGTTTGCCCGGCGCCAAAGGGCCGCCAATGCATGGGCGGCGCGGGGGAGGAATAGGTGGTGGACGCGCCGGACGTTCGTTGTCCGCATCCTCCCTACTCGGGTCATCTGGCAGTCCGGCATCTCGATAGTCGGGACCTCAGGGGGCAAGGGAAGCTCGCGAATACGTTCTAGAAGCTGAAGGTCGCGATTGTCCGGAACCTTCTCGTAGCGGGCTTTTCCAACGTTGTAGTTGATCAGTACGGGCACGCGCTTGGGCCTACGTTCGGCACGCCCGGTGGCGCTATCGAGAAAGGTTTCGAACTGGAGGTCCATTTGCTCTTTTGAAGCCACCGCTTGACAGTGCGGGCACCGGATCTCCTCGGACACACGCTTGGTTTCCTTGTCCAGTGCGGCCTCGAGGAAAATCACCTCCCCACTGCACTCTGGGCACGCGAAGACCTCGCTCCAGACGGTGTAGTTGATGCGGCCCTTGGTCTTGCCGTCGGTGTGAAGGGTCTCGTACATCCAGCCGAGCTCTTCCTCGACCTCGTCGAGGATCCGCTGTGCCGCTTCTGCGAAGGCATCCACGTCGAAGGGCAGGTTGTAGTTGGCCGCGATGAAGGTCGCCGCAGGACCGAGGTCGCCGAGGATCACCCGGCGCGCCCCCCACTCGGGCCTCCCCCAGCCGTTCCGCTCCCACTCCTCCTCGATCTCCCGGCGGTACTCCGGCGGGGCAGTGCCGCACCACTGCGCTGCCACCCCCGTCATGCCGGAGCCGCAGAAGCCGTCGAGTACCAGATCGCCGGGTTTGGTGTAGTGGAGGATAGAGGGAACGATGGCCAGGTGCGGGACCTTCGTGTGGTAAGCGTGGGCCTTGTAGAGGGGGTCCGTCTTGCCTACGCTCACGTCCACGGCGAAGGGCTCCCGATGGTATTCCTCCTCAGGATCGTAGGGGCGGCCGTAGTGGCGAACGAACTCCTCGAGAAAGGGGTTCGGGCAGGCCGTGTAGTAGGGCGGATCGGAGAGGCGCAGGATGTCCTCGTCGCTGGCCTTGGGGAAGCCGACGGCGTGCTTGTAGAGCTGCAGCAGGTCGTCGTCAGGGTGCTTGCGACGCAGCTCAGCCATGCGCTCGGCGATCTGCCGGAGCCAATCCTCGCTCGGGGCAGGCCAGTGCCGCAAGGAGCGAAGCCGCTCGAAGGCATCGTCCACGGACGTAAACCGGATGGCCCCGAGCCGCTCGCGCAGTTCGGCCAAGGCCTCTTTGAGCCGCTCCAGGAAGTAGGCGCGCCGAGCCTCGTCGTTCTGGAAGGTCATGCCGAGGCACTCGATGGGGCCGGATGCTTCGGAACGCGTGCTCTTGGGAAAAAGACCCATGTTCGGAGTCATTGTCCTCATCCCTACACGCTGTTCCACATGGTGACGAACGCAGCTGCCTCTCCCCGGAGGAGAACGTCGATCGCTGGAATAGGCTTTGTGGGTTCGTGCAGCTTCGAACGTGCGACGTCCAACACGGCGGGCACGAAGTCCGCGTAGCCTTCCGAGAAGACATCCCGAATCAGGTGCAGGATCGCGTCCACTCTCGTTTTCGACAGTGGATCCTGCTTGAAATAGAGCTTGATCAAGTACGGCTCTCCGTTGATCCGCACCGCCAGCTCGGGATTAACACGAACCACGAGAGTGGCGTGTTTCCAAAGCCGCATTTCACACCCAACCCATTCGACCGACTTGCGCCCTAGCCATTTCTTGTAGGAGGCGATTCGTTGCGGATAGAGCTTTCGCTTGTTCTTGTCAGAGAGTCCGAGCAGCACAGCGTCCAGGGCTTTCTTGCTCGCGCCGTCCTTGTGCATTCGGACGATCGCTTCCCGGAGGGGTTTCCAGAAATCGAACGCGGGTTCGTAGTCTTGGCGGTACAGGTCCTTCGCGCGGCGAACACACGTGAGCTTTGGGGTTCCGGACTTCACGACGAAGTCGACGAAGGTGGTAAGAGTGATCTCAGGCATTGCGTTCTCCGATGAGGACCAGCACGTTCCACCTCACTCCACTACGATCCGAACCGTCGATGCGTCCTTGCCCTTGGTCAGCTCGGCCAGGTAACGCTTGAAGCGCTCCCCGAGCTCCTGCACGGTACACGGCATCCCGCCGCGCAGGAGGGCCTTCCGCAGGTCCTCCGGGG
>JALSID010000148.1 GCA_026981825.1 Planctomycetota bacterium
CCGTTCTCTTCCCGCCACTTCCACCATGCACTGTTGTTCATCGGTCGTTCCTCGGCTCGTCATCCTGGAATCAGGGCAAGACCGGCCCACAACTCCTGCCGGTCGGTCGCCTCCGACGCCAATCGGCTCCACGACAAATCCCGCCGTTCGGCGTGGAGTAGGGTAACAACTAACGCCACATCTGTTCGTCCGCGAAGGGATGCAGCGGTCCCTTGGGCTTCGGCTTCGGCATCACCTGCAAGATCGCCCTGGCTAGATTGAGATCTTCGCGTGTCGTGATCTTGATGTTGAGGGCAGTGCCCGGAACTGTATGCACGGGTGCCCCCAAACGCTCGACGAGCGACGCGTCGTCCGTAGGAACCGTGTCGGCTGGCCGCTCCGCGTACGCTCGCACCAACAGCTCACGCCGAAACGCCTGGGGAGTTTGCGTCAGGACGAGACCGTCACGCGGCAACGTCTCCAGCACCCGTTGCGTCCCGGTGTCAACCCTCTTGACCGTATCCGCGACCGGCAGGACCGGCACGGCGGCCCCCTTGTCAACAGCGGCCTGGAAAACGCGATCGATCAGTTCCTTCGTAACGCACGGCCTGACGGCATCGTGCACGGCAACGTGATCAACCCCCTCGTCCAGCACGGCCAGGGCGGCTGCCACCGAATCGCACCGCTCCTTACCGCCGTCGACCAGCTTGATCCCCATGAACGCCAAATTCGCTCGGAACTTCCGTTCGACCATTTCGCGGTCTTCCGGAGCCACAACCAGAATGAGCTGGCCGACGTCGTCTCTGTTCAGGAATGCCTCTACCGTCCGGATCCAAACCGCCCGGCCGTCCAGGATGTCAAACGGCTTCTTCTCTTTGCCACCGTACCGGCTGGACTTACCGGCAGCGGGAAAAATCACCGCAAATCGTGCCATTGCGTGTCGATCCTCTTCGGTTCCACCCAGCGGCCGCTCTCGTCGAAGCAGCCGCCCCGTTAGTCCCAATGTAGCACGAGTCGCGTCTGCAGAAAAGCAGCACGAACGGGTCGGATCCTCCTTCACACGCAATCTGCACGCATCCTCCGCGTGCACCAAAGGAGGCAATCGGGCAGACGCTTCCCAGGACACGGAGCGTGTTGGCCCGGAGTTCCGGAGGCTCCCCTGGTCTGGTTCCGGATGGTCCCCCCCTGCGGGTTCTGGGGTCGGAACGGAAAACGAGCGCGCGGACCGGACTTTCGGCGAGACGTGCACAAGATCGCCTAAGGGGACCCTGTCTGCCCCTCGGATCCGGTGGAGTCCCGCTCCGATGTGGCGGTCTTTGTCTGGGCGGATGGGGGGGTAAGCTCCCGCCACGGCGGTAGCGGGGCCGTAGCTGGGGTAAGACGGCCGAAATTGCGAGGCTGATTCTGTTCGATGTACTGCAACACCGCCGTTGCAAGCGCCTCGACGTTCGACCGCTTCAAGTGGTCCTGGAGCAGCCTGGTTCGCTCGGCCAGGTCCTGGGACCCGTCAGCCCCCTGGCGGTAAACCTCGATCATCGCCTCGCTCAACTTCTTGACTCGATCGCGAAGCTCGGCCAGGTACGCGGGATCCCCCTGCTGACGCGCCAGCGGGTGCCTGCCCACAACGCCTTCGCGACGGTTCGGATCGCTGGCGGAAGGATCACCCGCCAGTGCCACCAGGGACTCGTAGCAGCGTTGGACGTAGAGGTACGAGTGGAGGCGGTCAATCAAGGGGTCGCGCAAAGCCGAGTACGCCGCCTCCACCGAGAATCGCGCCACTTCCGCGCCGATCTGCTGGAAGTTGTAGTCCAGGTTATCCGGTATGAGTAGCAGCACGAGAGCATTGACGGCCTCGACCCGCACCAGCCGGCCTGGTCCCTCCGGGACCGTCCCCTCACGGGCGCGCAAGTTCTCGCCGCGGAGGAAGAGCACTATTTCACGAGCCACATTTGCGTCCCCACCGAGAAGGTCCTCGGTCGGACGACCGATCGCACCCAAAGCCAGGATGATCTCACGCTGGGTCCAGTAGTGGGGGGGTGGGGTGCTTCGGAAATAGTCCAGAAGAGCGCGCAGGGCCTGCTCTTCGTACTGCTTATTCTTGATCCGCAGGGCCGGATCGCGCAGCGCTGTAGCCGCTATTGCCTTGATACACCAGATCTTCACCGACTCGTGCTGCTGAGGGTCAGCAATCTGCTGGACGAGCAGGGGCAAAGCCTCTTCGTCGGCGAGGAAAAAGAGCACGATGCCCGCGGAGACCCGCGACACGATGTGGTGCTTAAACATCGCCCCGGCTGATTCGATCACCGTCCTGCGGACTTCGTCATAGACCTGTTCATGACCGCGCGCACGCCGCAGAATATCGGCCAGTTCCTGCAGGTTCCTCCTCCGGCGGCCGAATTCCGCGGGATCACTCAGGCGCAACACATAGTAGCGGGTGCAACGTCGGATCAGTTCGCGATCCGCGTTGGTAAGCGGTGCCGGGGAAACCAACCGATTGCGAAACGCGCGCAATTCTTGTCCACTGGGGACGTCCGCGTCCGAAACCAGCTTCCGGGCAGAGCGCAACAGCTTGACGGCTTCCAGCGTCGGCCGGGGAATTCCCTGGCGAGCGATCTCGTCCAGCTCCACCGACTGGCTGTCGTTCCCCTCCTTCTTATTCCCCTCGGACTCCGCCGCTTCGGTGCCATCCGCTTGGTCCGCCCGCTGTTCGGACGAACCTTGCTGGTAGCAGTGTAGGCAGGCATCCAGCGCGATGAGGCGAGCGACGCCCCCTCCGGCAGCCACCTGCGTGCTAGCTGGAAGAACGGTCCAGCCGACCCACCAGCAGAACAGAACTGCCAGCCAGTAGCGAAGTTGACGCTTGCGCCGGGTTGGCATGCACGAGGAGTCTTCGCTGGTCGCGAACAAAAATTGCATCCGAACCTCGCCGAGAAAGACGTTCCACCCTCGACCGCGCGTGCAGGTAGGCGTGGCACGCTCCCACAGAACTATAGCCGCAAAGTACGCCGGCTCCGACCGTCTTGTGGCGATGTCGCGGCCTACCCTTCTACAGTAACGATAAATCGCCAACCGCGTCAAGCTGTTCACGCCGCTTGACGGGGTTCGCACCCAACCTAATGATGCAGACGAAGGCCGGTCATGACCTTCCGGCTGGCTCCGCGGATAGGAATCCTACCCGTCGTAGCGGATAGGCAGAGAAAGCGGCCCGTTGTGGAAGCTTCACCATCAACTCGGGCCTCCGAGGTCTGCGGTGATATGACGGACACGATCCCTCGCCTGATGCTCATGGGCCTGAGTGAGCGAGCGTGCCTGGACCCGGTGCTGCTCGGTCTAACCGCCGCGTTCGGTCGAAACAGTTGGCAGCCCCAAGTCTACACCGATACCGCCTCACCCGAAATGGTCGATTGCACCCAGCCGCTTTATGGCCTGGCGATGCGTCATCTGGACCTGTGGGTGCTGGGGCCTGAGCGGTGCTACGAGATCTTCGCGCGCACCGCCGCCATGGTGGACATCGCCCTCATACGGTGCGACTTCAACCCAGAGCGCAACCCGCTGCAGTGGCGGCTGGCCGAGTGCCTGGACACCCCAGTAATCGCCGTCGTACACGCCAGCGACCTGGATCGCGGCATTCCGCTCACCCCCCCGTTGCCCCGACCACCCGACGGGGTACTGGTGACCGGTGTGAGCCGTCAAGACCCCCGCACATTGTCGCAACGTGCCTTATCCATCGCCCAAGCCCCGTTCATCGGGGCGATCTCGCAAGATGCTGTAACCCAAGCGACCCGGCAGGCACGGTTCCCCAAGACCCTTGATCAGCTCGCCAACGACCTCGCTGACCAGTTGCTCGAGTTCACCTCGCTCGACCACCTCTGCAACCTGGCCACCAGCCGCCCGTTCAGCTTTCCATCGTCAAGCGATACCCCCCGTGTCTGTGCCGATCGTCCCCTCCGTATCGCAGCTGCATGGGACGACACCTGCCACTGTTACCTGCCGGACGCTCTCGACGAACTCCAACTCCTGGGCGCCGAAATCGTCGACTTCGCCCCGTCGCGGTGTGAGGACCTCCCAGAGAATGTGGACGTGGTCTTCTTCGGGAGCGGTCACGTAACCGAGGACTATCTGCGTAGCCTGGCGGCCAATGCCTGCCTGCAGGGCGCCCTCCGCGCGCATGTGTGCCGCAACAAAGTTGTCTACGCCGAAGGCACAGGAGCGGCGATCCTGGCGCAGGCCGTCGAGACACCCGATGGCGAACTCATCCCCATGACGGGCATCCTCTCCGCTGTCCTCCGCGTGCACAGCCCCACGAGCGCCGCCCAACCGATCGAGCTCGAGCCCGCCAGAAAGGTCTGGGTCTTTCAGCCCGGAGTGCGAATGCGCGGGTACCTGAGCGAAGGCGTGCGTTTCTGCGACATCGGCGCGGAATCCGTCGTGGCCCAGGCTCGCTGCGAGAACGGACCAACCCCCGTCGTGCTGGCACGCAAGAATTGCGTCGCCTCCCTCGCCTACTTCCACCTCGGAGCCGACCCCGAAGCCCTAGCCGCAGCCCTCCTCGCCGCCCAGACAACCCACTAGTCCGCCCCGCTGCGAAACGCCTGCCCGAAACGCTCCACACAGCCCCCTTCAACCATCTCGCCGGATTCCGTCAGCAACGGCCTCGCCCATACGGCACGCACCACCACAGTGTTGCCCCCTATCGCCAGAACCGCCAGCCCAACCGAATCCCGATCGCTTTACAGCTAGACCTCGGGTCCGCGGTCTGCACCACGAAGAGACCTGCCCAGGTGCTTCTCGACGCTCTCCACCTTCCCGCGCAGTCGCCCACCGTACCCCTTGCGCTCATCGAAGTACACGTTGCAAATGATCCGGTTGCAGTCTTTTTCGAGCTCCTCAAAACAGCGTCTCAGCAACGCAAGACACTGGTCAAGCTCACCTTCCACCACCGTACCCATCGCGTGCAAGCGATACGACAGGCCCGATTCATCGATGATCCTCGCCACCCTGGCCACGTAGGCACCGACACTCTCTCCCTTGTCCAGCGGAAAAATGCTGAACTGCATCAGCACCATCGGAACACCTCCTCCGCAGGCGGACATCCCCGAAACAGGAAACCGCCGGTCCAACAGCCAACCATCCGACGGCTCTGGCAGATTCCACCGGGTCCCCGTCCTATCCGGTATGCTGGTACCATACCAGACGGAGTCCGGAACAGGCCGAGAACGGCGATGTTGGACGCGAAGCTGCGCTCGCGCGAAACAACAGAACGGGTACCCCCCGGCCGCCCGGTTCATTCGTACTAAGAGAGGCCCGTTCATGTACACGCGGAACACCAGCCCAAAGGATACAAGAGGATCGCTTGCTATGACGCGATTCACCTCCGTGGCACTGGTCGGCGTGGTTGTGCTCGCCACCCTTCTGGCGGTGACCACAGGCGCCCAACCGCTCGACTTGGGCACGGCCACGGCCGCGTCCCAACCAGTTCCGCCCCAGAAGGGCCAGGCTGCCTACAAGCGCACCAGGGACGTCCTCTACGGTCGAGCCTACGGCACAGCTCTCACGATGGACGTGTTCGAACCGCTTCAGCGGCCTAAGAACGGTGCCGGAATCCTGATCATGATCAGCGGCGGCTGGTTCTCCTCTCCCGAAGCCATCAACCCGGCTTTCGCTCTTCCGTTCATCATACGGGGCTACACGGTCTTTGCGGTGGTCCATGGTAGCCAGCCCAAGTTCACGCTGTCCGAGATCGTCGAGCACGTGCGGCGATCGGTCCGTTTCGTGCGACACAATGCAAAGAAGTACGGTATCGACCCGGAGAAGCTTGGCGTCACCGGCGGCTCCGCCGGTGGGCACCTTTCCCTGATCCTCGGCCTTGCAGGCCGGCAAGGGGACGCGTCGGCCCGCGACCCCGTCGACCGCGAGCCGGCACGCGTCTCCGCAGTCGCCTGCTTCTTCCCGCCCACAGACTTCCTGAACTGGGGCAAACCCGGCGTGTCCGTCCTGGATCTGGAGCCGCTCAAGTTCGTATGGGCGGCGTTCGACTTCCAGGAGTTCAGCAAGGAGACGGGCAGGTTCGAGCGACTGCCCCACGAGCAGGTGGTCAACCGACTACGGGAGCTGTCGCCCGTGACCCACGTGGACAAGCATGATCCGCCCGTGCTCATCATTCATGGCGACGCCGATAAGCTCGTTCCGCTCCAGCAGTCCCGTTTGTTGATCGAGAAGCTCCAACAAGCCGGCGTCCCTTGTAAGCTCGTGGTGAAGCCGAACGCCGGCCACGGCTGGCCCAACCTGGTGGAGGATCTGGCCACGTGCGCCGACTGGTTCGATCGCTTCCTCCTGTCGGACGTTAAGATTGACCACCCCGAAGGCGAATCACTTAAGACGGCAGATCCGAAAGTCGATGACCCAAGCTGAGGTTAGTTGCAATGGGACAGGGAGTTGCAATCGTCCTGGCGATCCTGGTCGTCCTGGTCATCATCTGGGCGGTTTCCACTTACAACCGACTGGTCTCCCTGCGGGAGTACATGGAGAACGCGCTTTCCCAAATCGACGTCCAGCTCAAGCGACGCTTTGACCTGATCCCTAATCTGGTCGAATCAGTGAAAGGTTACATGAAGCACGAACGGGAAACGCTGGAAGCGGTGATCAACGCCCGGGCCCGCGCTGTGTCCGCCGAACAGAAGGCATCGGCCAACCCCCGTGACCGAGCGGCGGTGCAAGAGCTCTTCGCAGCAGATGCAGCTCTTACCGGCGCTCTCGGTCGGTTGCTGGCTGTCGTGGAAAGCTATCCTGACTTAAAAGCGAACGAATCGATCGGAACCCTCATGGAAGAACTTCGCTCCACCGAAAACCGAATCGCTTACGCCAGGCAGGCGTACAACGATTCGGCCACCCGCTACAACATCTACCTGCAGAAGTTCCCTACCAACATCGTCGCGGGCATGTTTGGGTTCCAGGAAGCTCCGCTGTACGAGATCGTCGAGCCCGAACAGCGAGAAGCTCCCAAGGTCTCGTTCTCCTAACGGTTCGCCTGGCACAAGCCTATGAGGCCGCGATCCTGCCCAGCGGACAGCAGGTTTCCTCGCTCTGTATCAAAGCTCAGAAGGGTTGACCGGTCTGGTGCGATCGAGTGGGATCGGGGCGCGGTCCGTCGCGACGTTGTCCAGGTGCGCCCCTTGTGAGCAGCCGTGGCCGGTCATAAGGCTGTAGCACGTTCGAGACAGCCCCCACGCTGGAGTGTGGAGCACACAGAGGCCCGATCCGAAGGGGACGTGGAACCGAGCCAGAGTGCGGAGGAGACGATGAATGTTCCCCCGCTTCAGACGATGGATTTCTTCACCGCCCAGGAGCAGGCTCGTCGCCGCACCGTGTGGCTGGTTCTGCTCTTCGTGTTCACCATCGTCGCGATCACTGCGGGAATTTACTTCGTCCTCCTGGCCGCGTTCGCATCAGCCGCGGAGAAACCGCTGCCTTCCCTGTGGCATCCGACAGCGGCTACGATCTCTGCGTTGTTCGTGCTCACGGTGGTGGGGATCTCGTCGCTCGTTAAGATCGCCCAACTGAGGCAGGGGGGTGCCCATGTTGCTATGGCCGTCGGTGCGGTCCCTTACAACGCGGCTGGGACCGATCCGGTTCGCACCAGACAGTTGAAGAACATCGTCGAGGAGATGGCGATCGCATCGGGATGCCCGCAACCGGATGTGTTCGTGTTACCAAACGAAGACGGGATCAACGCGTTCGCTGCAGGCTGGACTCCGGACAACGCTGCGATCGCCGTCACTAACGGCTCACTCCGCTACCTGACCCGGGACGAACTCCAGGGCGTGATCGCCCACGAATTCAGCCATATCCTCTACGGGGACATGCGGGTCAACTGCCGGATGCTCGCCATCATCACCGGTCTGTTCGCCATTTCTGTCATAGGCCGCATCCTGATCGAAGTGGGCATACGACTCGCGGGGGCACCGTCGCGCCTCGGTGCCAAAAAGAAGGGGGGAAATCCGGCGCCCTTCCTGATCATCCTGGGCGCCGTTCTGTGGGTGCTGGGTCTGATCGGTGTTCTGTGCGGTCGGATCATTCAGGCGGCGATCAGCCGGCAGCGCGAGTATCTGGCCGACGCGAGTGCCGTGCAGTTCACGCGCAATCCGGATGGCATCGCCGGCGCTCTCAAGAAAATCGGGGGTCTCGGTCTGCACGGCCGCGTCCAGCACCCCAGGGCGTCGGAACTTGCGCACATGTTCTTCGCCGATTTCCGCCGTTACTTCGTAGGTCTTTTCGCCACGCACCCGCCACTGGAGGAACGCATCCGGCGGATCGATCCCACCTTCGACGGCCACTTTCCCACAGTCCACGAACTTGCACCCGAACCTGCGCCTGCTGCCGCGATGGCCGCAGCTCCGGTGGCTCCGGCCGTCCCGGTGAGCGAAGAGCAGCTCAACCGCCATTGGGCCGAGGAGCGAGCAGGTGAGGCCGACCCCTCGTTCGCAGCCAAATCGGATGTGTGGCTCGGCCGCATCGCCCGCCCTGATACAAGCGACTTCGCCTACGCCCGAACCCTCCTGTCGGCGTTACCGCCCGCACTGGTGGAAGCCACCCGGGAACCCATGCCCGCGATGGCGCTCATCTACGCCCTGCTCATCGACCCCAACCCAACGGTGCGGCAGCGACAGCTCGAATACCTGCGTTCCCACCTTCCTCAGGCGATCTACGAGGAAACAACCCGCTTCTACAACGAGCTGCGGAACGTTGGACGAGAGGCCTGGCTCCCCCTGGCGCAACTGACCGTTCCCAGCATTGGCACCCAGCCACCGGATCAGTGTGAGCTGTTCGCAAAACACGTACAAGCCTTGATCGCTGAAGACGGCAAGCTCAGCCTGTTCGAATTCTGCATCGCCCACAGCGTACTCATGCCTCTGCTGGACCGATCCTCCCCCAGGCGGCGCAGCCGGCTATCCACCCGCCAGGCCACCCCGCACCTCCTGGTCGTCGTCGCTGTCCTTGCCCGGCTGGGCCACGTCGATTCAGACCAGGAGGAACAGGCGTTCCGCACGGCGATCGAATCTACCCTGCCCCCCAAACTGCGACCCGCGACCGCGGCGCTACCGCCAAAGGAGCAGTGTACGCTGATCCAACTCGATCGGAGCCTAAAGGCGCTGCGCTACGCGAACCTCGAAGCCCGTAAGCTCGCCCTGGAAGCGGCCGTCCGGTGCGTTGTTTATGACGGTCGTGTGACGCTCAGCGAAGCAGAACTCCTCCGAACCATCGCAAGCTCGCTGGGCCTCCCCGTGCCGCCGGTGGTCCAGCGGCTTCGTTCCTCCACCCCCACTGCGCCGCCGAAAAGCTAAACGCGCCAGGCCCCCTTCTGAACCGATGACCTGAGCTCGACATAAGGCTATCCCGGTCTTGCCCCCACAACGGTCACGCCAGGCGAGCCGGCTGGGGCCACGTCTGCGCAATGGGCTCTCCGCATTCCCGGCAATGCTGCAGAGCCGGGCTCGGCTTCCGTCGTCCGGGACACCCGGGCCGACGGCCCCTGCCGCCAGCATGGGGGAGCCGTCCCAGACCATGCCTACTGGCCAGGTACACCGCGTCCGCCTAAACCAAGGGGGCCGCGATGCCCATTGCTAGGCGGCGTGCAGCTCGGAATCGAGTTCGGCCGCAGAGCGGCCCACGAGGCCGCTTGCCGCAAGCTGGTCGAGCCGCTGGATGAAGTGGCGGACCCGCGTCAGAATCCCCGGTCTGCGATCCCACACGATCCGCTTCACGTAGTGACGATTCAGCCAAACCAGCCCTCCCCCCGCAGTCTCCGTTACTCGGCCCCAGGCAGCAAGCCACCGCTCCGACGGCGCCAGTGGTCGCACGGCCGTGTAGTAGCGGAGCGCTTCGGCCCACCGTTTCTTGTCCTCCCCAATCAAGCTGCCCGCCAAGCGGGCCACATCGACAGCCACCGAATCGACCCCAAGACAACCGAAATCGACAATGGCAGAGAGCCGCTCCCCTTCGAACAGGACATGATCGTGCCAGACGTCCCGGATCACCGGCTGCAACGGAACCTTTGGGAGGCGCACGGCGAGGATGCGGAGCAACCAATGGCGAAGTTTGCGAAGCCGGGCAACCAGCTCGGCTGCGAGCTCGTCGAATTCCGGCCACACCCCCGCCGGAACACAAGGTAACAGCACGTGCTCGAACCAAGCCCCCAACATCCGTTGTAGCTCGCGCTGCCTCCGTTGCATGACCGGGCTAACCCCAAACCCACCGATTCCGCCAGCGGTCGCAGCAGTCAGGTGAAAGCGAGCCAGCCCTTCCATCGCCGCTTGCAACCGTGCGGACGATGGGTTTTGCCAGAAATCGGCCTTGCCCGGCAACCACGGTTCCAGTTGCCAGAGACGGCTCTCGACGGAAACGTACGACGCTCCACTGGCCGACTTAACCGGCAAGGGCACGTAGTTGACGCCCGCCATCACGACCTTTTCGAGAACGTCGTGCATCTCCCTGAGCTGTTCCGGCGTCGGATTGCCGATCGGCCAACGACGCAACGCGAACACGCCTGCCGGCGTCACCACCCGCCAGAGAGCGGCCCCGCTGAAGCCCCCTGCGTTCCCGAGCGCCTCCGCTGCGCGGAGCTCGAAAATGGGGGAATACGCGCTGAGAACGGTTTGGATCGCTTCGTTCGTTTCCACAGTCAGTCCTTCGCAGCGAGTCCCGTGAGTGGTTGCCCTCCGAGTGGCGGCGTCGCTTGTCGCCACGGTACCCGTTGCTCCACTGATTTCTATGCCAGAACGGGCAAAACAGTTTTCTGCTGCGGTGAGGAACCAAGCCACCGGGCTTGATCACAACCCAGTGTCGCAACGGCAGGCTGCCTGAGCCGATCGTGCCCGAGACTGACATTGGGACGCCCATGTCGCAGCCACACCACTGCGCACCAGCTCGAACCTGCCAATCGGGCCATACCGCACGAGTCCTCCGTAGATACCCCCCCTCTAGCCGCAACATGCCATTACACACTCGCTCGCGACAGGATAGCAGCTAGTCCGTATAGTGAACCGGCAGACACCCGGCATCCTGCCAGAGAACGTCTACGCGGACAACAAGGAGACCGCCAATGGCTCGAAAAAAGCGAGAACGTGACATCGAGCGGTCCTACCCGCTGCACCAGTTCATCGCCAAGCTCCGACGACTGGCGGACTGTCTGGAACAAGGCAAACCGTTCCGCATCCAAATTGCAGGCGAACGGATCACCGTACCAGCCCATGCGGTGGTCAACATCGAACATGAACGCGATGATTCCGGCGAGGAGATCGAGTTCCAGATCAAGTGGAAGCCGCAGTAGCGATGGGTGGTAGAAGGAACGGTTCACCGGAGCGACCCGACCGACACGATGCTCCAGATCGAGCTCTCCAGGGGCGGCATGGCAAGGAAGCGACCCGCACGGCCATGGTACACTTTGCCCCGTCGTCGATCGGAAACTCCCGGCGCACCCTCAGCGGCCGTAGGGTGCAGTAGTTTCCCGATAGCCGGGTAGATTCGCGATGAGCTCGCGAATCGCATCCACGGCAGTCGTGAAGCGGGGGTCGTAGCGGCCCCCGTAGCGCCGCGCGAACGCCTCTGCAGACAGGCCCTCCGGAAGGCCCTCGGGATCGGGAACATAGCCGCGCACGGTGAACTCGCGCCCCACTCGTTCGAGGAAGTCCGCGTCGTTCAATACGCGTACGCCGAACTCAACGCCTGCGAGATCGGCAGCGAGATCTGCGAAGCTAAAGCCGCTACCCGCGCGGGCGTCCTGTTCCTCTTTGAGTATCCCCGCCTGGATGGCCAGGCTCTTACCCACCAGGGCAGTCAGTGCCGCAGAGACGAGGAAGTGGGCGAGGAGGTCTTCGCGATCGTAGAAGGTGGGATGCCCGAGCATCTGGAGTCGCTGGGCACGTTCGCTGTCGCTCTCCACCGCGCGGTAAATGGGCGCCAACCAACTGTTCTTTGCGAAAAACTCGTAGCGATCCAGCGCGATCGCGAGTCCGAGAAGGAACGCGCGGGGACGAAGGTCATCCGGAAGTTCGGCCGCAGCCAGAGCGGCCGCCCGGACATACTTCTCGGCAAGAGCATCGCCGGTCTCACGCCAGATCGGCTCGGCATTCGTATTGGCAGCTTCCGCCAGAACCGCCTGGACAACCCGGCGAGTGGCTTCTGCCAGGCCAGAGCGTGGGATGTACTGGACAGGACGTACCAGGGTCAGATACCGGGGCGCCACAGGATCCTCCGGCATCGCCTGCTCCAGCGTCCGGTAGACCCGAGCCAGCAGGTACCGGTGCAGCGGAGGCAGGTCGCCAATAGATTCTGGCACGTGGTGCAATCCGTTCAGGCCGTCCACGACCAGGGCCGCTGCCAGGCAGTTCACGGGATCGAGCTGGATCAGTGCATCCTTGCGCACGGCGCGATGGTCCCCAAGCCGCGGGCGCATCACGGAGTCGGGTTCGGGGCTGTGCGCAGCCCCCAGAAAATGGCCGAGCTCGTGGAAAAGCACTTCGATCCGGTCCACGTAAAGAAGCTGTCCGGTTCCTTCCCGTACCAAGATGTGTCGCCGTAAGGGACCATGAGAGGTGCCGAGGTCGCCATGGGGCTCGGTCACGTTGCCGAACTGTGCGGTGAAGCCGATTGCCACGTGCGCACGCCCCGGATCGACCTCGTCGGCGAATTCGTTGGCGGCCACATCGAAGTCCAGAATGTCATCATTGCTGTCCCACGTGGCATACCCAACGCAGCGGACTGAGACGCTAAGTTGGCGAAGCATGCGGCGGGACACGTCCCGCAACCGTTCGCTCAGGTGCCGCTGCCAGGCCGACGGCTTGAGCGGCTGTTCATCATCGCTAGCAAGCTTCGCGTACACAACCACGGTCGGCTGCACGGCAGCCGCACGGTTAACCCCAAGTCGTGGGCGGAGGAGCTGCTCCAGTTGGCCGGCCGGATCATGAACCGTGGCGAATCCGATCGCTGCGATTGCCAGTCTCCCCCCTTCATCACGGAAGACAAAGCAGGCTTGACCGGGTTCGCAGGCGTAGCTTGCATCCGCAGTCTGCGAGGAAGCATCGTGGAGGACGACGCGGACTTCGGTAGGGGGCACGTAAAAGGCCATTGCCTCACCGGGAACGAGCACGCACGTCAGCCATTCGAACGGACCGGCTCCTACGGTGAGCGCGACTGGCCGGTCGGTTCGGTTGGCCAGCACGAGCACGTCCGCCTCGACTGCTCGGACCCTCCCCAGGGTCAGAAAAACGGACATGCCGACGAGGTACCAGAGAGCACGGCGATGATGTGACGGTTTGATCGGCTGTATCATCAGAGTTCCCCCGCCCTGTGCACGGCCTCCGGCTACGCGTGCTGTGTCCGGGATCGATCTGTACCTTGTAGTCTAACGCGTTTGGCCGACGTGACCGGTACGACAGCTCCATCGGGTTGAAACGTGCCGGGCACAGGGCTTGCAAAGAACGGGTCAATTGGTTTATGTCAAACGTGCACAGACAGAGGCGGGGATTGCTGGAAGAGAGACTCTGCGTGAGGCAAGGAGGCATCTGTGGCTGCGGTAGCCGAACGTTTCGTGCAGTATTTCACCGCTCGTTGCCGCCATTCGGGCAATCTTGCGTTCAAGGCGGGCCGCATCGTGCTGGCAACTGCCAACAGCGAAGAGGTTGTCGCCAATGTGTTTGATAATCCGGAGTGTCGGGTCCGGCTGAGGTTGGAAAAAGGTCGATTGATTGCGGGCTGCACGTGCGACCACTACGATCAGACCGGTACGCCCTGCAAGCACGTTTGGGCCACACTGCTCGCGGCGGAAGCCGAAGGTGCCTTGAACGGTCCCACCACGCCGGGCGAGCTGAGCCTCGTCTGGGATTCGGACTGGAAGAATGTGGCTTGGGATCGGCAGGGAATCAACACGATCGACGCCGCTCGTGACCTTACCGCTCGCAGCCAGCGGCGGCGTGCGTCCGCCAAGGAAGAGCGTGGAGGCTGGCGGGAGTCGGTACAGGTTGTTGCTCAGGTAACCGACCGATTGGCTGGCCCGTTGCCCCCTTCTCAGCGCGCCCGCTACGAGATCTGGTACGTCTTCGACATTCCGGCCACGTTTAAGAACGAGCACCTTGTTCTGCAGGTGCTGGAGCGGCGACTGCGGCCAGACGGGAGCTGGGCAACTCCAGTGCCGCGCAGCCCTGCGCGCCTGTTGGCCGACGGTCCTCAAGCCCCGTTGGATTCCTGGATTTTGCAGTGTCTTGCCGGGCCTCAGTCCGACCTCGTCTATGTTCCCGATGCTTTCAGTGACGCTCGCTCTCAGTTCCTGCTCGAACCCGGGCTCCGGGACATCCTTGTTCCCTGCGTGGCGAAGACAGGGCGCTGTTTCGTGCGCAAAGGACCGGACGAACCTCTTGAACCTCTGGAGTGGGACGAAAGCGGACCATGGGTTCCCGACTTAGAGCTGACGCGCCACCCGTCACAGTCCGGCTGGGTTCTGCGCGGCTCACTGGTCCAGGGACAGCGACGGATGGGGCTGGACGAACCCCTCCTGCTCCTGAGCGGTGGGCTGGTCTTTCATGGTTCTAAGGTCGCTCGTCTGGACGATGGGCTCGATTTTCCCTGGCTTGCTCTCTTGCGAAAGCATTCGGAGCTGTACATTGCCGACGAAGAAGTGGATGAATTCGTCGCGGCCGTCTATGCTCTGCCCGCATTGCCACGGCTCCGCTGGCCGGAAGAGCTGCGGCTCACGGAGCAGGCGATCGAACCGGTACCGGTGGTGCGGATCCAGAGCCGGGCGGGTAAGAACGCCGAGGGGCGCTCGCGTGCCCATGCGCTGCTCGCCTTCGACTACGGCGGAGTGGTGGTCGGCGCGCTGGACAGAAGACCGTGCGTAGCGAACCTGCGTAGCCGGACGGTAAGCCCCCGCGATTGGGAGTTCGAACACCAGGTGCGAACGTTCCTCAACAATCTCGGCTTTCGCCAGGGCTACGCGATCAGCTCCACGCGGGGTCCGAACGAAACGGAACGGTTCCAGATCAGCCCACGGCTCGTACAACGTGCCCTACGCCAACTGCTCAGCCTGGGCTGGCACGTCGAACTGTCCGGCCGACGCGTCCGCACCCGCGGTAAACTGCACCTGGAGATCCGCTCTTCCCTGGACTGGTTCGAGCTGCGCGGCGAGGCAACCTTTGGCGATCAGAAGGTGGCCATCCCTGAACTGCTCGCCGCCATCCGCCGCGGCCAGGAAACGATCGTCCTGTCCGACGGTAGCCGAGCGTACATCCCCGAGGAGTGGCGCAGCACATATGGGCTGCTCGCCAGCGTCGCCACCACCGACGGCGAAGTGGCCAAGTACCACCGCAGCCAGGTCGGGCTGCTGGACGCCTTGCTCGCCGCTCGGGAAGAGGTGCGCTTCGATCAGGGCTTTGCAAAACTCCGCGAGCGTTTGCGGAACTTCAAAGGGGTCCGCCCGGCGTCGCCGCCGAAGAGCTTCAAGGGAAAGCTGCGGAGCTACCAGCGCGAAGGACTGGGCTGGATGAAGTTCCTGCAAGAATTCGGCTTTGGGGGCTGCCTGGCCGACGACATGGGGCTAGGCAAGACGGTCCAGGTCATCGCCCTTCTCGAAGAACGACGGAAGAAACGCTCCAGCACCAAGCCGCGACGCGGCGGGCGCAAGGAAGATCAAGACACAGTACCCCCCTCGCTGGTAGTAGTACCCAAGTCGCTGGTCTTCAACTGGCGGTCAGAATTCGCACGATTCGCCCCCTCGATACGCGTGCTCGAGCACACCGGGTCCAACCGGGGCAAGGACCATTCCCAGTTCCATCACTACGATGTGGTCCTGACCACCTACGGAACCCTGCGCCGCGACATCCTCATCTTCAAGGACTTCCGCTTCGACTATGTCATCCTCGACGAAGCCCAGGCCATCAAGAATGCCGATAGCGACACCGCTAAGGCGGTGCGGCTCCTTCAGGCCGACCACCGGCTGGCATTAACCGGAACCCCGATCGAAAACCATTTGGGCGAGTTGTGGAGCCTGTTCGAGTTCCTCAACCCAGGGATGCTGGGCGGGGCGCGAGTGTTCCGTGAGCGGGTGGGCGCCGGCACCACGCTCGACGAAGAGGCGCGTCGGACCCTTGCACGAGCTCTGGCCCCCTTCATCCTCCGCCGCACCAAGCAGCAAGTGGCAAAAGACCTGCCGGACCGTGTCGAGCAGACCTTGATCTGCGAAATGTCCCCCGAACAGGCTACCCTATACCACGAACTCCGCGAACACTACCGCCGCTCCCTGCTCGGCCACATCCGCGAACACGGCCTGGCCGGCTCGACCATGCACGTCCTGGAAGCGCTTCTGCGGCTTCGTCAGGCAGCCTGCCACCCCGGTCTAATCGACGAGAAATACCGAGACATGGACGGGGGCAAACTCGAACTGCTCCTCGAACAGCTCCGCGCCCTGGTCGAAGAGGGCCACAAGGCGCTCGTCTTCTCGCAATTCACCACCCTCCTGGACATCGTCCGCAGCCGACTGGACAAATGTGGCATCGCCTACGAGTACCTCGATGGCCGTACCCGCGACCGCCAGCAGCGTGTCGAACGGTTCCAAACCGACCCCAATTGCCCCGTGTTCCTCATCAGCCTCAAAGCGGGCGGAGTCGGACTGAACCTGACCGCAGCCGAATACGTCATCCTGCTCGACCCCTGGTGGAACCCGGCCGTGGAAGCCCAGGCAATCGACCGCGCCCACCGCATCGGCCAGACCAAAACCGTGTTCGCCTACCGCTTGATCGCCAAGAACACGGTCGAAGAAAAAATCCTCCAGTTGCAGTCCTGGAAGAAAGACCTGGCGGAATCGATCATCACCGCCGACAACAGCCTGCTCAAGAACCTCACGGCCGAGGACCTCGAGCTCCTCCTCGAATGACCCAAGCTTTCGGCCTCCTTCGGCAGATTACGTGCGCACGATGCGCGGGGGGAAAAGACGACTGATGCTCGTCCGCTCGTGAATCGATTTGATCGCCTCGGCGAACAGGGGGGCGACCGAAACGACGCGTACGTTCGGTGGCAACGGCTCGAACCGATACTCCACCGTATCGGTGATCACGAGCTCCTCGATCGGACTGTTCGCGATCGCTTCCGCCGCACCGGGCACCAGAACGCCGTGCGTTACGGCAGCATACACCTTTTCGGCCCCCTTGTCTATGACGGCCCTCGCCATCTCGATCAGGCTCTTCCCGGTGAGGGCCATGTCGTCCACGATCAGCACGTTCTTCCCCCGCACATCCCCGATCACCGTCCAAACGTGTACCTGGTCGGGCGAGAGCCGCTCCTTGGTACCAATGGCCACGGGCGTCCCGAGCAGCTCGGCGAACTTCACCGCCTGCTTGCCAAAGCCCACGTCAGGCGATGCCACAACCAGATTCGGGATCTGCTTGGCGCGAAAGTAATCACACAGCACGGGCATGGCATACAGATGATCAACCGGCTTGCGGAAAAACCCCTGGATCTGCGGACTATGCAGGTCCATCGTCAGCACCCGGTCGGCCCCCGCCGCTTCGATGCAGTCCGCACACACCCGAGCGCGAATGCTGACGCGCGGTTCATCCTTCTTGTCCCCCTTCCCGTAACTGAAGAAAGGGATCACAGCGGTAACCTGAGCAGCCGACGCGAGCCGAAAGGCGTCCAACCAGAAGAGGAGCTCAACGAAGTTGTCGTTCACCGGGTAAGAGAGCCCCTGGATGATGTAGACGTCCCGGCCACGAACGTTTTCGAGAATGCGCACAAACGTGTTTCCTTCGGTGAAGCGAACCGCCTCACCGGCGCTCAACTGGATCCCCAGGTACTCCGCCACCTTGCGTCCGAACCCCTGACAGGCCGACCCCGCAAACACCTTGAGTTCGCCATAGGGTTGCTGCACGAGTCCTACCTCGCATACGGACGAACACAGGTCCGAAGCCTCAGGCGCCGAACCATTACTGTACGCTTCGGTCAACCGACCCGTTCCGGCCCCAGCAGTCGCCGCCAACAACTCGTCCGCACCGGCCCTACCCACCAGGCGACGTCGTCAGCTCGCCACCTCACCGCAGTCCCCGACGCCCGCGCGCTCGCCAGTTTGGCCGCCAAACACGAGAAAGATCGACCACCAAACCGGGCGAGTCCCATCTGTCGCCCCTCAAGCAACCGTCAAGCTCCGCCGCGCCCACGAAGCCGCGGTACCTGCCCCCCCTGCCCTGTCGCTACTCTACGCCTGGTTCGTCGTATCCTGCTCCACCGGCGACATAGCCGCACCGGCTTGCTCAGCCGCCCGAATCGCCTGCACAATACGGCTCGCCACGTCTTCCGGCCTGTCCTGCGCCGTCACCGGAACCGGCCGTACCTCACGTAACTGGCGGAGCCAGCCGAGCTGACGACGGGCATACTGCCGAGTCTGGGTAGCGGTGAGTTCCTTAGCTTCCTCGAGACTCCTCCACCCCTGTAAATAGTCCAGGATGGGACGATAGCCGTGGGCCTGCAACGCCGTCTTGCTGAGCGGATGCGGAAGCTGCAGCAACGCCCGCACCTCGTCCACCCAGCCGGACGCGAACATCCGCTCCGTCCGCTCGTTGATCCGGGCGTAGAGCTCGGCCCGTGGCCAGTCCAGATAAAAAGCAAAGGCGCGGACGCACGGTCGCCCCCGAAAATGCCGCTGGACCGAACTGATCGGCCGCCCCGTGGCCTGGTAGAACTCGATCGCTCGGATCAGACGTTTGCGGTCGTTGGGATGGATCCGGGTGGCCGCCACCGGATCAACCGCCCGTAGCTGCTCGCGCAACCACTCGCCACCTCGAACCTCCGCTTCCTGTTCCAGTCGTCGCCGGAGTTCCTTGTTCGGCGGAGGTCCGGACTCGATACCGTAGAGTAAGGCCACGAGGTAGAGCGTCGTGCCCCCCACGAAGAGCACTCGCTTCCCCCTCGAAACGATTCTGCGCACCGCCTCCGCCGCATGCCGCAGATAAGCGGACACCGAGAACTCTTCCCACGGCTCCACCACATCGAGCAGGTAATGGGGCACACGCCGACGCTGCTCGAGGCTCGGCTTAGCCGTCCCGATCTCCATGCGGCGATACACCGCCATGGAATCCATCGAAACGATTTCGGCCCCTAGGCGCTCGGCCAGCTCAATACCCACCTCGGTCTTGCCGGACCCCGTGGGCCCGGTCAGGAAAACCGGCGGGCGATCGAGCCGATTGAGCAGCTCGTGGATTTCCGTCACGACTTGCCTCGATTGAGTGGCAGGTTCCGTGGGTAAGCTTCCCTTTCAATTATGGGCGGTCGCTCGGGCTTCCGTCCCGTCCTTCAGGCACGATCGCGATGCCTCCACACGAGCCGCCGAACAGTCCGCCGAGGCGGACAACGGCAAAGCCGAACGAGATGTCGAGCTGATGGAAGTCGAACAGCGACCGCCGAGCAAGGCAAGTTTCGCGAACCCTAGCGGACTCATCGAGAACCAGAAGAAGGAGGCTCTCCGACGACAGCGGGGACCGGAAGCGGGGGAAACCGGTTCAGAAGCGAATCCAGGGTGAGTTCCCGGACCGGCTCGAATCCGCGGGTGGCCAGCCGGGACGACCGAAACGCACACTCCTTTTCGATCGGGTAAAAGCGGTTGTAACGCGTGATTTCCTCGTTTACCGCCGTCAGGTCCACGGCCGCGAGCTCGCGCCGCCACGCACGGTTGAAGCGCCGGATGCTAGCCACAAGTTCCCGTAGCTGGCGATGCACCCGCGCCGGCTTCGCGCACCGATCCGACCATGGAGCTTCCGGAGCGAATTGCTCGAACAACCGGGAAATG
Organism: Planctomycetota bacterium; assembly: GCA_026981825.1. Taxonomy (GTDB): domain Bacteria; phylum Planctomycetota; class Planctomycetia; order JALXBF01; family JALXBF01; genus JALSID01. Next base: position 19,805 of record JALSID010000148.1, read on the forward strand.
AGCTCCACCTGGCGCTCATCGTGGAGAAACGGGCGCAAGTCCTGTGGCGAACGTACCATCCGTGCGACCAGCCGAAGGGCAACGGTGACGCCACTCAGATACTCTCGCCTCCGCCGCTCAAGGCGAGCGAAGAAAGAGCGCAACGTGGTCTCGAGACGAAGTCCGCGCCGTACGTAGGCCGGCACGTCGTAATGGCCGATCAGTCGCTGAAACAGTTCATCGTGCTCGGTTCCGCCGAGCACCTCCTGAAGGAGTTCTTCGTAGTCAGCGTCCGCCATCTGCCGATCTCCAGCCAGGGCGAGACCGTTTAATCTTAGGTTCGGCACGGGCACGCCCCGCGTTGGTCTGGGACGGTGCCGCTCCCGCTCGATTCGTCCGCCGCGGCCTCATCCACACGACATGCCCCCCGCGATCTCTGCTCGTGACCGCACCCGGCGGGCTCAGCGCCATGCGTGCTTTACGTGGCAGCCAGGGGACAGGACACCGCCGTTCGACATGGCTGCGACGCGTGGCGTAGCATCGGCCAGCGCGCAATCGGGCGCAGGTTCGGTGCCTCGCGCGCCGAGCGGTGCCCGCCCCCGACCGCTTCGGCCCACAAGCCCGCCGCCTGGCCCTACCCTCCGCCGCGCCGCCGACGGAGCATCGGTAGCGCGACCCGGCCTAGCGGAACAGCAGGCGAAAGCGGCAGAGGACTGCCGCACTCCAAAAACTTTGGAGTGCGGCGGCCCTCCGCCGCTTTGGTTCTCTTTGCGCAGGTCGAGTGGCGCCGTCGAGGCCCGGGCGCTGCAGCCGGGGTGGCGGGGCGGGAAGTGAAAGCGGCACGGGAGTGCCGCACTCCAAATTACTCCTGAGGGGTCAAACCAGGCAGGAAAGCAAACGCGAACGGTATTGCGGGCCGGTCGAACCCCTCAACCGGCCTGGTCAGGCAGCCCTCACGGGGCAAACAACTGGGGGCCTGGGGCAACTTCCCGGCGTCGTTCTCCACACCGCGCCCGAACAATTCTTGAGCTGCGGCAATCGACGAATGTTGGGGGTAGCATGAGCAAGCCGCTTGTTCTGGTCATCGGCGCGGGTGCGGTCGGCGCCTGTACGGCCTACTATCTCGCCTTTCGCGGCGCTCGCGTCGTGCTGATCGACCAGGGACGCGCCGGGAGCGGCTGCTCACAGGGAAACGCCGGCCAGATCACTCCAGGTCATCTCCCCCTGCCCCAGGCGGGCACCATGTGGCGGAACCTCTACTGGCTGGCCAAGCCCGACAGCCCGCTCTACATTTCGCCCCATTTTCTGGGCCGGCACCTGGACTGGTTCTTGAAGTTCTCCCGCTCCTGTACCCCCTCGCACACCGCGCGAGCCACCGAGGTCCTCTGCAAACTGGGCCGATTATCGCTCCGACTGTTCCGCCAGCTCGCAGCCCGAACCGAGTTCGGGTTTCAGGAACTGGGGCGGTTGGAGGTGTGCGAGGACCAGAGCACACTGGCCGGCACTCTGGAAGAAGCGCAACTCCTCCACCGATTCGGATTCGACTTCGATCTGCTCCGTCCGCAAGAGATCCAGCGGACTGTCCCTCAGTTACGCCACCATGCTGTTGGTGCTGTTTACTACCCTGAATCGGCCCATTGCGAGCCCTACCGGTTCGTGCGGGCCATTACCGAGCTGGCGGTGACCGAGGGCGTTACTCTGCTGGAGAACACGCGCGCCTTGCGTCTGGTCACGGCAAACGAACAGGTCCAGGCGGTGGTGACGACGAAGGGGGTTCTCGCCGCCGATCACGTGGTTGTTACCACCGGCGCCTGGACCCCGTTGCTGTTCCGTCAGATCGGCCTCCGCCTGCGCATCCTACCGGGCAAAGGGTACCACATCGATGTGCCGCGCTCATCGAGCTTGCCCGACCGGCCTCTGGTGCTCG
>JALSID010000149.1 GCA_026981825.1 Planctomycetota bacterium
TGACCTGAGGCTGATCGAGGTAGTCGCTAATGATGATTCGCCGAAGCTGCATTTCGACCGGCACGACATGCTCTCCCCGCTTAACTGCTGGACCAAGCACCGTTCGCCTTTCCTCAGGGATTATAGATTCGTGCCCGAGCTGCTAGGCTTGAAGCAAGATGGACTGTGCCATCTGTGCGGATAGTCCGACCAGCCGGTCGGCTCCGAGGTCCTTTGTTGCGATGGGCGCCGACAGAGATGCATGGGGACGATGTCAAGCTGGAACCTGCCTGGGATGGCCACTGTCACCTGGGGCCTGTGCCAGGCCGAACCCCCGAAGAGAAGGCCACTACCCTGATCGAGTACGGCAGCCGACTTCGAGTGGAGCGGTTCGTCCTGTTCATGGGTTGGCCCTTCGCCTACGATCCCAGCCCGGCGGAGCTTCGCCGACAGAACGATCAGGTGCTCCAGGCGATCTCCCACTGGCAGGATCGCCTCTTCGCTTACTGCTACGTGAACCCCAAGCAAGTGGAAGCGAGCCGCAAGGAGATCTTGCGCTGTGTTCGCGACGGCCCTATGGTGGGGCTGAAGCTCTGGGTCGCGGTCCGTTGTACCGATCCTCGGGTGAGGGAACTGGTGGCTCTGGCTGCAGAGCTTCAGGCCGTAGTGTTCCAGCACACATGGCTGAAATCGACCGGTAACCTGCCGGGGGAGAGCACGCCGGAAGACCTGGTTCGCCTGGCCAGAGAGTTTCCCCGGGTGACGTTCATCTGTGGCCACGCCGGTGGCAACTGGAAACGAGCCCTGTACGAAATCAAAGACCAACCCAACATCGTGGTGGAGACGGCCGGCTTCGATCCCACCGCGGGCTTCGTCGAGCGCGCGGTAGCATTGCTCGGAGCCAACCGGGTTATCTTCGGCAGCGACACCGGTGGACGCAGCCTGGCCAGCCAGCTTGGCAAGGTCTACGGGGCGGCGGTCGACGATGGCGCCAGGCGAGCTATCCTGCGCGACAACCTGCGCCGCCTGCTGGAACCGGCGGTCCAACGAAAAGGATTCCACCCGTGGTGATCGACGTTAACTGTTGGTGCGATACGCCTCAGGGGGGCCAATCCCTTGCCGACCTGGAACGCACGGCTGAGGAGTGCGCGCGGTGGAGGGTTCGCGAGTGCTGGGTCGGCTCCTTTGACGCTCTTTTTGACCTCGATCCGGTGGCCGTGTGTGTCCGCACAATCGCGCGGCGGTGCAATGTGTTCCCCGGGCGAATTCGGTTGTTCGGCACGGTCAACCCCACACTCGGGGGTATTCGCGACCAGCTCGAAGAGCTGCATCGCGCCGGCTTCCAGGGAATTCGGCTCTACCCCCCGGCACACGGCTACGATCTGGCCGATCCGCGGTTCAGGAGACTGCAGGCTTTCGCCGAGAAGATGGAGCTCGTGCTTCAACTCGTCTGCCGGATCGAGGATCCGCGCACGCAACATCCCCCCGGAAAATGGCCAGAGCTGGATCTGGCCTCGTTGGCCAATATCAGGCTTGCGAGACCACTCGTGTTGCTGAACTGCCCGCTCACGCGCCTGCCTGACCCCGTGCGGGCCAACCGGCTTGTTTTCGTCGACACCGCCTGGCTCGAAGGGCTCGGCCCATTGGATCGTGCCGTAGAGGCCCTGGGCACGTATGAGCGGCTGCTCTTCGGTTCGTACTGGCCGGTGTTCCCCCTCGCCTCGGCCGCCCTTAAGCTGAGGGAAACGACGCTTGCGCCCGAGGCAGTACGATGCGTAGCCGCGGAGAACGCGCGGAGGCTTGTTCCCCCCTGAAGAGAGCTCGTCTCCGAAGCCCGCCCTCTCCATAGCGATACGGACCGACACCCCCGGAGGAGGCTTCGTCCATGGCCCGAGCAGGGAACATGTTCGCCATCGTGGCTTCTACGAGTCTGTTCCTCAGCACAGCGTGGGGGCAGGTGTCCGAGCGGCAGCTTTTCCCGTTCGTCTTGCCCTGGGATGACGGTAGCCCCACCCCGATAGCCTTACACACCTGGAACGACAGGGGTAGCGAACTGCCCCGAATCACCGTCGGACCAGAAGGGCATTTCGTTGCCGGCGGGCGACGGCTGCGGCTGCTGGGCGTAAACTTCTGCTTCGGCGCCTGTTTCCCGGACAAAGTGGCGGCCGAAAGGATCGCCGCCAGGCTCGCGAAGTTCGGTGTCAATGTGGTCCGTTTTCACCACATGGATGGCCGTCGCTATCCGAACGGTATCCTGCGTCGGGACGCGCGGAGCACCCGCGAACTCGATCCGGAAGCACTCGATCGCCTCTGTTACTTCATCCACTGCCTGGCGCGGCAGGGAATCTACTCCAATCTCAACCTGCTCGTTTCCAGGCCGTTCAACCGGGCGGACGGGCTGTCTGCGGAGATCGAGTCGCTGGATTGGAAGGATCGGCACCTGGTCGGCTTTTTCTACGAACCACTCATCAGGCTTCAAATCGAGTACGCGACCCAATTGCTCAGATACCACAACCGCTACTCCGGTCATCGCCTGTCGGACGATCCTGCCGTGGCATTCGTGGAGATCAACAACGAAAACGGTCTCGTGCACGGCTGGCTTGGGGGAAGGCTCGACGACCTTCCGCGGCCGTTCGCTGAGGTGCTCCGCGATCGCTGGAACGAATGGCTGGCGCGACGATATCGCTCAACGGAGCAACTCCGTCAATCCTGGGGGGTAAAGCAGGAGCCGTTCGGGCCGAACCTTGTGCCGGACGGGAGCTTTCGAGACGGGCTGGGCCGGTGGCGGCTGGAGCAGCACGACAAAGCACAATCGCGTATCGAGGTGGTGGGGGGAGGATCGAGGAACGGGGGGCCGAGAAGAGCCGTGCGTATCCGCGTGCTCGCGCCCGGTCACGAAGACTGGCACGTTCAGTTCAACCGACCCGGCATTGCCGTGGAAGAGGATGTCCCCTACACGCTCGAATTCTGGGCCAGAGCCGACGCCCGGCGCCACATACGCGTTGGCGTCCGGCAGGCTCACGCCCCCTGGGACAACCTCGGCTTCCAGCGAACGATTCGGCTCGCCCCACGGTGGCAGTTCTATCGGTTCACGTTCGTGTTGAGCCGCGCGGACCGGGATGCTCGGGTGGATTTCTCTGGCCTCGGCCAAGAGGGGGCCGAGTATCAATTCGCCCAGGTTCGGTTCAGGCGTGGGGGCACCGTTGGACTTCCGCCCGAGGCGCGGATCGAACGCCGGACCGTGCCCATCGTCAGGTACGGTCGAAGGTCGGACGTACCACGGAACGGACAACGGGACTGGATGGCGTTTCTCTACGAGCTTGAGCGCGCGTACTGGACCCGTATGCGTCGGGTCCTGAAGGAGCAGATCGGCACTCGAGCGCTGATCACCGGCACCATCGTGGGTTGCAGCACGCCCCACATGATGGCCCGGTTCGATTGGATCGACACCCACGCGTACTGGCAACATCCCGTCTTTCCGGGGCGCCCCTGGGACCCGGGGAACTGGTATGTCCGCAACCTGAGCATGGTTAACGCTCGAGGGGGAACGATTCCAGTTCC
>JALSID010000150.1 GCA_026981825.1 Planctomycetota bacterium
CAACCCGGTTCAACCGCTCGCCGATCCGCCGCCGCTCGAGCAACTCGCTGAGCACCACCCAAATCGCGATGCATCCCAAGGCGACCGCGACGAACACGGGCAAGCCGATCCAGAGGTCCTGAAATTGGAGCATCGCGACTGCCTCCAACGGCTAAACCTCGGTCTTCTCCTGCATCGGACCGGAGCTAAACGCGTTACGCCTCCGCAAGAACCCGTTCGGCAAACAGCTCGACAGGCAGTTCCATCCCGGCGGCGCGAAGCCGATCCAGGCAGCGCGGTCGGATGCCGGTAGCCACGAATACACCGAACGCGCGCCCCTCATCATCGATGCCTTGCTGCACGAATTTGAAAATCTCAGACAGCGTAATAATGTCCCCTTCCATGCCGGTAACCTCACAAATGGACGTGATACGGCGGGGGCCCCCTTGCAGTCGGTTTGCCTGGATGATAATGTCCACCGCGCTGGCAATCTGCTGCCGCATCGCCCGTACAGGAAGTTCGAAACCCGCCATCATCACCATGGTCTCCAGACGGGCAAGCGCATCTCGCGGGGAATTGGCGTGGAGGGTGGTCAACGAACCTTCGTGCCCAGTGTTCATCGCCTGCAGCATGTCCAGAGCTTCCGCTCCACGGCATTCGCCGATCACGATCCGATCTGGACGCATGCGCAAGGCGTTCCGAACCAGGTCACGTGCTGTCACCTCTCCCTTACCTTCGATGTTCGGCGGCCGCGTTTCCAGCCGAACCACATGGGGCTGGCGAAGCTGTAATTCCGCCGCGTCTTCGATCGTGATCACCCGTTCCTCAGCCGGAATAAACCCCGACAACACATTCAACAAGGTGGTCTTACCGGAACCCGTTCCACCGGAGATGATCATGTTCATCTTCGCACGACAGCATGCTTGCAGGAAGGTGATCATCTCCTCGGTGAACGCGCCCAGGTTGAGGAGATCCTCCACGCTAAGAGGATTCCGTCCGAAACGTCGGATCGACACCGCCGGACCGTCCAAGGCCAGCGGCGGGATGATCGCGTTCAGTCGCGATCCATCCGGTAGCCGCGCATCGACCATCGGACAGGTCTCGTCCACACGCCTGCCCACCTTGCTGACAATCCTGTCGATAATCTGCAACAGGTGCTTATTATCGCGGAAGGTTACGTCCGTCTTCTCCAACCGTCCCCGGCGTTCCACATAAACGCTCTTGGGGCCATTGATCAGGATGTCGCTAATCGTGGGGTCCTTCAACAGCGGCTCCAACGGTCCGAAGCCGAGAGTCTCGTCCAGGACTTCCTCGACCAGTCGATCGCGCTCAGCTCTGGTCAGCAGAGCGTTGTGCGAATCGCACAGGTGCTCAACAACCGCGCGAATCTCTCTGCGTAGCTGTTCGCCCTCCAGTTCCCCGATGCGGGACAAATCCAGCTTATCGACCAACTTGGCATGAATCGCTTCTTTGAGCTCTTCAAACCCCAGTCTCTTCGAACCCGTAGCCAGTTTCGTCATCGTCGTCTCCTCAACAGAAGCCTGGGCCCAGTCTGGGCTGCGCGCTAGCTCGCCAAGGGAATATAGAGCGCCACAGATCACTGTGCGGCCCGGTTACGCAGAAAGCCGCTCCATCCAAGGATCAAAAAAGCACGGTTCTGTGCCGAGTCCACAGGGACCACAGTGGACAAGAGAGTTCTCTGTCGACCGGATGGGAAACAATACCTGCACCACAGTGCTCGTGCCGGCAGCGAGGGCCCGTTTGCCCTGCCACTGCCACGGCAACCGCTAAACTCGGGGATCTCGGGCCGGCCGAGTATGTCCTTTGCTCAAACGCCACCGGGGGAATGGGTTGGGCTGTCAGAAATGAGGCCAACTAGAGAGGGAGTGCCCATTCCGGCTTCCGGTGGGCCGCCCAACGCCGCTGTCCTGGCGGATGAGGACGGGCTCCGCGGTCTTGGTCAGCCCCTGAGCAACGCCGACAACCAGCCTCGCTTCTTGGCGCGCTCGGATTTCTGTGCACTCAGTGCCGGCTCGATCAATTGCGCCAGTTCTTCGATTGCCGCCACTGCCCGCGATTCCGGGCGATGAAGCACTGCAGGTACGCCCGCCTCGTGAGCGGACGCGAACGTCGCCCAGTCGTTTGGCACGAGTATATCTGCCTTGCGACCGACAAGCTCCTGGATTTTGTCCATCGGATACATGACCTCGCGAGACCCAATCCTGTTAAACACCAGCAGAATGTTCTCCTGCTCTTCTTGCTCCAGGGCCTTAAGCACGCGCGTGACGTTCCGCACGCAAGAGACATTGAGCTGGGCCACAACGACGCAGAGATCGGCAATAGCGATCATGGCCCGATCGATGCTATCGAGACGTTTGGAGAGATCGAGGATGATGTGCGTGTGGGTCGACCGGAGCAAGCCGATCAGTCGGCGAACATCGTCAGGCCGGATGACCGCGGCTTCTGCGGCAGTTGACGGATTCGGCAAAAATTGCAGGCCGCTTTCGTGGGTGACGATCGCCCGTTTCAGCAAGGTGAAGTCGAGCGACAACATGTTCTCGACAACATCGTACAGCGTATAGTCGTGGACGACGTCCAGGTGAACGTCTGCGTCACCCAGCACGAGATCGAAGTCGATTAGGAGAGGGCGGAAGCGGCGGTCTTGGGCGAGCAGCACGCCCAGATTTGTCGCGATCGTTGTGCAGCCGACACCCCCGCTCGCCCCCACAAACGCAACAACCTTGTTCTGATCCGGATTGTCGCCCTGCTCGCGCGCGATCATCTGGCGCGCCCGTTCCATCGCCTGGAGCAGATCATCAAGGTTCAGGGGTAGGGTAAGGTACTCATTTGCACCAGCGCGCATCGTCTGCAGAATGTACTGGCTGGAATCGGAACTGGAGGTGGCAAAGATCTGCACATCCGCCGACAGCGAGCGAAGCTCGCGGATCAGATCCAGCGCAAGATCCAGATCCTCCTCCAGGGACACAACGACCACGTCCGGGCGGAGCTCGGTAAACAGGTCCAGGCACTCGTGGTAGCGTCCGCAGTCGGCCTCGACCCAAATGTTGTCCAGGCCCGCGACCAGGGACTTAAACTGCTGCCGCCGCTCGGGGTCAGCATCGACCAGTACAATGCGTAGTGTACGTTGCATGACTGGGGGTTCTTGCTCTTCGCTTGCCAGCCAAAACCTTCTAGCCACCTTCGCTGTCGTAGCCCGTCGGCCCCGCCAAACCAGGCAGCTTCACTCCGGTTCTCTCCCCGTGCTGCCCATCTGCGCGTTCGCTGCCATCGGTCTGCCCGGCAGCGTGTGCGGGGGCCGGTTCGATTTCCATCGACTGGGGTGATCCCTTCTCCTCTTGGCGGTCAACCGAGGCGGAACGACTTCCGAGCTCGCGCCACCGGAGTCGTCCCACGCCAGAGAGTGTTTCAATGCGTCCTTCCAAGAATAGCTCCTTATCCGACGGTGACACGGTTTCGGCTCCGGGCAAACTGGCCAACGCTTCCGGTCGCCACACTGGGGCGATAACCTCGGGCGTAATCAGGATCACGATCTCCCGCTCCTGCTCCTCATGCTCCACCACGCGGAAGGCCGCACCAACCAGGGGAAGGTCACCGAGCACGGGCATCTTTCTGGTCCGCCCCACCCGCTTCTTATGGAGCAGTCCGGCCATTGCCAGGGTTTGCCCCGATCGCATCGTGACCGTGGTCTCAGCACGTCGCGCTCGCAGACCGGGCACCAGACTGCCCGCGAACGACGACCCCAGGTTCTGGTCCGGCTCACTCACTTCGGCGCTAATCTGCAGGCGAATCTCCCCGCCGCGCAATACAGTCGGCAAGAAGTTCAGCCGAACACCGAATGTGCGGAATTCCACCGTGAAGGTGATCTGGCCGCCGGTTGTTGGCTGGGGCACCAAGATGGCGAACTCGCCTCCGTCCAGGAACGAAGCGGGCCGGCCGGACGTGGAAACGAGGACGGGTTCGGCAAGCATCTGCGCCAGCCCCTCCTCCTTCAGGGCGCGGAGCAGCATGATCCACTCTTCGTTGCTGTCCGCCAGCCGATAAGCGATGGTAGCTCCGGTGCTCCCAATAAGCCCTCCTATTGGCCCCCCTAACGAGCCTGGTTCGGCTACCGAGTCGAGCGCTCCCAGGAAGCCGAAGGTGCTCGTCAAGTCATGGACATCATCCGGACCGATCGGTCGACTGTACCGGAAGTCCAGACCGAGCTGGCGAAGTTTGTCCCGTGCGATTTCGGCCACCACGAGCTTCAGTTGGACCTGCTGGGGACCGCCTACTCGCAGAGCGTTGACCACCTCGATGCCGTACCGCTCGATCGTTTTTTCGATCTGGTCCGCGAGCTGCGCGTCGTCCACATAGCCGCTGAGCACCACCGACGTGTCGCTGATCGGATGCAGCTCAACACTCGCTTCCGGAAAAGCCAGATCAAGAACGGTGCGCAGTTGCTCCATGTTCGGCACCACGCGCACCCGTATCAGGGTCCTCTTGCCGGTTTCGTCCACAACAAGGAGCTCGCCCAGCCCTGGTTCTTGCCCGGCGGTGACCCGCAACTCGTCCGGCGTCCTGCCCCCGCGGGCGGAAATGACGTCGGGCGTACGGATATCGATCACCTTGATCAGCCTGGGGAACTGGATCGAGGCTGACTGGCCCACGGAAAGGGTCAGCACGCGCTCCTCATCGGCGACATCCGGGGCCCCCTTTCCGTCCTGAGTGAATGCGGGCCGCGCAAGCAGGAGGGCGAAAGCCACCGCCACCGACAGAAGCGTACCGGACCGTCCCTTCCTTGGGTAGTACATCCTTGTCCTCGCAACTGTACTCCACGGGGGCTGAACAAGATCCGCCATCTCTTCTTCGGATAGGGAGTTCGAAACAGGTGAGAGTTTTGGACACTCCACCTCCGCAGACAGTACGGGTTGTACGAGATGCGCCGCTGAACCCGGCACCCCCGCCGGGCAGCCCATCACCTGAGGCCGCCATCAGTTCGTGTACGAAAACGTGCAGCGGGTCCCACCTGTCCACCCCTTGCAGGAACCGCGCACAAGCAGCAGACCCTCCTTGTCCGAACCGATCCGAAGTCCATGGTCCCGCCCCCGGCACCCCGGCAATTTCGCCTTAGCTACCCCCCAGGCGGCTCCGAATCGGGTTCACCCCCCATGAGACGCGGTTCCGCGTTCCAGCGTGGCAGACCGGATGCCGGAACGGCGCGGTCGATACCGGGTGGCGCAGGAGACCTTCCGAACGACACAGGGGAGACGACACGGACACGGTTCAGCACAGGACTGACGCCGCAGGGGAACTATGGATTCGCCCGGTACCGAACCACAGCACACACCTCCCCCCGCCCGCGTCCGCCTGCCATTCCCGCTGGCCTGTCCGGTGCGCTAGCTGCGCCGCCATGGCCTCCGAAAGCAGGGCCCCACCCCCCTCAGGGTGAGCGACGTTCCCAGCGTTGGGCGTCTTCGCGATCTATCCCCGCGAGGATCCCTTCAACGGCGCCAAGTGCAAGCTGAGTCGACGCGCAGACCCCTCGCCACAGCGCAGCGCGAGCCCCCCGCGACAGAAGGCATTAGCCGGGGCCAATAGCCCCACGCACGGGCTAGAGGGGGTAAGGACATAGGGCCACCAGGTTCCCTGGCCTACTTGCTCACCGTCGCACCATTTGCTTCTACTGGGCTGTGGTGTCCCCGCTACAGTGCGCTCGGAGGATCGGTGCGCAGGCCATCGGTTGCAGTTCGTCCCCCCAAGGACCGTTGCCTGTAGGCACCGATCGTCCCCCCTGAGGCATCGGAGAACACGAGGCTGGTGGGAAACGCACAACGGTGAATGCTCGACGCAGAGCACACAGGGACCGGCGATTCCGCGGGAAGAGAAAAAGTGCGGCGGCGGATTTGACAGGTGCACAAGCACGACCTAGCTTTGTGTGACGACGAACAGAAAGCATCTCAGGCCGGCCTGAAGAGACGTTCGTCCACACATGTTGGTGTACTGGGGGATGGCACCCGCCCCAGGGGGCAACAGCGGCTAAGGTCAGGGTGCCGGAGTGCATGTCATACGAGGTGAGTCGCCATGAAGAAGCTCTTTGACGGTCTCCGCCGGTTTATCGCTGAAGAGGACGGTGCCACTGCCGTCGAGTACGCCGTCATGGTAGCTCTGATCGTCGTGGTCGCGCTCGGCGCGATTCAGTCGTTGGGCAACCAGGTGAACTCGACCTTCCAGAACGTAAGCGACGAAATCCAAAGTGCGGCTGGCGGTAACTAGTGCGACCATGCCAGCTAGGCCAACCGAAGACGAGCAGCGCGGCGCGGTCCCCCTCGCGGGATCGCGCCAGGCCTGCTTGTCCCGCCCCGGCGAAAGGAGCAAGTCGTGCTGCCGTGGACACTGGTAGGCACACTGGTCATCGTTGCGGCGTTGTACGACGTGCGTGAGCGACGGATACCGAACGGCCTGACATTCGGCCTGATGCTTGCCGGTCTCGGTTACGGCGCAGTGACCGGCGGCATCGCCGGTGCTTTCGATGCCCTGGCTGGCCTCGGTACCGGCTTCGCCCTCCTTCTTCCGCTTTATCTGCTCCGTGCCACCGGGGCCGGCGACGTGAAGTTGGCTGCTGCCATCGGAGCATGGTGCGGTGCCCGGACCACGGTCTGGGTGCTGTGCTACGCCGCGATCGTGGGCGGAGCGCTGGCGGTACTCTGGATCGCCTGGCGGAGTTTCCGAGCGGGCACAACCCGGCCGTGGCGCGAACTCGGCCTCCGACTCCTGGCCATGTTCGCCTGCCCAGTGGCTTCCCGGGCAGAACTGAAAGCATCCGTGAGCCGGGCGAAGTATTCGGTTCCATATGCGGTTCCAATCGCTATAGGCTTCTGGCTCCAGATCTTCCTTTCCTGGGGCCCAGCTCAACCGGTGTGATTCTCCGCCGGGGGAGGTCTGAGATGCTGCAACGGTCAGAAGCGAACGCCCCGAACCGAAGGGCTACGGCACTGGTGGAATTTGCTGTGCTGTTGCCCATTCTGTTTCTCGTTTTGTTCGGCATTATCGAGTACGGCCAGTTCTTGTACGCGCAGCAATCGGTGACCCTGGCCGCGCGTGAAGCGTGCCGCATTGCTATCTTGCCTGGCACGACCAAGGCGCAGGCTACTGCTCGGGCCGCCAATGTGCTGTCACAAGCGGGAATTTCGAACTTTTCTATTTCTTTCGACCCGGATCCGCCTTCGTCTGCTTCAAACGGGGCCCCGGTTCGTGTCGATGTGGAAGCAGAATTCAGCCAGATCTCCTGGCTCGGGATTCCCATATTTCTGAACGGCACGACATTGCGAGGCACGGCGGTAATGAGACGGGAGTGGAGTGAGCAACTTTAGCTGAAGTGGATCCAAGCCGCCTGGCAGGACCGTGCCGGAGGAGCTTCACCGATGAGTTCCAGGGCAATCATCCTCAGCGTCATCGCCCTCTTCTGCGGGTTCGTGGCGAGCGTTTCGGTGGTGCGGTACGTCCGAGGCCGCAACGCGCCGCGTCCTGCCGATGGCGTACCCGTCGTGGTCGCCGCCAAGCCGCTCCAGACCGGCACCGTGCTGGCTTCGTCGATGGTGAAGGTGGTACGGATGCCCAAAGAGATCGCGCCGCCGGGAGCGTTTCGTGATCCGAAGGAGGTGGTGGGGCACGTGCTGGTTGTACCGCTTGGCGTGCATGAACCGGTGGTGCACAGCGCGGTCGGCGGAACCGAGGGGGTAATCCAGGCGATGGTCACAGCCGGGATGCGAGCGTACAGCGTCCAGTTGGAGGGGGAAGCTGCTCGCCTCGCCAGCCATTTGCGCGTGGGGGATCGCGTCGATGTCCTCTGGATCCGACCTTCCGCAGAAGGCGAAGTAACCGCAAAATTGCTCATGCAAAACGTGCGGGTCCTCGCCGTCGGAGATCCGGAGAACAAGTCGAGGGAATCGACCAAGAGATCGTACTCGCGAGGCACGGCTGACAGCGAAGTGGTCACCCTGGAGGTCACCCCGGAACAATTCGTCCTGCTCGCGGCAGCCGTGGAAGAAGGCAAGATCAAGCTTGCCATGCGTCGTCCCGGCGAGAAAGGGGTCACCGACATCCCCGAAGTGGACATCTCCCGGCTCTGGCAAGCTCCCGAACCGGCGGAGGCACCGCAGATGTCCCCAACCGTGGCTGCCACACCTGTGGAAGAGTATGTGATCGAGATCATTGAGGGGGACAACATCGAGCACCAGACATACGAACGCGTTGCGCCCGACTACCGAGCCCGTTGACGGGTGTTGCTCAGGCACGAACGCAGCTTGCTCCGATAAGCGGCAGGGACCTCCCGCCATTGCCAGGCGCCCCCGGAGCCGTGTACCTTTCGCTATCGGAAATCCCGGTGCCGTTCCTCCTTCGGTGCTTTCCTCAGCAAAGCGGTAGGGAACGCTCGGACCGGCGTTACCGCCGGTGCACCTGAATACAGTGCTCGTCGAATGTCCCTGTCCGAAGTCACGCCCCCTGTGTCGGCGGTGATGAGCTGCCCGGCCCAGGGCGGTATCATAGAAGTGCCCGCCTTTGTGACGGCCTGGTCCGGAATGGGTGCGTAAGACGTAGCCGAGACCCACCGTGCGTGCGCAACACCCGACAGCTCCGAACTACTTTCTCGCTCTTGTGGCCCTCCTTTCGGCGCCGTGGGCGCTGAGGACTCGCGCCCAGGAGACCGCTCTGGCCCCGGTCGAGGCGGCACCTGTCATCGAGCGGGTGATCCGGCAGGGGATGACTTTCGTGGGCACGGTCCGTGCGCCCTCGGTGACGGAGGTTTCCAGCGCGGTGGATGGGCGACTTGCCCGCTTGCTCGTTGAGGAAGGCCAGCGTGTCGAGCGGGGCGAGCTCCTAGCAGAGCTCGAAACGGACCTGATCGAGGCGCAGCTCGCGGCAGCGACGGCGGAACTGGTTCTCCGCCAGGAAGAACTGCGGGAATTGGAAAACGGGTCACGGCCCGAGGAGATCGCAGAGGCACGTGCGGCGTGCGAGGCCGCCCGGATCGTGTTCCGTCGCCGCCAGACGGTGTACCATCGACTGCAAGAGCTTTTTGCACGCGGGGCGGTACGGGAAGATGATCTGGATGAAGCCCGCGCGGCCTACTTAGAAGCGAAAGCGAACCTGGATCGGACCGAAGCCCGACTCCGCTTGCTCGAGAAGGGCCCCCGAGTCGAGGACATCGCACAAGCGAAGGCCCTTGTCGAAAGCCAAAAGCACCGGGTCGCAGAGCTCCGTATCCGCCTCGAAAAGCACAAAATCCGCGCGCCGTTCACCGGCTACGTGACCAAAAAGCTCTCCGACGTCGGGGCATGGCTGCGCCAAGGAGACGCCGTGGTCCAGATGGTGGCACTCGATACCGTCGATGCCGAAGTTACCGTGCCCGAACAGTACGTGGCTCGTGTCCGCCTTGGTACCGAGGTCACCGTTCGCTTCGCTGCTTTGCCTGACCGGGTCTTCATTGGACATGTCCATCGCCTGATCCCCCAGGCCATTGGCACAACGCGAGCCTTCCCCCTCCGGCTACGACTGCAAAACGAGATCGACGAGGATGGTCTTCCTCTCATCAAAGAAGGCTTTTTCCTCCGCGCCAACTTGCCCCTGGGAGAACCGCATCAGGCGGTGCTTGTCCACAAGGACGCTTTGATCCTCCGTGGTCAGACTGCCTCCGTGGCGGTGACGGAGCTACGGGATTCTACCGAACGGGTCGGCACCGTTCGGCTTGTCCCGGTGGTGCTGGGCTCACCGTGGCGGGAATGGATCGAAGTGGTGGGAGACTTGAAGGCAGGCGAGCTGGCCATCGTTCGGGGCAACGAGCGGCTCCGCCCCGGTCAGCTCGTCAAGGTCATCCGCCTTCACCCGGTCCCTGAGGAGCCGCGTCAGGCGCAGGCCCCTGCCCAGGAAGGGCCGGGCGCGTCCGAATAGAGCAGTGGGCGAGCTGTCATGGCCACACGCAGAGACGACCAGTCTTGGATCGCCACCGTTATCGCCAATCCGGTCAAGGTCGCGGTCGGGGTCCTGTTGGTCCTGCTCTTCGGCACCATCGGCCTGTTGACGATGCCCATCCAGTTGACGCCAGAGGTGGAACGCCCCGTCGTACGCGTGGACACCCGCTGGCCGGGCGCCAGCCCCCAGGAGGTGGAGCGAGAGATCATCAACGAGCAGGAGGAACAGCTTAAGCAGGTCGAGGGGGTCGTGAAGATGACCTCCGAGTGCAGCGACTCCCGTGGCCGGATCGAGCTCGAATTCTCCGTGGGCACGGACATCAGCGAAGCACTCCTCAAGGTGAGCACCCGCCTGCAGCAAGTACGCGACTATCCTGAGGACGCCCTCGAGCCGGTGATTTCCACCTCAGGCCTGTCCGATCGCCCGATCGCCTGGTTCGTGCTCACGCATAGGCCCCCTTCCGAACAAGCGATTCGTCAGATGCAGGAGAAGTACCCCGACCTGCGCGATGCCCTGGATCGTGTGCTGGCCACCCCGAACCCAGGCCTCGCCCTCCTCCGCCTCCGCTCCCTCGCACGGGAACATCCACAACTGACGCCTCTTTTGCCCCCTCCGGAGCTGGACATCAGCAAGCTCCGCAAGTTCGCCGAAGATGTGATTGAAGCGCGATTCGAGCGGGTGTCCGGCGTTGCAAACGCGAACGTTTTTGGCGGCCGGTTGCAGGAGCTTCAGGTCCACATCGACCCCGAACGGCTCGCCGCTCGGGGACTGACCATCCTGGACGTTCGCCAGGCACTGCGCGCCCACAACCGGGACATCTCAGGCGGAGATTACTGGGAAGGTAAACGACGCTATGTGGTGCGGACACTGGGTCGATTTGAGCGTCCCGAGGACGTGGGTGCCGTGGTCCTCGCTACGGAGAACGGTAGTCCGGTCTACCTTCGGGACGTGGCACGCGTCGAGCTCGGTTACCGCAAGCCCACCGGCGTTGTGCGTCGCTTTGGAGACACGGCGATCGCCGTCAATGTGGAGCGCAACACCGGGGCAAACGTGCTGGAGGTCATGGCCGGGCTCAAGCAGGCGGCCGAGGAGCTGAACCGTTTCGTGCTCAACCCGCGAGGCCTGCATCTTCTCCAGGTCTACGACGAGACCGACTACATCTACTCCGCCATCGGACTGGTCCAAACCAACCTCTATCTGGCCGCTGGTCTGACCGTGCTGGTTCTGCTCCTCTTCCTCCGCAGCGTCCGATCGACTCTGGTACTGGCGATCGCCATCCCCACCAGTGTCATGGGGGCTTTCCTGATCCTGGCACTTCTCGGACGCACCCTCAACGTGGTCAGCCTGGCCGGGATGGCGTTCGCCATTGGGATGCTGGTCGACAACGCGGTGGTCGTTCTGGAGAACATTTACCGGCACCATCAGATGGGGAAACCCGCAGCCGAAGCGGCCGTGGAAGGAACCCGCGAGGTCTGGGGCGCCGTCTTATCTTCCACGCTGACGACGCTCGCCGTCTTCCTTCCCGTGCTGTTCGTGCGTGAAGAAGCAGGGCAACTGTTTCGGGACATCGCAATCGCAATCTCCGGGGGGGTTGGCCTCTCCCTGTTCGTAGCCATGCTCGTGATCCCCACCACGGCCAACCGTCTGCTCGGCGCAAACCCGAGCAGTGGTCGCCCTGACGGTGTCCGGGAACAGTCGCAGCAGGGCTCCGACCGCTATCCACTCCCCGTAGTGGACCAGCTTGGACGAGCGTTCATCCGGGTGGTGACGCTCGTGGATAGCTGGCTTCTGAAGTCGCCGGCGCGGTCCGCACTGTTCCTGTGCACTGTTGTAGGCGCCGTGCTCTATTTCGCCTATCTCCTCATCCCGCCCGTGGAGTACCTTCCCACGGGCAATCGGAATCTGGTGATTGCCCTGATCATGCCCCCGCCGGGATATAACCTGGAGGAGTTGATCAAGTTGGGTGAAGAGGTGGAGCGGCGGCTACAGCCCTACTGGGACGTTGATCTGCGTGACCCGGCCGTTTACAAGATGGATTACCCTCCGATCGCGGATTTCTTCTACGTAGCCCGTGGCCGCCAGGTCTTCGTCGGTCTCCGTTCCGCGGACCCGATGCGCACCGCTGAGCTGGTCGATCTCGCCCGCCAGGCCATCCACGGGTTTCCGGGAGCGCTGGGGATCGCGCGGCAAACCAGCCTGTTCGAGCGCGGTCTTACGGCGGGACGCACGATTGACGTCGAAATCACCGGCTCCGACCTGGTTCAACTGGTTCAGGTCGGCCAACGGATCCTGAGCCAGATCCCAACGGTCGTGCCCGACAGCCAGGCGATCCCGGAGCCGAGTCTGGATCTGTCCAGCCCGGAGCTGCATGTCCGCATCTACCCCGAGAAAGCGGCCGAACTCGGCTTGACCGTGGCGGACCTGGGTTACGCCGTGGACGCTCTCGTCGACGGCGCCTATGCGGACGATTACTTCATCGGCGGCGAGAAGGTCGACCTGCGTTTGATCGGCCCAGCGGTCTACCGATCCTCCGCGCAACGTATCGAAGAACTTCCGCTGGCAACTCGCGCGGGAGTGGTCGTCCCCCTTGGAGCGGTGGCCCGTGTCAGTCTGAGCAGCGGCCCGGAAGAGATCCTGCACCGGGAACGCCAACGTGCAATTACGATCCGGGTCAACCCTCCCAGAACGATCGCTCTCGAGGAGGCGATGCGGCGGATTGACGAGCAGATCGTCCGGCCCCTGATTGAACAGGGGGAAATCGGGGAAGGTATGCAGATCTACCTGGCCGGTACCGCCGACAAGCTCCGGCAGACCTGGCGATCCCTCCGCGCCAACTTCCTGATCGCCTTGACAATCACCTACCTGTTAATGGCCGGGTTGTTCGAATCCTGGCTGTATCCCCTCGTGATCATCCTCGGCGTCCCGCTCGGTGCTCTGGGAGGCTTGATCGGTCTCAAGCTGGTCAATTTGTTCACGATTCAGCCGCTGGACGTTCTGACCATGCTGGGGTTTGTCATTCTAATTGGAACGGTGGTGAACAACCCAATCCTAATCGTTCATCACGCTCTGCTGGAATATCGGCGTCATGGCAGAGAACGGGTCGCGGCGATCCTTGACGCGGTCCGATTTCGAATCCGCCCTATCTTTATGACGACATTTACCACCGTCTTCGGACTACTGCCGCTCGTTCTGTTCCCGGGCGCCGGAAGTGAGCTCTACCGGGGGCTCGGAGCTGTCGTCCTCGGTGGGTTGTTGCTCGCTACTGTGGTAACTCTTTTCGTTATCCCCGTCGCTCTCAACCTCGCCTGGTTCACCCGGGATGCACTGGGCTCCCTGCTGAAGACGGTTTACCGCCGTCTCCTCCGGAGCCCCCGTCGCTGGCCCGCCCCCTGAGACGACTACCAATGGGCAGGGGTAGATTGCGCAGGAGCGGTCCGTGCGGTACCGAGGTACCCAAACAAGAACGTGGCCCGCACCAGGCGGTGTGGGCCACGTTAGCAACCGGGAGGAGTGACGCAACTAGCGACTGAGTGCCTCGTATTCCCAGCCGCGAATCTCACAGTAAGGGCACATGAACTCGCCGCCGTCCTCGATCAACTGCTCCACATCGTCCTGGCGCGATTCGGCGTCGCTGCGCTGAATGTTGGCAAGCTCCGCCGTAGCCACACCGTTGCTATCGGGCGCAGCCTGCTGCAGCATGCGCATTGCCTGCTCGACCAGAGCACCGATGCGGTTCCCGTACGGCATGGTGGAAACGATCTGGAGCAAGCGGCGCGGGTGGAACAGCCGGCTCATTCCACCGTCGCTCGCTTTCTCCTGCTCCGAATCGCCGTAATCGCTCCAATCCTCGCCAGGATAGAAGAAGTGCAAATCCGACTGTTCGGAAGAATCCGTACCATGGTCCATGGCGTCCGAATCGCCCAGTTCGTACCGGCGCATTTGCTCGGCCGAGTCGTAGGTCATCGGATCCAGGTCGGGCTCATCGTAGCGGTCGTAGGTGGCATCGTAATACTCGATGTCATAGTAGTCCATGTCATCGTACTGAGCCTCGTCATAATTCGATCCTTCGTCAGCCGTGGCCGGCTCCTGGTTCTGTTGCCCAAGCCCGGAGTCCTCTTCGTACCGCCCGTACTCCTGGTCCTCGTAGCCGTAATCCTGCGGGCTATAGAAATCGTCGTAACTGTAGGGTTCGTAGCTTTCCAGGTCGTCCAATCCGCCCGCTTCCGGTGCAGCAGCATCGTTGGAGGGAACGCCCGTTTCGATGCCCTGCGAATTGTCAACGTCGGCCTGCACAGCGGGCGCCTCGATCTCATCCATCGGAGGCAAGTTATCGCTGCGCCAGTCTTCGTAGAGCTCCTCTTCGTCGTATTCGCCATACTCATCCTGATCGCGGTAGTCACCGGTGAGGTCCCCATCAAAGTCGATGGGCTCTTCTCCGTAAGCTTCACGGAGCTCTTCGTCCGTCATTCCGGCGTCGTACAGGCCCAGTCCGTCCTGGTCGGCCATTTCGCGCAGCCATTCCTCTTCGTAAAGTGTCTCGTCGCTGTCGACGACCGACGGATCCATCCTCTCTGTATCCGAGCTCTCGAAGTCGAACTCACCATAGTCGATCCATGCCGGTTCGGCCTGGTCCGCCGCATCCGGGCGAACTGCGTCGGCATCCTCCTGTCGATCAGGTACCTGAACGGGGTAAGGATCGTTCACAAGGTTCTGATGGATCCACCCCTCTTCGGCGTCACCGTCCGCGTTCGTGTTCTCGGTCTCGGCACCGTACTCCCAGCCAAACGGATCATCAAACAGCCCGTCCGAACCTTCATTCAGTTCCTCGGCGACGTCGTTTCCGGTCAACCAGTCCTCGTCGGCACGTGCCTCGTCCTCGTCGTACCCGTACAGCGTCTCGTCGCCGTAGAGTAACTCACCCGCAAACCCTTCGTTCTCAGCCTGTTCGATTGCTGCCGCTTCATCGTCCAGGTTCCTGGACTGGCCCTGGACAGGGTTATCGGCCGTGTAACCCTGCTCCTGGCCCGCTGTCGCCTCGAGCGCTTCCTCGAAGCTGTCCGCTTCCAGCACAGGACGACGGTTGGTTTCGGTCGACTCGAGCGAATCGATCACCGAATCGTGACAGGGGCAAGTTGGGTCGTTGCAAAAGCCGAGCTCGTCGATGTAAAACCCCTCTTTGTCGCTCGTCTGCGTCTGCTCGATTGGGGCATCCTCGGCCGGAGGGACCATAGCCTGAAGCAGGTAGATACTGTCCGGGCGCTCAGCCCGCCACGGGATACAGGTATCCGTAAGGGCCACCTGTTGCAGGGCGTTCACGTGGGCCGTGTTGCGCAGGGCATGATGGAGATCAGCGCTCGCGATGTTGGTGCGACACGCGATCGCCCCCGCTGCAACAGCGGCCAGATGCCACCATTTACGCATGCCAGAATCCTCCAATCCGAGTCGTTCGGTTGAGAAACCCAGGAGGCTCACGAAACGAGAATCGGTGCTTGGGCCAACCATCTGTTCCTGTCTATCGACGAGTGCATCGGCGCAAATAGGGAAATGCGCGCAATCTAGGTAAGAAACGCGCGTGCTGCGTGAAATGCGTGACTTCTGCGGAAATTGTCGATTTGGGAGATGCGACGGCGAACTGCCCGCCTTTGGCGACACGTGCTAGGCTTCTATGGTGGCAGGCTCCGCGGCCCCGGCGACGACAG
Organism: Planctomycetota bacterium; assembly: GCA_026981825.1. GTDB lineage: Bacteria > Planctomycetota > Planctomycetia > JALXBF01 > JALXBF01 > JALSID01. The sequence goes on from JALSID010000150.1 coordinate 15,648, forward strand.
CCTAGCTACCCCCCTGGGTCGCAGAGCCTTGGCATGCGCGCTGGTGGTAACTGGGTTTGTTGAGGAGGAATCCCCCGTGATGCAAGGCGTCGTTCGGAACCTCTTGAGCGACGAGGACGGAGCAACTGCAGTCGAGTACGTGATTATCGCCGGCTTGATCGCGGTCGTGGTTATCGCCACCCTCAACTTTTTCGGCGCATTTTTGAGCGATACATACGACAGTTCGGCAGACCAGATCGAGTCCGCAACCTCGTAACCCCACGCCCCCCCGGGCAATGGAGATCTGCTCGATCCCCCGTCCGGTCGCGAAAATGGCCCCATTGCCCGGTCTGGTCGTTCCCTTTCGGCCCTGGTCAAGATGGCACCGCTGCGGCGGGCGACCAAACCACCCCCCGCAATCGTTCCAAGGCGGCCCCGACTGCTGCCACGGTAAACTCCACATCGTCCTCCGTGTGTGCCGCGTTCGCCATACCGCGGAGCCCCGGCAAGTCCACCCCCTCCATCAGGCAAGCAACTCGGAACAAAAAGCGGGTATGCCGATCGACAGCCGTGGCCAAATCCAGCCACGTGGCACCTTCCGGCCATCGCACATCGTCCCCCGTCGGAGGAACGCCGTACTTCGGGTACAGGTAGAAATCCGAGTAAGCGCCGTACGCAACCCAGGGAACGCGCAAATCGCGGAACAGCCGATTCAAACGGATGCGCAGTCGGGCCGCTATCGCGTTGGCGTGCTCCTGCGCCCGACCATCCATGACCAGTTCCAGTGTCGCGATCCCAGCGCTGGCGCTGAGAGGATTCGCATTGAACGTGCCTGGATGCGGCATCTTCTGGCCGCTGGCGTTACCGAAGGCGAGGAGATCGACGATTTCTTTGCGACCGGCCACGCATCCCCCGGGAAGCCCCCCTGCCAGGATCTTCGCAAATGTGCTCAGGTCCGGTTTGACCCCGAACCTCCCCTGCGCCCCACCCGGATGGACGCGGAACCCGGTGATCACCTCATCCATAATCAGCAGCACACCTTGCCTTTCAGTGACGCGACGCAGGCCACGGACAAACTCGGCATCGCACGGAATCAGCCCATAGTGCCCCCCGGTCGGCTCCAGAATCACGCATCCGATGTCCGGGTTTGCACGAAGCGTGGTTTCCACCAGCTCCAGATCGCCCGGCGGAATGCAAACTACGCCTTCGCGTACTCCGTCCAGCAGCCCGGGCACCGGCTCGTCGAAGGGCGGATCTGCCCCTTGGATGAGAAAGTCGTTCCAGCCATGGAAATGGCCGAGGAACTTCAGCACCCGCGGTCGACCGGTATACATGCGGGCCAGCCGCAGGGCCATCATCGTAGCCTCCGTTCCGCTACTCGTGAACCGAATGCGCTCCGCAGACGGCACAAGTTCTTGGACCAACTGCCCCCAGCGAAGTTCGAGTTCGTGAGACGCGCCAGGATGGGTTCCCCGTTCCATCTGCTCCTGCACCGCCCGCACAACTGGCTCCGGGCTGTGTCCAAGCATCAGGGCACCATGACCGGACCACCAGTCGATTAGCCGGTGGCCTTCTACGGTCCACTTGTATGCCCCCCTAGCTTCGCGGACATAAGGGGGAAACGGTTCAAGATACCGCGCATCGTGCGTCACACCGTTCGGAAAAATGGTGCGCGCGGTAGCGTAGAGCTCCTGGGAGCGTTGGAACCGCCGGGAATAGTCGTTCAGCAACGCATCGGTCGGGGTGTCACTCACGTAACGACCTCCCCACGTGGCACTCAGTGTCCTCAGCCACTTATGATACATGAGCGCACGGCCGCGGCGAATGGGCGGCCGCCTCCGTGTGCGCGTGCCCCGGAAAACGCGCCCCCTGGCCAGCAAGGCCCGGGCATCACTCAGGGCGGGGGCGGATTGGCAAAAAGCTTCAAGAGTATGCCACTACAACGCCGCGAGGTCGGTATGCCTCGTCCTGCGACAGTCCTGGCGGGTACACCGTCGGTGCCGGCGATTTAGGGGGTAGCGATGCCGAGCCGGGGCAAGATGGGGATGCAGCAACACGGATCGGAGTGATCGGCTTGTGGCTTTACGCCTGTTCTGGCGAGCGCGCTGGCTGATTCTCGCCTGCTTGCTGGTGCCGTACATGTCTGTTCTGTATGCAGCGTTTCGCGCCACTTCGCTGGAACTTGGGCACCTGCTCAGGGCCCATCTCGGCGCAACCGCGTCGCTTGGGCTCTTTACCGCCTGCATTGCGGGCGGAATCGGCACGATGCTTGGTTTGGCCCTGGCACTCCTGCGTCCAAATGTACGGTACATCGCGCTGTGCACGGTGGCCGGAGGCATCCTCTTGCCCATCGAATTCCACGGGATGGTCTGGCTTGCATGGCTGGGCACCGGCACGCCGGCAGGTCTACGGGCGGGCAAAGGGGGGATTCATGCAGGCATCGAATGGCTCCTGGAGGTAACCGGAGTGGCGCTTCCGGCGACGGAGCGTGATTTCCTGGCTGCGTTGCTGGCCGCCTCCCTCGTCCATGGATTGTGGGGGGGAGGAATCGTGGCATTGGGAACTGCGGCGGCGGCAGCTCGCGTTCCCCAGGAATTGCTTGATGCTGCCGCGATTGAGACTAATTCCCCCTTTCGGTTATGGTGGCATGTCGTCCTACCCACCATCTGGCCGGCAACGCTCGCGTTGGTTCTCGTTGCCGTAAGCGCGGCGCTTACGGAGGTCGCCGTCGTGGACCTCCTCCAGCTTCGGACTCTCGCCGACGACGTCTACGTCGCCTTTCAACTTGAAGCGAACCCCGACCGTGCCTTCGCCACAGCGCTACCGCTGATTGGGCTCGCTACGGTTCTTGCCGGTGCATTGCTCTATCTGACGCGGCGCGGAATCGTTGAGCTCGTGCTCGCACCCCAGAGGACCGAGATCCAAGGGAGTATCCCCTGGTCCGCGCGCGCAGCCACGGCATTGCTCGTGCTGTTCGGGGTGGCCACTATCACTGCGGCCCCTTACGCAGGGATACTCTTCCGGGCTCTGCCTCTTACGACCGGAACGACCGAAACCGCCTTCTGGGCGCGACTCGTAAATGTCGTCAACCCGATAATGGCGACGGCAAGTGTCGTCCATCGCGAACTTGCGGTGTCCCTGATCGCGGGTTCCCTTGCTGCACTCCTGGCCACCGTAGCGGCATTTGCCGCTGTTTACGGGATCGAAGCCGGGTATGGCCTGCTCTACCTGGCGGCAGTGGCAGCCGTGGTCGGGGCCACTCCGGGCCCGGTCCTCGGTCTGGGGGTCAATGCGTGCGCCATGTGGCTTGGCCCGGCCATCTACGATTCGTACGTGCCGCTGGTATGGGGCATGTCGCTGCGCTGCCTGCCGGTTTGCCTGCTGGTGGCGTGCGCCTGGCGGATTCGCGTAGACCCAGATCTGGTGGACATGACCAGGCTGGACAGCGTCAACCCGTTCGCCGCTGTTTGGCACGTCTGGTGGCCTCTGTCGCGGAATTCGGTAATCATTAGCGTGACCCTAGGGCTGCTGATAACGATTGGTGATGTTGGCACGGCGGTGATCACCGCGCCACCGGGAATTCCGCCCGTGCCGGTGCGGGTTTTCTCGCTCCTCCATTACGGACTGGATGAATACGTAGCCGGGATCGCCTTCTGGCTGGTGGCAACGGTGGCAGCGATAGGTTCTTTCTTGCTGGTGTGGGCAGCACGGCACGAGAAAACACACGGATGAACGGGAAACGGGCGAGGAACAAAGCCAGGTGAGATGGAATGAACCCTGGGCGAAGCGGACAAACGATTGCGGTGGTCGGCGCCGGCGGGCAGCTCGGCCAGGATCTGGTCCGCCTGCTGGGTGAAGACTGCCGGCCCCTGACACGGGCCGACCTGGATCTGGACCGTCCCGACTCCATCCGCGCTGGGCTGGAAGCAGTGCGGCCTGCTCTTGTGATCAACACGGCAGCGTATAACTTCGTCGATCGGGCTGAAGACGAACCCGAGCAGGCACTTCGGACTAACGCCGTTGGCCCCCTGTATCTGGCGCGCTTTTGTCGCGAGCTGAACGCGCCGCTGGTGCACATCAGCACCGATTACGTGTTCGGACGGGATCGCCACCGCCAGCAGCCATACCGGGAAACCGACCGGCCTGGGCCGGTAAATTGCTATGGAATCAGCAAGCTGACGGGCGAATACTTCGTGCAAGAGTCCTGGCCGGAAGGGACCTATGTGGTGCGAACGTGCGGGCTATACGGCTTGCATGGGCGAGGTGGCAAAGGGGGCAATTTCGTGGAAACGATCCTGCGGCTCGCGGCGGAGCGGCCGGAGCTGCGCGTGGTGGACGACCAGCGGTGCACGCCGACCTTCACCCAAGACCTTGCCCAAGCGATCCTGGATCTCATCCGGCTTCGGCCTGAGCCTGGGATCTACCACGTCACGAACAGCGGGGACTGCACCTGGTACGAGTTTGCCGCGGCAATCTTACGCGAGAGCGGACTGGATGCTCGATGTGTTCCGATCAGCTCGGCCGAGTACAGCACGCGGGCCGAACGGCCCCGTTACAGCGTGCTTGATAATACGAAGTGGCGGTCGCTGGGTCTGCCAGAACTGCGGCACTGGCGTGAGGCGTTGAAGGACTATCTGGCACAGAGGAGTCGATTTCGGCGTTCGGCAAGCTGAGGAACGGTGGTACGTTTCGGCCGTTTGTAGCGAGGACCTGGAGCGGTAATGTTTGTGAGACGTGCCCCAGCCACAGTGGGCGTACACCAACTTGTAGCCGTCCAATTGGGCTACGTGCTGACGGTCTTTTGTACCACGGCCTACGCTGCCTTGGTGTGGTGGCATCGCCAGGTATCGGCTCCCGAATATGCCCCCCTATACACATCGCTGTTCGTTGCATTGCTGGCAGGCAGCGCCAGTTTGGCCTGCGCGCTGTTTGCGTTTCGCGGGAGCGTCCTGCCCCTGCAGCTTACGCTCTGGCTCGTACTGCTGGGCCAACTGCCCCTGCTCGTGATGGGAGCCTTTGGGTTGGTCGGCAACAGCGATCTACCGGTGTTCGGCGCTCTAGTCGGGTTAGGTCTGCTGCTGGGGCTGTTCAGGACCGCCCTGGATCGTTTGCTGACGGTTGCTTGCCACGTGGCCGAGGCGGCCTATCTGGACTGTCAGTCGCGCGCAGCGATGTGGTTGGCGATCGGCCTGGGCACTCTGTTTGGTGTGACCCTCGCTCACCTTGATCCCGCGTCGTCGAGCCTTTGGATCCTGATGCTTTCGAGCGCGGTTACCCTGAGCGCCCTTTTTGTACCGGACCTTGTCGAAAACCGGACGCGGCCGATTTTCGAGGCGCCTCTGCGAAATCGGGTCTACGACGAGCTGGTCGGCTGGTTAGCGATCGGTGCATGCTGGGGATTCGCGGTAGCCGCTTTGGGAACCGTGGTGATGTTTGGGGAGAACGAGCAGGGCGAACGTTCACCGGCGCTGCTTGCCATCGGATCGCTCGGCATCGCGTTCGGCTCGATGGCCCGTGTTGTCGCGACGCGCGGACGGGAAGAGCTGAGCGCCGCTCTCTTCGGGCTCCTCCTCCTGGCTTTCGGCACCGGTGCGCTAACCGTCAGCACCGGGTCGGTTTTTCGCACGGCGGAGTGGTTTGTCGTTGGGTGGGGCCTCGGGGCGCTGATTTCGTCGCCGTCGGCACTGTCCCGCCAATTCAGCATTCATAGCCCCCTGGCAGTTCGGGTGCTTCAGTCGCGACTCCATGTGGGCGCGGCCGCTCTGCTCGGCACGTTGGCGGGCTTTAACTTTGGAGGAGCGATCGCTCCAACGACGTGCGCTCTTGCCCTGCTCGGGATCGGCTTGCTGCTCTGGTTGAATCCGGCCACCGTGCTGGAGTTGCTGCTGCGTGTGCGGACGAACGGAGCACGGACTCTCCGCGTCCTGGACGTGGCCAACTCGCCTGACTCAGGCCCCGTGCTCTATATCACCGGACACCTGGATACCGAGGACCTCCTGGTCGTGCGCCAGGGCCTT
>JALSID010000151.1 GCA_026981825.1 Planctomycetota bacterium
CGCAATCGCCCGGAAAAGCCGGCGATGCTGCCCGCCGCCCGGCGGGACCGGACCTCCGCCGCTGCGACGGCGGAGCAGTGGTAGCGCGACCCGGCCTCGGGTCCGCCCCAAAGCGCTGGCGCCAACGAACCGCCGCCACAAATGACCCCCGCCGAGCGAAAAGCAGCCCGCCCGTCGCGCAATGGGCAATGGCGCGCGCCCTCTCCCGCCGCTCCGGCCCGCCCGGGGCGAAGCGGGCCCCCCGAGCCCGCCGCCAGGCGGGACAAGGGGAGCGGCGGACCGCCGTCGCGCCGGCGACGGCGCATTGGTAGCGCGACCCGGCCCGGGTCCGCCCCACGGCGGTGGCGCCAAGCAAGCGGTGGCAGAAATGACCCCCGCGGAGCGCAGGAAAGCCCGCCCGTGGCGGAATGGGCAATGGCGCGCGCCCTCTCCCGCCGCTTCGGCCCGCCCGGGCCGAAGCGGCCCCCGAGCCCGCCGCCTGGCGGGACGAAGGGAGCCGGACCGCCGTCGTGCCGGCGACGGCGCATTGGTAGCGCGACGCGGCCCCGGGCCCGCCCCAAAGCCATGGGGGCCAGGGAAGCGGTGGCGAAAATGACCTCCGCCGAGCGAAAAGCAGCCCGCCCGTCGCGCAATGGGCATTGGCGCGCACCCTCTCTCGCCGCTTCGGGCCGCCCGGGCCGAAGCGGCCCCGAGCGCCCGGGCGGGAGCCGCATTGCTTGCCTTTGCGAGCGGCCGCGGCTGCGGGAGACGCCGCGGCCTCGGCGAGCCTGCGGCTCGCCGCTCGGAGTAGCCCCGGCTGGCGAGGAATGCGCCCCTCCGCAGGCGGCTGGGTCCGGGCGCACGCTACCGGGCCGCCCCCCCCCGCCGCGGCCCGGCGGGGGTACCACTGCGCCGTCGCCGGCGCGACGGCGGTCCGACCCCTCCGCCCCGGCGGATCCATCCAGGCGCCGGCTGCCGGGTTGGCCCCGGGCGCCGCTCCGTCCTCCTTTCTCGCGCGGCCCGCTTTGGCCATCCCACGCCGGTGTTGCCCATGGCCGCCCTGGGACGGACCCGGGGGACGCGGCAGGCGCTGGCAAAAATCATCCCAACCAAAAGAAGAAACGCCCGCCCATCGCAGGATCGGCAAGGGCGCGCTCTCTCGCCGCTTCGGCGACCCGCCGAAGCGGCCCCGAGCCCGCCGCCCGGCGGGACGAAGGGAGCGGCGGACCGCCGTCGCGCCGGCGACGGCGCACTGGTAGCGCGGCCCGGCCACGGGTCCGCCCCATGGCGCTGCGACCAAGCAAGCGGTGGCAAAAATGACCTCGGCCGAGGGAAAGAAAAGCCCCCCGTTACGGGAAGGACAATGGGGCGCGGTCTCCCTCACCCCTTCGGCCCGCCCGGGCCGAAGCGGCCCCCGAGCCCGCCGCCTGGCGGGACGAAGGGAGCGGCGGACCGCCGTCGCGCCGGCGACGGCGCATTGGTAGCGCGACCCGGCCTCGGGTCCGCCCCAAGGCGCCGGCGCCAAGGAAGCGCCGGCAGACATGGCGCCCACGGAGCGAAAAAAGCCCGCCCGTCGCGCGATCGGCAATGGGGCGCCCGCTCTCTCTCGCCGCTTCGGCCCGCCCGGGCCGAAGCGCCCCGGAGCCCGCCGCCAGGCGGGAAAAGGGGAGCGGCGGACCGCCGTCGCGCCGGCGACGGCGCATTGGTAGCGCGACCCGGCTCGGGTCCGCACCAGCGCGCTGGCGCCAAGGAAGCCCTGGCGCAAATGGGCCCCGCGCAGGGAACGAAAAGCCCCCCGTCGCGGGATCGCCAATGGCGCGCGCTCTGTCGCGCCGCTTCGGCCGCCGGGCCGAAGCGGCGAGCAATTAGCCGCAACCTCCTCCCGGCCGGTCGATGGGCGGCTTTTCCGTTCTTCGACGGGCTTGATTCGGGCCCGCGCTTCTCCAGCGCCGTCGGGTTCCAAAAAAAGCGGCAGAGGACTGCCGCACTCCAAAAAAGCGGCAAGGGGTGCCGCACTCCAAAAAGCCAAAGCGGCAGAGGACTGCCGCACTCCAAAGCTTGATTTACGTGATTGCAGACAATGCGTCCATTCATGAGGCAGCGGCACTGCAGGAGCTTGTCGCACCGAAGCGAGGGAAGATCGAACTGCTGTTGCTGCCTCCCTATTTGTCCGGAGGCGGACCCTGTAGAGGGCGAGTGGCAGACGCTGCACCAGGCGGTGACGGTGTTACACGAGGAGAAGGACTTGGACAGCTTGTATGCCGCGGCGCGCGACTAGCTCCGCAGGCGATCGATTGCCAACGTACGGAGGACCCGGAACCAACTATGGAGCTGGAACCCGGTAAGGTTGTGGCCCGCCGCGCCGGATCGGTGAAAAGACGCATAATGAGGCGATAGCATAGGACAGAGTTGACAACGCGCGTTCGCCCCGCGATGGGTGGCCACCAGAGACGCGATGTGTGCTCTTACGATACACTCACGTATCTCTTCGATACACCCTCCGGCCCCACAACAGGCCATAGGGCCGGCTTTGCCGGCACGAGCAACCGCTCTATCCTCGTCGCAGAGCCAGCTTTAGTTCGTCTGGTCGCGACTGAGCGACGTTTGGCACGGGATGTGCTGCTCTAAGGCCGGCGCGCGGAACCCAGCGACAGCGACCCCGTCGCTCCGGGCCGGTGCCCCCTCCGCCGGCCCGGGTCTTTTTTTGCGCGCACCTCGTGCAAAGGACGTCGTCAACCGGTCGTCAATCGATTGCAGCGGTACGTCGGGCTTGGCCGGCGACCGGATTCGGCGGCGCGCACTGAGCGACTCGGTAAGCGATCCGACGAGATCCTGAATACCGCTCCCTGTGGGCAAAAACCCGGGCGTGTGCTCTCTGTTTCATCCTGATTCATCGGTGAATCCATTCGAATCGCCCCACGCATTGGCCCAGCCCGGCTGGGGACGGTGAACCGCCACGTCCGGCGCAACAGTTTTCTGCGTAAAGACTTCTACACGACCCGCCGTTGGCATCTCCCACGCACAGTTTGGCACGCTTTCTGCTTAAAAGTACGGCGCCGCGGAACCCAGCGACAGCGACCCCGTCTCTCCGGGCCGGTTCCCCCTCCGCCGGCCCGGGGTTTTTTTTGCGCGCCGGCGAGCGGCGACCGAAACAGCTCACGCCTCCCGCTTGCCGCCGCGAACTCGGCTGCTGGACGGCCATTTCCCCAGTTTTCGGCGGTTTCTTTGGCTTGCCGCGCCTGCCGGACGCCGGCTCCTAGAAGCCCCGGGCGAGCCCCGAGCGTGCTCCGCACCGGCCCGACCCGCAGCAGCGGAACTTTTGGTAAGACTGAGAACCTCGGACGCTGCTTGGAGCCCACGAGCGCATCGAAAAGAAGCACACAGGTGTATCAGGATGAAACACCCAACGCCGCCGAAGGCTTAGAAGCGCAAGCGTCCCCGAGCCCAGTCCTCCCGATGCATAGCAACGGGTGGCCGTCTCGCACTTCCCTTCCCGCGCCGAGTTCGCGTAACACATGGCCGCGACACGGCTCTCGGGAGCCGGCAAAGCAGAAGAG
>JALSID010000152.1 GCA_026981825.1 Planctomycetota bacterium
TATGCGGGAGAACCGCACGTACGGTTCGGAGGGAGGGGAGCCCGGGTAACCGGGCTTCCCTACCCCTATGTGGTAGCGCGACCCGGCCCCGGGTCCGCCCCAAGGCGCGGGCGCCAAGGGAGCGGCGGCACGAAACGACCCCCGCCGAGCGCAAAGACGCCCCCCGTGGCAGAAAGGGAAATGAGGCGCCCTCTCTCTCGCCGCTTCGGCCGCCGGCCGAAGCGGCCCCCGAGCCCGCCGCCTGGCGGGACGAGGGGAGCGCCGGACCGCCGTCGCGCCGGCGACGGCGCAGTGGTAGCGCGACCCGGCCTCGGGTCCGCCCCAACGCGTGGCCGCCAAGGAAGCGCCGGCAGAAATGACCCCCGCCGAGCGAAAAGCAGCCCGCCCGTCGCGGAATGGGCAATGGCGCGCGTTTTCTCCCGCCGCTTCGGCCGCCGGCCGAAGCGGCCCCGAGCCCGCCGACTGGCAGGACGGGAGCGCCGGACCGCCGTCGCGCCGGCGACGGCGCATTGGTACGCCCGCCGGGCCCCGGCGGGCGGGGCCTGCCCGCCAGCCTCCGCCCGGCTCCAGCCGCCTGCGCGCAGGCGCTTTCGCGACCAGCCGCGCCTTCTTCCCACGGCGAGCCGCAGGCTCGCCACCGGCCCGATGACCGCGGTGCCCGCGACCGGGGCAGCCCCCGCGCTTCTCCCAGCCGCAATCGCCCGGAAAAGCCCGCAAGGCTGCCCGCAGCCTGGCGGGACCGGACCTCCGCCGCTGCGACGGCGGCGCAGTGGTAGCGCGACCCGGCCTCGGGTCCGCGCCATGGCGCTGGCGCCAACGAAGCGCCGGCAGAAATGACCCCCGCCGAGCGAAAAGCAGCCTGCCGGTCGCGGAAAGGGGAATGGGGCGCGCTCTTTCTCCCCGCTTCGGCCCGTCCGCGCCGAAGCGGCCCGCGAGCCCGCCGCCTGGCGGGACGAAGGGAGCGGCGGACCGCCGTCGCGCCGGCGACGGCGCATTGGTACGCCCGCCCGGCCCGGGCGGGCAGGGATTCCCCGCCAGCCCGCGCCCCTACCCGCTTGCGTGCGCGCAGGCGCGTTCCTCGCCAGCCGCGCCTTCTCCCAGCGGCGAGCCGCAGGCTCGCCGAAAGGCCGCTCGCCGTCGCACCGGCGGCGGCAGCCCCGCCGCTTCCCCCATCGCCAATCGCCGGGCAAAGCCAGCCATGCCGCCCGCTGCCCGGCGGGACGAAGGGAGCGGCGGACCGCCGTCGCGCCGGCGACGGCGCATTGGTGGCGCGGCCCGTCCTCGGGTCCGCGTCAAGGCGCGGGCGCCAAAGCAAGCGCTGGCAGAAGTGACCTCCGCCGAGCGCAAGAAAAGGCCCCCGTCGCCGGAACGCCAATAGGACGCGCTGTCTCTCGCCGCTTCGGCCGCGGGCCGAAGCGGCCCCGAGCCCGCCGCCCGGCGGGACGAAGGGAGCGGCGGACCGCCGTCGCGCCGGCGACGGCGCATTGGTACGCCCGCCCGGCCCGGGCGGGCAGGGCCTGCCCGCCAGCCTCCGGCCGCCCCCAGCCGCCTACGCGCAGGCGCTTTCGCGACCAGCCGCGCGTTCTTCCCACGGCGAGCCGCAGGCTCGCCACCGGCCCGATGACCGCAGGGCCCGCGACGGGGGCAGCCCCCGGGCTTCTCCGAGCTGCAATCGCCCGGAAAGACCAGCAAGGTCGCCCGCCGCCAGGCGGGACCGGACCTCCGCCGCGGCGACGGCGGAGCAGTGGTAGCGCGACCCGTCCTCGGGTCCGCGCCAGGGTGCTGGGGCCAAGCAAGCGGAGGCAAAAATGGCCTCCGCCGAGCGAAAGAAGGCCCCCCACCGCCCGGATGGGCCAGGGGGCGCGCCCTCTCCCGCCGCTTCGGCCGCCGGCCGAAGCGGCCCCGAGCCCGCCGACTGGCAGGACGGGGGCGGCGGACCGCCGTCGCGCCGGCGACGGCGCATCGGTAGCGCGACCCGTCCCCGGGTCCGCCCCAACGCGTGGCCGCCAAGGAAGCGCCGGCACGAAATGACCCCCGCCGAGCGCAAAGGCGCCCCCCGTTGCAGAAAGGGAAATGAGGCGCGCTCTCTCTCGCCGCTTCGGCCGCCGGCTGAAGCGGCCCGGGCCCGCCGCCAGGCTGGGCCGGACCTCCGCCGCGGCGACGGTGGAGCAGTGGTAGCACGACCCGTCCCCGGATCCGCCCCAAAGCCATGGGGGCCAAGGAAGCGGTGGCACAAATGACCTGCGCCGAGCGAAAGAAAAGCCCCCCGTCGCGGCAAGGGCAATGGGGCGCGCTGCCTCGCGCCGCTTCGGCCGCGGGCCGAAGCGGCCCCGAGCGCCCGGGCGGGAGCGGCATTGCTTCCCTTTGCGAGCGGCCTCGGCTGGGGGAGATGCCGCGGCCTCGGCGAGCCCGCGGGTCGCCGCGCCGAGTAGCCCCGGCTGACGAGGAACGCGCGCCTCCGCACGCGGCTGGGTCCGGGCGCACGCCCCCGAGCCGTCCGCCCGCCGCGGCGCGGCGGGGGTACCACTGCGCCGTCGCCGGCGCGACGGCGGTCCGGCCCCTCCGCCCCGGCGGATCCATCCAGGCGCCGGCTGCCGGGTTGACCCCGGGCGCCGCTTTCCGGTGCCCTTCCGCCGGGCCGCTTCGGCCGTCCGGCGGAGGTCTTGCGCATCGCGGCTTTGCGAGGACCCGCGGACGGGTCTCACCACCGCCACTCGGCCGACCGAGCGGCGGAGCACCGCTGCCCCCCTCAGCGCCGGGCAGGATCGGGACCCGGCGAGCCGGCCGACTGCGCCCCGACGGGACGTTGGGCGGAACGCCAGTCGTACCGCCTTCGCAAAAAGTGGGGTACGAAGCTTTCGGGAGCGGCAGCGGTGTGGACTTTTAGAAAGAGCGAAAGCGGCACAGGAGTGCCGCACTCCAAAAAGCCAAAGCGGCAGAGGAATGCCGCACTCCAAATCCGCCGCCGCCGCGGCGGAGGTCCGGTCCCGCCAGGCGGCGGGCTCCGGGCCGCTTCGGGCCGGGCGGCCGAAGCAGCGAGCAATTAGCCGCAACCTCCTCCCGGCCGGTCGATGGGCGGCTTTTCCGTTCTTCGACGGGCTTGATTCGGGCCCGCGCTTCGGCAGCTCCGTCGGGTTTCAAAGAAAGCGGCACAGGACTGCCGCACTCCAAAAAAGCGGCACAGGGGTGCCGCACTCCAAAAAGCCAAAGCGGCAGAGGAATGCCGCACTCCAAATCCGCCGCCGCCGCGGCGGAGGTCCGGTCCCGCCTGGCGGCGGGCTCGGGCCGCTTCGGGCCAGCGAGCGAAGCGGCGAGCAATTAGCCGCAACCTCCTTCCGGCCGGTTGATGGGCGGCTTTTCCGTTCTTCGACGGGCTTGATTCGGGCCCGCGCTTCGCCAGCTCCGTCGGGTTTCAAAGAAAGCGGCAGAGGACTGCCGCACTCCAAAAAAGCGGCACAGGGCTGCCGCACTCCAAAAAGCGGCAGAGGGCTGCCACACTCGTGCGCTCCCGTGCGCGTCGACCCAGCA
>JALSID010000153.1 GCA_026981825.1 Planctomycetota bacterium
GGAGGGCGACGAACTGGAGCGGCTCATCGAAGCGGCACGGGCGGGGGTCCAGTTCGATTTGGATCATCCGATTGCTTTGCATCGGATCTCCGAGTCTCCGTGACGCGCTCGGGCACTCGGTCGGACCTGTTTTCGCTTCGCGTGCGCCGTTCGGCAATAACCCCAGGCAGGCGCGAGCAGGGGCGACCGAACCAACGGCATCGAGTCGGGGGCGCTTGGTCGGGAATGCCACGGTTTGCGGCCGCCCGAGCCGTACAGCACCGGTTGTGGACGGTAGCCGCCCGCTTCTCTGAGCCCCACCGGGGGGCACGAACGCATCGCTTCGCCAGCGGCTGGTTTGCAGGGTGTGTAGGCGGAGCCCAGAAAGGGCATTGGCCGGCGCGTTGGGTGAGGAGCGAGGGCCAAGAGGTAATCCCCCTTGAGGGGGCTGCTCCCGCGGCGTTGTTGGGCCTTCGGCGGACCCACCGGTCAAGCTAGGCGGTCGCCGGGAGGAATAGGGATCTGTTCTTCGGCCGGCTCAGCGGAGGCCGGCACGGAGCATGGGAACCTGGTAGTAGCCCATCGAGGCGTGGGCCACGTCGGTGCGGTAGATCGGGTCCTGCATCAGGCACCGATACCGTTTGCTGGTGGGGTGCGTTGAGACGTAGATGCGCAGCTCTCCTGGCCGCGTCGTGATGATCTCTTCCCGCCAGTCGCCCAGGATATCTGCCACGGCGACAACTTGGCCGTGCACTTCGGCGATCGGCTTGCCAGGTCCGTCCGGCGTGTAGTCGCAGATCTTGCCGTCGAGGATAAGTTCGCGCTGGTCGTCTCCGTCCCAAAAGACTGTAAGGGGGCCGAAACCACCGAGATTCTCGGTGCTGATTACCCGGCCATCGCTGCTCCAGAGGCGCGACCAGGCGTACTGCTTTTGTGCGTTGGTGTCCGCGCTGTAGCATTCCCAGCCCGGATGACGCGGGTCGATGTCGCTGCACATACCGCGGCTGTGGACGTGCCGTGTCGGACCATGGTAGCCCCACAGGATCCGACCGGTGGCAGCATCGACGAGGCACATCCCGTTCCGTTTCTGACGGGTTTCCATTCCGTAATAGATTTCCAGCCCGGGCCGTCGGGGGTCGATGTCGCCGACGTAACAGTGGTCCGGATGGCCGAGCCCCGTGGTCCACAGCTCTCGCCCGTTGTCATCGATCACCACAGAACCGATCACGACTTCTTGGCGGCCGTCTGCATCGACGTCCGCCGCGTGCATCCAGTGGGCGCCCTGGCCCCAGTAGGAGCGATCGAGGTTCTGGTTGCTCCACCGCCAGATCCGCTCGAGTTTCTCGTTCCGGAACCGGTACGCCTCGACGATGATCAAGCCGTAGGTACCTCGTTCGACGATCAGGTGCGGATGCACACCGTCCAGGTAGGCGATCCCGAGCTGGTTCCGCGACGCGTAGTTGTACGCTCGGTCGCCGTGTATGGCATAGAAGGGGGAGCGGGGAATCCAGTCGGTCTGCGCACGGATCTTGCCCGTGGCACCGTCCAATATGGTCAGATATTCCGGCCCTGTTTCTACGCGGCCGTCGGGTCCACGCGGGTCTCCTTCGCCCGTTTTCACCGCTACCTCGGCACGGCCGTCCCCGTCGAGGTCATAGACGACGTAGGGGGAATACCATATGCCCCTTTCGATTGCCCAGCCCAGATCAAACCGCCAGAGCAGTTTCCCCCCGTAGGAGTAGGCCTCGAGCTTGTACGTGTCTGGGCTGGGTTTCCAGTAGCGGATGTACGGATCGATGTTGGCGTTCGGCTGCTTGATAACGAAGTCGTACCGGCGGTCACCGTCCAGGTCTGCGATGCCCACTTTCTGGAACCGGTATTCCCCCTGAAGTTTGATGCTGAGGTACGGTCTAGGGGGGCTTGTTGGGTCGAGGGAAACGCGTTTCGAGGGGGGGCCAGATCGGCCGTCGACGACGGGGCGTACAAACCAGGCGCATGCTCTGTCGTGAGGTGCGGCCGTGTCGCGGTACCAGGTCCTGTCGCCTAGCGGCTTGGGGGTGATGCGGACCGGCTCCTGACCCTCGACCTGTCGCCATACCTCGAACGAGACGTCCTCTGGATCGCGGAGAAGGTACCGCCAGGACAGGAAGACGGATCCATCCGACAGGCGGAGGGCTACGAGCCCTCGGTCCAGTGGTTCCCCCGTCCGGATCAGGGCGGGTGTGTGGGGTGTACAGGCTCGGGCGATCGGCGCGATTGTCGTGATGGCGGTGGCGAGGGTGAGGGAGAGGCTGAGCTTGGTGCGCGGCCTCATCGGAGGGACTCCCAGTGTACTGGGGCAAGGATGAAACGCCTTTTCCTTATTTATATGGGGATCGCCCCGAACCCGGTGGCATGAGCCGCTGTCTGGGGTACGCCGTCGTTGGATCGTTCCGGCATTGGTCGTGGGTTCGGCACTGCGGCGGGGCCGGTTTGTCTCACGTGCGGGGTGGTTCCTGACGGCCTTCTCGGTGGTTACTTCGGCACCCCTTTACTTCTTGGTGGCACCCTCCTATTGGTTAAGTGACTTACGCCCGCGATCGCTCCCGCGCTTCGAGGTGTGGAGCGCAGGAAGATGCGAGACAAACGGCGCAAGCGCGTCGGGTTGCTGCGGCTGGAGCAGTTGGAGCGGCGCTGCCTGCTGCGCCCGGTCACTCTGGGGCCGGGCGAGATCTACTGTCCCGGCATGGGGGGCTCTGACGGGGGCACATCGGGCGGCATTATTTCCTCGGACCACCCCTCTGATCCTTCCGGTTCGGAGTCGGGCCGTGCTGTGTGCGTGTTCAACGAGGGCCCGGGTACGATCGAAGCGGACGTAGGCGAGGAAACGGCGGAGCTTTGGCCGGTAGAAGGGGGCATCTATTCCGTTTCTGTTTGGGGGGTAAACGGCGCAGCGGGCAACGCCATCTGGCACGGGGATGCGGAGTCGCTCAGGCTGGATGCTACAGGAGATATCGGCCCCGTAACTGTCAGTGGCGACGCCTGGCTTCACGCCGGGGGGCAGATCCTCTTTGTTCAGGCTGCAGAGCTCACGGCCGAGGCGGAGGGAAGTGTAGGGGACATACGGGCGGCGAAGGTGGTCGAGCTCAAGGCAGCCCGGGCCGGAGTCATCGAGGTGGCCCGAGACGCAGTTCAGATCGAGATCGTCGGAGCCGTCGACGCTTTGAGGGTGGGACGAGATCTGGAGAGCCTTGCTGCGCGGACTGCAGGGCCGGTCTCGGTCGGGCGCTCGGCCGGTAGCATCGATCTACGCGGGGACCTTGTGTCCACCATCGATGTGGGGGCCGATCTTGGCACACTGAGCGTAGGGGGCCGTATGGACGGGACTGTCACGGTCGGGGGCGAGATAGGGGAGCTGCGGGTCAGCGGCGCTGCGGTGGGAGCGGTTCGAAGCGGTAAGTCGGTGGGGACGGTCACCATCGGGGGAGTGGCGGAACTGGAGCTTGCTGGCGATGCCGACCTCGGGCTCCTGACGCTGAAGCAAGG
>JALSID010000154.1 GCA_026981825.1 Planctomycetota bacterium
CGGGTCACCGAGGGGCGCCTACGGTGGGAGAACGCCGATTCGCGCGCAGAACCGGCCCCGGAGGCCGTCCCGGTGGCGCTACGCCATTGCGATGGACCGTCCGCCCGGGCGGCAAAGTCATACGCGTCGTTTCTGCGCATACAACAGGGAGCTGGAAGAAGTGGTAAAGACCATTGCTGCAAAGATAGGTACAAGAGGCGTTCGGAGCGACAACGGGTTCACCCTGATTGAACTCCTCGTGGTGCTGGCGATCATCGCTGTGCTTGTGGCCCTGTTGCTACCCGCCGTGATGCGGAGCCTCGAGGCCTCCCGGAGGCTCTGGTGTCGAGGTAACCTCCATCAAATCGGCGTCGCCCTCCATGCCTATCATGACCAGCACTCCTGTCTACCTCCAGGCTACTTCTGGACGCCCGGCTACCGCACAGGGGGCTTCGGCTGGGGGGCGATGGTTTTGCCTCATCTCGGCTACGAGCAGCTCTACAACCAGCTTAATTTCTCCCTGCCCCTGTGGCATGTCGTGAACGCTACTGTAGCACCGATGCAACTGGAGGTCTTCCTGTGTCCATCGGATGACTCATCGTTCGGAACTCTCGATCGCGAAGGATTCCGGTACGGCCGTGCCAGTTACGTGGCCAACTTCGGAGTCCCGGACATGGATGAGAACCCGGACCAAAGGAAAGGGATCTTCAGCCGAAACAGCGCTACCCGATTCCGGGATGTTACGGACGGGCTCGCCCTGACCTTCATGGCGTCTGAGCGACACAACGACCGCTTCCACTCGTTAAGCTCTGGCCAGCACCTTTGGGCGGAAACCGTTTGGATCGGTGCGGTCAAAGAGGGCGCCGACGACGACCATGCACATACAACTCTATTTCAGACCGGACATCGGCCGAACAGCCCGTACATGGACGACAGGGACGTGGCGAGCAAACACACCGACGGTGCCAATTTCCTGATGTGCGACGGCTCGTGCCGGTACGTCACGAACGACATCGACATCACGTTGTATCGAGCCCTCAGCACGCGAGCCGGCCGAGAACCGACCGACGCCTTCTAATGGCGGCTCTGCCAGCTTCGTCGACCGGGGGGCAGCGCAGGGGCCAGCCGCAACCGCAAGCGGCAGCCCGTTCGATCTTGCTCCGCCGCCCGAGCAACCTGCGCGTTCCATAGGGCCTGCGGGAAAAGTGGAGCCCGGCACGCTTTCGCGGACAAGGCGCCGGGGCAGGGTTCAACGATGGAAGCCGGCAGTACCGGACGAGGCTTCGCGCAGAGTAGCAAAGGACCACACGAGCCTCCTGTGAGCAGCCGACACTACCATTGAGCATACCGGCGAAGAACCGTCTTTCTGCGCGGCTGCGGTCGCGACAACGGCCGGCTGGGCAGCACGTTGCTCGGCTTTCCTTTCGGGGAAACATTAGGGCGATGGAACCACACGAGTACGATGCGCTGGCACGAGTCGAAACAACGCACCCCTGGTTCTGTCACCGCCGTGCCCTGGTCGAAGCGCTTGCTCGCCGGTTCCTGGTCCATTGGCCACCACGATCCGTCCTGGACGCCGGCTGCGGAACAGGGGCCAATCTCGAACGCTGGACCTCATGGGGGGCAGACCTGGTTGTTGGGGTGGACATCGATCGGGGCGCCGTGTTTGCGTCCAACCGCCGGGCCGGCCGTGCCCAATGCGTACGCGCCGACTTGACCCGTCTCCCCCTTGCCGGCGACACCTTCGAACTGGCCATCAGCACCGATGTCATCGAACACATCCCGGACGATGTAGCGAGCCTGAGCGAAGTCCGCCGCGTTCTCAAGCCAGGTGGGCTGTTGATCCTCACGACCCCCGCGTATGCCGCTGCCTACAGCCACCACGACCGCCACCTGCAGCACATACGTCGCTACGATGCCCCGGACTTGGTCCGCGTCGTTCGCGCCGCCCGCCTGCAACCGATCTACTGGACACGCTTCAATACCCTGCTCACCGTCCCCCTTTGGGCCTACAGGAAACTCTTCGCCCGCCCGGGCCGTAGCGACGTGGGTAAGCCGGTCCCCACGCCCCTTCGTACGGTTCTGGATCACCTTTGGGGCACAGAAGCCCGTCTGGCCGCGCGTGTGCAACTGCCCCTCGGCATGACCCACGTCCTTGTCCTGCGGCCCATGTAGCCAGCGCCCCTCAAATCGGCGATACAACCGGAACCAGCGCCCGCCATGCTGCGCCATTCAGCACTCATGCCAGGCAAACGCCATCTGATGCCCCCCTCGGACACAACGCCACCCATCGAGAAGGGGGCCAATCTGCGGACACAAAAGAAAAACGCCACCGCCAGTCTGCGGTGGCGTGGGGAACGATCGCGTTAGCGTATCAGATCATGTCGTCCAGGATGTCGGCCACCGCTTCGTCCACGATCAGCTCGTACTCCCCGCGCAGGCCCGCATGTCCCTCGACGAGCACGTAATACCGTCCCGTTTCCAGGCGAAGCGTCACCTCGTTCGGCTTGGTCGGATCGCTCGGCTCAGCAGTGTCAAAGCGAACAAGACGGTTGCGGCCAGCATCGAACAGCGTGACTACCGAGTGGAATCCAACCGTGAGGTTGTCGATGCTGATGCGGTACTCGCCGGCTCGATCGATGTCCAGGATGAACATGTCACGGTCGCGTGCCCGCTCCGTGGTGCCGGTGCCCAGAAACATCGTATGGTCACCGAAGTCTATTCGCTCGAGCACCGTCGCATTGGCAAACCGACCGCCGTGGTCATCCCGAGCCGGCTTCAGGTACTCAACCTGCAGCACATACGACCCGGTGGTGCCCCGCTGGGGTCGGACCAGTATGCGATAGGTGCGTCCCTTCCTGACCTGGAACTCCACGTGACTGTCCACCGTCCCCTTGAAGTTCCCGTTCCGCGCGATCGTTTTCCTTCCCTGGCGAACCAGGACCATCGGATCGAGGGGGCTCATCGGTGTCGTCACGTCAACCGCGATCCGACCGCTCACCGGCGCACGGAACACGTACCAGTCGCGATCACGTGGGTTGGAGATGTCCGCGGCCAGGAGGATCGGCTCATCGGCAAGCGGCAACCGGTAGGCCCGCCGAGGACCGTTGCCCGGGTCTTCCGTGACCACGGGAATCGTCGATTGCTTGCTGCCTTGCGGAGGTGGATCGAAATTGCCCACCACCGGTTCTGAGCGGCGATCCCCGAACCGGTAGAAAATGTCCTGATCGACCAGGGGGATACCAGGAGTTCCGGTGGGGGGCGGCTCGAACCGGCCGTCCCTATCCACATCCAGCATCCACTCGGCCTCCCGTTCCCGAGGATTGATCTTGAAGATGCCGATCTTGCCGGTGCCTCGAGCGTTCCAGTCCGCAGCTACCGGCCTCTTCCGGCCACCGAGCGGCGGCGATTCATTGATGATCAGGTCACCGGCGTTGCGGCGGAAGTTGTCGTCCAGATCGAGGATCCACCGGTTCGTGGGCACTCCGTTCTTCGTGTTGGTCACATAGACCC
>JALSID010000155.1 GCA_026981825.1 Planctomycetota bacterium
CGCGGAGCAAGCTGCCGTAGGCCCGACGGCGCAGCCACGGTCGATGCTCGAGGCGGACGGCGTCTTCGAGGTGGTCGACCGCCTCCAGGAGTTTGCCGGCCGCGAGAGCTTCCAGGCCACGCCGGTGCGCTTCGAGGTACTCGACCTCAATGTAGACGATCTCGGACCTCTTCACCGAGTGCACCCGTCCCCCCTGCCGGATGTACAACAGTGCCTGGTCCATGTCTGCGATTTCGCCCTTCAAAAGGATCCCGTTACGAAGACGAACTGCATCTGCATACAGGCTGGCAGTGGAGGACAGGAGAAGGACGAACAGCAGGACAAGAAAGCTGGCCAGGGGGACTATGCGCCTGCAAAGGGGGCGACTACTCGGACCTGGGAGTCGTCTAGACCGGGGGTCAGTTCCTGGAGGGTCCGAGGACTTCGCTGAAGCGAGTGGTGTCCACGTAGCGGTACGTACCCCCATTCCGCTCGGCCAGCGCACGCAGCGCGGGGCTCTCATCAAGGTCTGGTCCCAAGCCGAACTCGATAGCATGGATCGTCGCATGTTGGGTGTTCAACCTCGTCACCTCTTCCACATCCTTCAGCGTCATTTCGTCCGCGTCTGTCAGGAAAAAGACCGTGTCTGCCTTCAGCCGGACCAGGGCGAGGCGGAGTGCGGGGAGATGGTCCGTCCCGCCTGCTGGAGCAATCGTCTTCAGGAGCTCGCGCACTTGCTGCTTGCTACTTTCTTCGGCATACACCAACCTGCCCTGGTTCATCGGGAGCGGGTCTGCGTTCAGATTGTAGAAAACCACCTGGAATTGCACATGGGGCGGAAGGGCGTTGAGGGCGCGGAGGAGCTCCTGTTTGGCGACCCCGAGTGCGTTGTTCGTTGCCATCGAGCCAGACCGATCGATCACGAACACGAACCTCTGTCCCCAGGCCTCCGCCTTGAAGAAGCTGGCCCGAGCAGGTGCTCCTGTCGAAGGGCCCGGTACAGGCACAACCGTCGCTTCGGTCGAGCCCCCCACAGGAGCACCTACCACGCCGATGGGGGCCAAGTCGACTGCCGGAACCTCCGCCACCGCCGCCGTTGGCGTCGTCTCTGGGAGCTCGACCGGCTGGAACGGCACCTCCTCAACCGACTCCGGTTGGGGCCGGAGTACGTTGGATTCGGTCCGGTACGAGTCACCAGTTTCGTCGCCTTCTTTGACCACAATCCCCACGCGAAGCTGCCGCTCGGGTGTGGCCTGTATGGTGACCCAGGAGACGGTCCCAAGCAGGGCAAGCAAGCCTACGTGCAAAACCAGAGAAAGAACCCACGATGAGGTGTTCAGGACGGGGGAACCCCAGGGCTCCGTACCACGCCGCTGTTCTGCAGGGGGAACTACCTTCGTCATGCGACCGATCTTCGGACGATGTCGCCGCCTGAATCCCTGGATCGGAACACCGGTGATGACGTGTTCCACCCCAATGCTAAGAAGGCCTATCCGAACCGTCAACGCGGAGATCTGCCGGGGACGCGGATAGCGACGGCCAGGAGCGGGGGCCACATCGGGGAGCCGCTAGCTACCGAAGTCGGTTGTCCATATACTTAACGGACGGTGCATCCATCGGTATAGTTGGCACGGGCGGACAAAACCTACCAGTGGTGCCTTTCGCGGCGGCTGGCGGCGTGCGCTTTGGCCTCCGAAGTCAGGCCGCCGTGCGTATTCGGTCAGACGACCTTTTCCCTGGCGCAGTCGCCAACGACCGGGGAGAGTCAGACGTAGAGAATCGGCGGAACCTGCCGGTGTAGCCGATTGGGGCGGAACCGGGGCTCTGTGATCTGGGTCGTGCCCAAAAGCCAGGGGGTGAGGCACGATGAGTGCTGCCGAGAAAATCTCCGTTCGAGACCTTGTTCGCGTCTTCGGGCCGGTGCGCGCGGTCGATGGCATCTCGTTCGACGTCGGTGAAGGCGAGATTGTTGGGTTTTTGGGTCCCAACGGGGCAGGCAAGACAACCACGATGCGCATCATCACCGGATTCCTGCCTGCCACAAGCGGGGAGGTTTGGGTGGCGGGCCACAACGTCATGGAAGAGTCCCTCGATGCACGGCGCCACATCGGTTACCTCCCGGAAAACGTGCCTCTCTACGGCGAAATGCGCGTGGAGGAGTACCTGGAATACCGGGCGCGTCTGAAGGGCATCCCCCGGAGCGTGCGTCGTCAACGCGTCGATTACGTCCTGGAAAGGTGCCGGTTGCAAGAGATGCGGCGGCGGCTGTGTGGCACGCTGTCGAAGGGGTATCGGCAGCGCGTGGGGTTGGCCGACGCCCTGATCCATGATCCAGACATCCTCATTCTCGACGAACCCACTGTGGGGCTTGACCCGATCCAGGTGCGGGAAACGCGTGCGGTCATTCGAGAGCTGCGCGAGCACCACACCGTGCTTCTGTCGACGCACATTCTGCCCGAGGTCGAAATGCTCTGCCAGCGCGTAATCATCATCCACCGCGGCCAGATCGTCCTCGATGACTACCTGGACCGCCTGCGCGGCGCGCGGGTCGTGGAGCTGGAGGTGGCTGTCAATGGTAGCCCGGTCGACCGCTTACGCACGAGCCTGGAGCAGTTGCCGGGGGTACGCCGTGTTGTAGCCCGAGAGCAGGGATGGTTCCAGATCGTGCTCGATGGCGATGCAGACCCCCGTGACAGCATCGCGCAAACCGTGGTGCAAAACGGTTACAAGTTGCGCCATCTCGCAATGAAGAGTGAGACGCTCGAAGACAAGTTCGTCGAGACGGTCGTGCGTTCTGAGGAGTAATGGTGGGCAAGGGGGGACAAATGGACGAGCTTGTTCGTGTGGTGGCTGGTAGGAGGTTGCAATGACCCTCGTGAGCGAAGAAAAGCGGCTAGAGCAGGTTCACGAACCAGCCCACGTACGCATCCCGGAAAAGCCCGCGTTCGGCGACATCCTGGCCGATGCTACTCTGAGCGGCCCCACGATTTGGGGGACAGCCCTGGTTCTGATCCTTGCCATCGTGGGCGGCATCTTGTGGGGGCTAGGGGCCAGCCGGGAACTCGAACGGGCGGTGCTTTTCGGCAAAGGCGCGATCTGGGCCGCCGCAATCCTGGGAGGGCTCGTTTTTCTCCGCTGGATCGCCTACCTGGTGAGCTGGCGGACGGTTCTGACGATGGATCGTGAACTACTCTCCTACTTCTCCTCCGCCCTGGCCTACTCGGTTTTAGCCGGTGTTGTCGTGGTCGACACCATCAACTTCTGGGACCTGGTCACCCAGCTCCAGCAATTCCGGGTCGAGACGGCTGGCGAAGCCAGCCCGGTGGTCTCGTTCGTCGCCTGGAACCTCTGGTTCTGGCTGGCCATGCTCTTCATCGTCCCGGCCATAACCATGCGGCTTATAGCCGAGGAAAAACGGTCGGGCACCATCGAGGTGGCGCTGACGGCGCCGATTCGGGTAGTGGAGTATGTCCTCGGTAAGTACTTCGCCGCGTTCCTGTTCTACGCCTTCCTGCAGATTCCGTCGGTGCTCTACCTGCTCCGCTTGCGGTTCTTCGCGGAGTATGAATTCGAACTCTGGCCGGTTGTGGCCACCTACCTGGGGGTGCTCAGTGTGGGGGCCATGTTCGTTGCGATCGGCTTGCTCTGCTCGGCTGCGACGCGCAGCCAGGTTGTGGCGGCGATGGCCACCTTCGCCGTGCTCCTGGGCTTGTTCTCCACCTTCGTGTTCTACTACTATGCTCAGAACAGCATTACCTTCTCGAAAGTAGCTGACCTCCTCAAGCACGTCGCGGTGCTGCCTCACCTGTACGAGCTCGGGGCGGGCCGCGTGAATCCGGTCTACTTCTTCTACCACCTGAGTGTGGCGGCCTTCATGGTATACCTGGCAGTGAAGGTCGTCGAATTGCGTCGGGCTTCCTAGCCAGCCGACGTTGGTTCAGACAAGCACACACAGTTGCGACCGACAGTGCCAGCGCTGGTGTGGAGGAAACCATGAGCGCGGATCCGGTTAATGGAGAAGAAAAACAACTGCAACTAACTCCCCAGACGGTCGTTGTAGCGACGATCGTGGGAGCAATCGTAGGGTTGGCACTGTTCGCGGCAGGACTTGGCTTCCTGATTTACGGTTACTGGCAGGAAGAAGGGTTCAATCCGCGCACCTGGCCATTCTGGGCCGGCGTGGGGGGGATGATCCTCGGCCTCCTAGGGTTCGTGGTCCTTCTAAACGTTAACCAGAAGTACGGCGGCCGCGACCCGATCGTTCGTCAGACCCTTGTTACCTACAACTTTGCCCTTGTCGTCTGTTTCCTCGGTGGCATCGTAGTTGTGCTCAACCTGCTCGTCGCACAGTACGGTTACCTGATCGGACTGCGGCCGGCGGATTGGACCGAGGAGGGGGCCTACACATTGAGCGACGTTACTGTAAACCACCTGAAAAAGCTGGAACGCCCCGTTCGGGTGGTAGTGCTGTATCCGATGGGGAGACGTCGCTCCCAATTGGAAACGCTGCTGGAACTCTACAAAGCTGTCAATCCCCGGATGTTCGATTATGAGGTGGTCGATTACCTGGAGCAACGACTTAAGGCGCAGGAGTTGCTCCGCCGTTATCCGGACCTAGAAGGGTCTCTTCCCGGCGTGCTCGTGATTTACGGTGAGGGGGCAGACGCACAACACAAGGTAATCCGTGACAACGAGTTGTTTGAAACCAGGGCAACACTCGACCCCCTTGCCGGTGGGTTTACCAGCACAGAGGACGAGTTCAACGGTGAGAACGCTATCACCTCAACCATCCGCGCCCTACGGGAAGCGCGCAAGACCAAGATCTACTTCGTGCGCGGGCACGGCGAGCTGGACCCGGACGATCGCGATCCCCGCAGCGTCGAGGGGATCGGGATCCTGCGCGACGAGCTGGAAAAACAACACATGGAGGTGGATACGTTCAACCTCACCAGCCAGGAAGTTCCCAACGATGCCGATGTGGTGGTGATCGCGCGGCCGCGTAGTGAATTCACCACAGAAGAGCTCCAGCGGTTGCGCGATTACCTCGATCGCAAGGACAGCGATGGGAAGCCCACGGCCCGACTCTTCATCCTGGTTGATAGCCCGGCTGAGCTCCGGCTTGGAGTCCCGGCGGATCTTGGTCTTAACGCGCTGCTTAAGGATTTTCAGGTCGAATTGGGCAACAACCTGGTCATCGATCGGACCGCGGCGATCGGCAGTGTGTACGAGATCCTGGTTCCCATTCCGCCCCGGCAGTCGGCTCACGAGCTCTTGAAGCCGTTGTCCGGGGAAACGGTGCTCGTGGCAGCCGCTCGCGAAGTGAAAACTCTGGACGACCAGTCCACCGACGGGGGCGATTCGAACAATTCCTCCCCTTACAAAGCTACAGGCTTGCTGACCACCAATGGCCGCGATCCCCTCGCCTGGGCGGAAGCGGATTATGATCAGTCTCCCCTTGCTCCCGGTGGACCCAACGACACGCCAGGCCCGGTAACCCTCGCCGTGGCGGTCGAGTATCAAAACGAGCAGGGACAGCCAACGCCCGGAAGCCCGCCATCAGGCGTTCCATTCATGATCGTTGTCGGGGATGCGACGCTTGCTTGCAATGTGCTCACCGGCGCCCGCTCAACCAACCTCTACTTCCTCTTGAACGCCGTGAACTGGCTGGGCGGAAGAGTGGAGGACCTCGGAATCCCACCCAAGAAACGCAAGGCGGTGGTGCTCAGCGTCGACCGCGGACAGTACGTCCAGCTCATCTTCGAGCCCTGCTTTGCGTTACTGGGGGCGGCGATTGTGATCGGTGGCATGGTGTGGGTGGTGCGAACCGAACGCATCTGGCGTGCCTGGGTGCCGTTGCTTATGGCATTGATCTGGATTGGCCTATACGGTGGGCTGGCCGCCATGCTCATCCAGGATCGCGACGTCGTGGTGACCACGACGCTGAGAGCGGCTGCGCTGCCGATCATCATCTGGATCGTGGCCCTGGGCTATGCGATGAGTATCGGCAGGGGGCGCGCTGCCGGCGAGCCGGCTCTCGCCGGCGAATAACCCGTGTCAAACGGTTTCCGAAGCCAAAAGACACAGTAACTAGAGCGGAGCCAATTGAGCTGAACGTCGCACTGCGACTGCGGTCCGTCACCAATAGGTAAACCGACCAGTTGAAGAATGCCACGGAGAGATAGGTCGCCATGACTGGGAAGACACCGCTGGTGTTGGGGAGCGTGCTGATTGGGCTACTGGCCCTGGCAACTATCCTCAGTTCCCTCTACCCAACCGCTTCCGAGGAACGCCAGGTTGCCCAGCGTGTGTTCCCGGAACTGCGAAATATCAGCGTCGACGACGTCACCGAAATCACGCTTGTCAAGGATGGGCAGACCCTCCGCTTCCAGTACGACAAGCAGAACGACCGCTGGGTCCTTGTGGAACCGGTCAACGTGCTCGCCGACCGGACCGCCGTTCGCAACATCGCCTTCGACATCAAGCAATTGACGAAGAAATCCATCCCCGGTGAGGAAGAAGGTGCACAGCTCAAGGCTACTAAAGAAAAGCTGGTCGAGTTCGGCCTCGATCAGCCCAAGCGGAAGGTCACCCTCGCTTACATCGACGATGGCGACAAGCACGAGGTCACCTTGCTCGTCGGCAGCCAAACGGCGGACGAGGAAGGTTGGTACGTGATGGTCGAGGGTAAGGACGAGGTGTTCGTCGTTTCCAAGTACAGCATATCGAGCATCGACAAAGAGCTCGTCGATTTCAAACAGAAGCGGCTGATCGCCACCAACCGCTGGGATGCGGTCGCGTTCGCCCTCGAACGCTCCGGCGAACGGATGCTGGCCGAAAAGGAGGAGGACGAGGACCAATGGATGCTCGTGGAGCCCGTCCGCGACAAGGCCGACGGGGACAAGATCCGCTCGTTGATCGGTGAGTTGTACGACACTTCCGTCTCCGAAGAGGGCTTCGTTGACGAGGACCTGACCGAGGACGAACTGGCTAAATACGGGCTAGATAAGCCTCAACTCGTCGTGCGAGTGGGGCGCACGGTGTCGGGCGGCGACGAGGACGAGGAGGAGAAAGAACGCAAGGTCTTCGAGGACGTTGCCTTCGGCAAGACCTTCGAAGAGAAACAGGAGGGCAAGACGCAGAAGAAGGTGTACGCCAGACTTTGCGGCATGAACTACGTCGTGGCAGTCAACGCCGGTGTGCTCGATCGATTGAATGTCTCCGCGAACGACCTCCGCAGCCATGACGTGGTCGACCTGGCGGTGACGGACGTGGACTACATCGAGATCGTCCAGGGAGATAGCAAAATCGTGCTCGCCAAGCCCGATTTCGACTGGAAGATCTACGAACCGGTCGAAATCGAGGCTCACCGCGAGTCCGTCGAACAGCTCATCCAGACCCTCGACGACATGCGGATCCGGGAGTTTCTCGACAACGCCAAGCTGGCCGATTACAGCCTGGAGAAGCCGACCGTCGTGATCCGGGCCTACAAGAACGGGTTGGAAGAAGAGGGCGACGAGGAGAAAAAGGCCGGGGAGAAGCCCAAACCGAAGGGCACTCCGGTGGTCGTGGCGATCGGCAAGTATGACAAGGAGAAGGGGCTCGTTTACGTTCGACGGGGCGAAGAGTCCACAGTTCTGGCGGTTGCCGCCGATTCCGTGTGGGAAAGGGTGCGTCAGAGCTACCTTGCCTATCGGACACGCCGTGTGTTGAGCTTCTCCAGGCCAGACGTCGTATCGCTGGCGGTCTATCGCGACGGCCAGACGTTCCGTCTCGAGAAACGCAAGGTGAAGGACGGATCGATCGAAACCGACAAGTGGTTCCTGGTAAGCCCGGTGGAGGCGCCGGCTGATACCACCGCAGTGGACGACATCCTGTGGGATCTGTCCAACCTGGACGCGGCGAAGTTCTATGCTGAGGGGGACGTGGACCTGGCGAAGTACGGTTTGGACAAGCCCGCGATCCGCTGCACCGTGACGCTCAAGAGCGAAGACGAGGAGAACGCAAGCAGCGAGGAGGATAAAGAGAAAGCGGAAGAAGATAAGGACTCGGAGAAGAAGACGCAGCATGTCCTGCTTGTTGGGAAGCAGGTCGAGAACGACACCGAGCAGTACTACGCGAAGTTAGGCGATGAAAACCTCGTATTCGGCCTCCAGAAGCGGATTGTCGATCTGCTAACGGCGGAGTTGCGTGACCGGACACTGCTGAAGTTCACCGTGGACGACGTAACGGAGATGGCCATCGCCTACGCACAGGGACCGACGCTGGAGCTGGAGTACAAGGAGCCTGAGGGGGAGGACCTGAAGAAATGGACGTTGAAGGCCGGGGCTAGCTTCGAACTGGACACCCAGCGGGTACGAGACTTCGTCCAGTTCCTGTCGACTCTCAAGGCAGACCGGTACGCCCAGTACCAGGGCGATTTCAAGAAGGAGTACGAGCTCGACAGTCCGGCCCTCAAAGTGAACCTCCGTCTGAAGGATGGAACCAGCTACGTGCTTCGGGTCGGAGCGTCTGCGGGCGATGAGAAGTGGTACGCAACCGTGGAAACGGAAAACAAGGGCCTGGTAGCGATCATCAGTGGCACGGAGCTGAGCAACGCCCTGAAGGGGCCAGAGCATTTCGCAAAGGAGGATCAGTCGGATCAGTCCGATCAGTCCGATCAGTCGGATCAGTCCGATCAGTCCGATCAGGCTGATCAGTCCGATCAGCCCGACCGGTCCGATCAGTCCGATCAAGGAACATCCCAATGACACCACGGTCTGCGGGGGGCCACGGCATCCGTTTGGCCGTTTGGTCCGGGCCTCGGAACGTGTCGACGGCATTGATGCGTTCCTGGGGCAACCGCCCGGACACAACGGTCATCGATGAGCCCTTCTACGCCTACTACTTGCTGGCCACCGGGGCCGCTCATCCGGGCCGGGAAGAGGTGATAGCGCACCACGAAACCGACTGGCGGAAAGTGATCGCGCACCTCACCGGGCCGATCCCGGACGGCAAGCGGATCTTCTACCAGAAGCACATGAGCCACCACATGCTCCCGGAGATTGACCGGACCTGGTTTCGGGACGTGTTCCATGCGTTCCTGATTCGAGATCCGCGCGAGGTGTTGCTCTCGCTCCATAAGAAGACGCCGAATCCCAGACTGCGGGATACCGGGTTTCCGCAACTGGCCGAGATCTTCGAGCAGGTGTGCGAGTTGACCGGTGAAGTTCCGCCTATTATCGACGCGCGTGATCTTCTCCTCGACCCCCGCGGCGTGCTCGAGCAGCTCTGCGCCCGCCTCGGAGTGCCCTTCCTGGACTGTATGCTGTCCTGGCCGCCGGGATTACGTCCCACCGACGGTGTTTGGGCCAAATACTGGTACGACGCCGTGGAGAAGACCACAGGGTTCCAACCGTACCGGCCGCGGACGGAACCCTTGCCCGAGCATCTGAAGCCGTTGTTGGAACAGTGCACCGTGTACTACCAGCTTCTCTACCCTCATCGAATCAGAGCTCGACAGGACAGCCAAACGGACGAGGTGCAGGCTGTCCATTAGACCGTCGTAGGCGGCAGAACAGGATCGGGGGTAGCGGCCGGGCACAGGTCACGAGGACACGCGTTTCGTCTGTTCTTGCCGCTCTCTCGGGTCCGGTTGTGAGAATGGGCCATCCTGTAGGGTGGGGCAGGGGGCAAGGCGATGCTACAGCGGTTTGATCCGAGGAATCGCAATATCCTGATCAATATCAACGGCGTTCTGTACGAACGCGAGAAAGCGGGAATCAGCCCGTTCGATTCCGTAGTGCAGGGGGGCGATGCGGTATGGGAGGGTCTGCGGCTGTACGAGGGTAGGATCTTCAAGCTGACCGAACACCTCGATCGACTGCGGAGCTCCGCGTTGGCTCTGGCATTCACGCAGATCCCGTCACACGAGGAGATCACGGCGGAGATCCGCAGGACGCTGATTGCCAATCGCATGTATGACGGCGTGCACATCCGGCTCACGTTGACACGGGGGGTTAAGATCACTTCGGGCATGGATCCCAGGTTGAACCAGTCCGGGCCGACGTTGATTGTGCTCGCCGAGTTCAAGCCGCCTGTGTACGACAAGAGCGGCATCCGGTTGATCACGAGCACGATTCGACGGTTTCCACCCGACTGCCTTGACCCGAAGATCCATCACGCCAACTTGATCCAGTCGATTCTGGCGAAGATTCAAGCAAATGCTGCCGGGGTGGATGATGCGTTAATGCTCGATTACCGCGGTTTCGTTGCGGAGACGAACGCGACCCACGTGTTTATCGTCCACCGGGGCGTGGTTGCAACCCCGCGACCGGTGGCGTGTCCGGAAGGAATCACACGCGGAACTGTCCTGGAACTCTGCAAGGCTCACGGCATCCCGTGCGAAGAAAGGGATATAAGCTTGACGGAAGTGTACCGGGCCGACGAGATGTTCTGCACGGGGACCATGGGAGAGCTTGTGCCGGTGGTGGAGGTGGATGGGCGGAAGATCGGTACCGGCCGACGCGGTCCTGTGACAGAGCGACTGATGGATCTGTTCCGGGAGCTCACCCATCGTGAGGGCACGGTCGTCGTAAGGAGGGAAGAGATCGAGCCTGCGTCTGCCTGAGATAGGGGCGTGGGCCGAGTGCATGTGAACACACCTGGGGGGAGCCCGCTGGGCGTGGTGGTGCCCGCTACGTGGTGGCGATGTTTCGCTCAGTAAGGAATCCCTGCATACTAGAATTGTGTGGCCAAGAACTGGCGCGCAACCGCGTTCCGCTTGAAGAGAGGGCTTGGGATGGAGATTGTCAAATACCCACATCCGGCGCTTCGGCGAGTAGCTCGGCCGATTGAACGGGTTACCGACCAGGTGCGCCGTTTAGCGGAGGAGATGCTCCGCCTGATGCACGAAGCTCCCGGGGTCGGGCTTGCCGCAAACCAGGTCGGGGTTCCGGTGCAGCTTTTCGTTGTTGCGGACGCGGCTGATCCGTTCGGTGAGAACAAGGATCGGGTGTTTATCAACCCGGAGATCCTGGACCGCAGCGGGCAGTGCACTCGCGAGGAGGGCTGCCTGAGCTTTCCCGGTATCTATGCGGAGATTGTCCGTCCCGAGCGGATTCGGGTTCGAGCGATGGATCTGTCTGGTGAGATCTTCGAAGTCGAATGTGCCGACCTCCCGGCTCGGGTAATCCAGCACGAGTGGGACCATCTGAGGGGGATCCTCTTCATCGACAGGATGCTTCCCTTGCAGAAGCGCAAACTGCTTCCCCAGTTGCGCCAGCTCGAAAGGGAGTATCGGGCGCTTCAGCGGGAGGGAGTTATCCCACCCGACGCGCAGCTTCGTGAGGCGCTCGCCCAGGTGGAAGCTGCGTATAGCTGATGACGAAGACCCCGGAGGCTACGGACGGCGGTGGCGGAGCCCGGTCAATCGATTGAACCCAAGCAGGTCCGAGTCGTTTTCTTCGGAACCGGCAGGTTTGCGCTACCGTCGTTCCGCCGTTTGCTCGACGATGGCTACACGATTGTTCTCCTGGTGACGCAGCCGGAAAAACCTCAGGGGCGGCGACGCCAGATCCTGCCCCACGAAATCCGCCTGGAAGCCGAGCGCCGTGGGGTGCCGGTATACCAGCCGGCCGATGTGAACGCGCCCGAGTCCGTGGCCCGGATTGCCAAAGCGGAGCCGGATTTGTTCGTCCTGGCCGCGTACGGTCAAATCCTCTCGGCCGACCTGTTGAAGATCCCGCGTTTAGGCAGCCTGAACATCCATGCGTCGCTGTTGCCCGCCTATCGGGGAGCTGCGCCGGTGAACTGGGCGATTTACCATGGGGAATCCGAAAGCGGGGCGACCATTATCGAGATGACGCCGAGGGTGGACGCGGGCGGGATTGTTCTGCAGCGTCGTGTTGTAATCGGCCCGGACGAAACGGCGGGCGAGTTGCTGGAGCGGCTTGCGGCTCTTGCTGCCGAGATGATCCCCGCGGCGGTTCGTGGTTACGTGACAGGGGAACTGCGTCCCCAACCCCAGCCTCCCGGCAGGTACCGGAAGGCTCCCCGTCTGAGAAAGGAGCATGGCAGGATCGACTGGCAGCGGTCGGCGGAGGAGATTGCTCGGCAGGTTCGTGCTTTTAACCCCTGGCCCGGTTGTTACACGCGGGTGCTCCGCGCCGGGGGGAAGCCGGTGAAATTGCTCGTCTGGAGGGCTTCCGTTGCCGCTGCGGAAGGCTCGGATGCACCGCCAGGTACAGTCGTGGAGGTCCAGCCCGCTTTGCTGGTTCAAGCGGGCCTCGGGCGGGTGAGACTGGAGGAGGTTCAGCCGGAGAGTCGGAGGAGGATGTCGGCGGCCGAGTTCGTGCGGGGCTACCGTGTTGCCATCGGGGACCGGATGAGCGGTGATGGTCCTGACCAGGGAGCATAGCTGAAATCGCGCGGCCAGGGGCCGACCGAGCAGCGGGGCTCCCGTTTTCGCGTGGCACGTGGGGAGCGCGACCGCTGGGGGTTCGGGAGACGGGTTGCTCCGCGGTGCTCCTGTTGGAGCCCATGTCGGCGCGGGCCGGTGGTAGGGTTGCGGCGAGGACGAGCCTGGAAGGGGAGATGCTCGTTATGCGCCTGTGGTCTGGGCTCGTAGAATCAAAGGGAGCGCGCGACACCTCTTGGAGTAGGAAGGCGTGAGGCATTCCGTGGACACGAAGAGCGGGCGCAAAAAGCTGTTCATCGAGACCCTCGGCTGCCAGATGAACGTCCTGGACAGCGAGTTTGTGGCGGCCGCGCTACAGGAGCGCGGCTACGAACTGACGCCGCGGATCCAGGACGCTGACGTGATCCTCTTCAACACGTGCAGTGTGCGCCAGCACGCCGAGGACAAGGTCTACAGCGCTCTTGGGCGTCTCAAGCACCGCAAGCGGCGGCAGCCGGACTTGATCATCGGCGTGATCGGTTGCATGGCGCAGAAGGACCAGAAGCTCATCTTTCATCGCGCACCGCACGTGGACCTGGTAGCGGGACCAGGGCAGCTTCATCGCGTTCCTGACCTGGTTGAGCAGGTGGAGTACGAGCGTCGGCGTCAGCTTGCTGTCAGTCTGCCCCGCAACGCGGGGCCTCGCTCTCGCATCGAAGAGAGCTTCGAAACGTTTGAGGAATACGATCCCGATCGACTTGCCCGTTTCCGCACAGGTGGTTTCCAGGCCTATGTGCGGATCATGATGGGCTGCGACAAGTTTTGCACGTTCTGCGTTGTGCCTTCGGTTCGTGGGCCCGAGCAGAGCCGGCCGCCGCAGGCGATTTATGAGGAATGCAAGCGGTTGGTGGATCGGGGCTGCGTCGAAATCACTTTGCTTGGTCAGACGGTAAACAGTTATCGGTACAGGCACGGCGACGGACGGGTTACTCGGTTGTCGGACTTGCTGGCGGCGATCCACGACCTGCCGGGGTTGCGCCGGATCAAGTTCGTGACCAACTACCCGCGGGACATGACGGATGACCTGCTGGAAGCGGTGCGCGATCTGCCCCGTGTGAGCCCGTATCTTCATGTGCCGGCGCAGTCGGGTTCGAACGCGGTTCTCAAACGGATGAAGCGGGGCTACACGGTAGAAGAGTACCTGGAGATGGTGGATCGTGTGCGCGAGTACGTGCCCGACGCAGCTCTGGCGAGTGACTTCATCGTTGGCTTCTGTGGCGAAACGGAGGAGGACTTCGAGGCGACCTGCGAGCTGGTCCGACGGGTGCGGTACAAGAACTGTTTTGTCTTCAAGTACAGTCCCCGTCCTGGTACGAAGGCTTACGAGCGGCTTCAGGACGATGTGCCGGAAGAGATAAAGCGTCGTCGGAACAACGAGTTGCTGGCTGTGCAGAACGCCATTAGCCTGGCCCAGAACCAGGCGTTGATCGGGCGAGTGTTCGAGGTGCTCGTGTACGGCCCCAGTCCGGCCGCTCGCTCCCGGGATGGTTCCACTCTACAGCTTGCGGGCCGGACCCATGATGATCGGATCGTTGTGTTTGACGGCACGCCGGGTTTGGTGGGCAAGTTCGTGAATGTTCTGGTCACAGCGGCGACGCCGACGACTTTGATCGGAACGACCGAGATCGAGCGATACCTTCCTGTGGAGCTACTTGCTGAGCCTGCGACTGGCGCGAATTGATTGGCCGCGTCTGGGATTGCGGATCTGATGTCCAACCGGATCAACCTCGATGATCTGGCCGAGCGACCGGGCCGTGTCGCGGAATCCTTAGCTCGGGCGAGGGTGGTCGATCCCCAGCGCGGAGTGCAGATCCTGACCGCTCTTGTGGATGTCGTCGGAGGGGGGCAAGTTGCACGTCGCATGCTCGATCGCATCGCAGCCATCATGGCCCGCTTACCGGACCCCGATCGAGGGCTGACCAACCTGGGCCGGGTGCTCCCTGCGGTCTGCCAGCATTGCGTTCGTGATTTCACTGCGGGCGAGTTCATCGATCACCTGGACGAGTTCCTCTGGGTGATTTCCAGCTCCCAGTACATCGCGGACCAGCTCGTCTGCGATCCTGGGCTTGCGCAGTGGCTTTTGCAGAGTGAGGGGGAGCGGTTCGGGTATGACAGGCTGCGGGGCGAATTGCAGGAGACGCTAGGGGCAGATGCCGACGAGGAGGACGTTTTGCGGGTGCTCCGTCGCACCCGACATCGGCATATTGTTCGCATCGGGTTCTGGGATCTGCTCGGCAGGTATTCACTGGAGCAAACCACGCGGGAGCTGTCGGACCTTGCCGATCTCCTCATCGGCGCGGCTCTGGACTGGTCGGTTGCCCAGTGCACGGAGAATTACGGTGTGCCGCGCACAGAGTCGGGGGAGGTGGGCAGGATCTGTGTGCTGGGGATGGGTAAGCTAGGGGGACAAGAACTGAATTATAGCTCCGATGTCGACCTGATCTTTTTCTATGACGAGGATGGATTCACCGACGGTGCACGGCAGGTAGCGTGCGAGGAGTTCTGGCGCCGCGTTGCCGCTCGAACGGTTCGCCTATTGACCTCCTACACGTCGGACGGCTACGTGTATCGGGTCGATCTGCGACTTCGTCCGGACGGTCGGGTGGGGGCAATGGTGCGCTCTCTTAACAGTATGATGGCCTACTACCAGACCGTGGGGCGCACGTGGGAACTTCAGGCCATGATCAAAGCGCGGCCCTGCGCAGGAGATCTTGGGTTGGGCCGTTCTTTCTTGCAGATGCTGCAGCCTCTGGTTTTCCGCCGCTATCTTGCCGCCGAACAGATTGCCGAGATCAAGCTGATCAAGAAGCGGATCGAGGAACGGAGTGCGGTGATGGACGGGGTGCCCCGAGACGTGAAGTTGAGCAGCGGGGGGATCCGCGACGTCGAATTCGTCGTCCAGTTCCTCCAGTTGTTGCACGGTGCGGCGGTTCCGGAGCTGCGCGAACGTAACACGATCCGCGCCCTGTGCGCATTGGAACAGGCCGGTTGCCTGACGGCCGAGGAGCGGCAGAGTTTGGAACACGCCTATCGTTTTCTCCGTACGGTTGAGCACCGATTGCAGCTCTATGCGGACCGTCAAACCCACGAGCTGCCCTCTGATCCCCGCGAGCTGGCTGTGCTTGCGCGGAAGATGGGTTATGAGGGAGACGACGAGCGGGTCGCAAGTGCTTTTCTCAGCGAGCTTCGCCGCGTCACTGCTGGCAACCGGCGGATTCTCAGCTACCTCTTGCAGGATGCGTTCCGTGGTCGCCTCGACGAGGTAGTGGCACCAGAAAGTGAGCTTGTTCTGGACACGGAGCCTGATCCGGACCGAATCATCGAGGTGCTGGGGAAGTACGGATTCCAGGACCCTCACGGCGCTCACCGCCAACTGGTCCGGTTGGCGAGCGAGCCGGTGCCGTTTCTGTCCAGTCTCCGGTGTCGCCATCAAATGGCGGCTGTGGCACCACGGCTCTTGCGCGAGTTGGCCAGGTATCCTGACCCTGATCGCACGCTTGCTCGGTTGGAGGTGGCGAGTCGAGCGATGGGGGCCAGAGGCGCACTGTGGGAGCTCTTCCGCCTCCACCCCGAGGCGATGAAAGTCGTGCTCGACATTTGCGCCTACACCGAGATGCTCTACCAGATGCTCTGCAGCAATCCGGGGATGTTCGACGATCTGGTGGATGCCCTCGAACTGCGTGTCCTTCCCGACCGCGACGCGCTGGCCGAAGAGCTGGACGAATTGCTCGAGGGGGCGCGCGATCCCTTGCCGACGCTCCATAACTTCAAAGCCGCGTATGAGTTTCGCACGGGCATCCGCCTTTTGCTCGGCAAGGATCGAGGCCTGCATGCCGCGCGTGCCCTACGGGATGTAGCAGACGTCCTTTTGGTTCGATTGGTAGAGCTGGCGTTCCGCAACCTGGTCCGGCGGTACGGCGTACCGCTGATCACGAAAAACCGAGGGGTAGATACGTGCCGCTGGTCCTTGCTTGTGGGAGGACCGGTTCCCTGGAGCATAGGTGCGTTCCTGGATCCGGTACAGTTCGTGATCGTTTACGAGGGGGATGGGGTCACACGGCACGAGACTCGGAAGAGGGGGTGGGAGCCCACCACGAATCAACACTTTTTCCACGAATTGGCGCGGGGGTTGACCGCCGTCGCCAGCACTGCTCAGCATCAGGTCGTGCGACTCCAACCCGGTTGGCCGTTCGGAAGCAAGACCGGTCTGCTCGCCGTTACGGTGGAGCAGCTCGAAGCATCCTGGCCGCAGGAGGTACGACGCAACCCCGCCTGGGCCTGGTCGCGGTTCCTCAGCCCGAACCGGTGGTACCAGGAAAAACTGCAGAGCTCCTTCCGGCTCCGTTGTCCAATGGATCTTCCCGGGGATGCGGATGCGGTGTACGACAACCAACCGTTGGGGCTGTTGGAAGCATTCATCGGCCACCTGATCGCTCAGTTCCCTCCGACACGTCGGATGCCGCGCGACCCCTGGGATGCTGTACAACAGGTCTACGGAACCCTGTTCGATGCCGGGCAAGCGGGTAGGATCTTGCGAGCGATGCAGTTTCTGGTGGAGCTACGCCAGCTCGCGCAGCTCACATCGGCCCGAAGCGGCGAGTGGCTGGACTACTCGGCGCTCGACAATCTCCTACGCACCCGACGCTGGATGGAACGCGAATTGGGCGAACAGCCGCTCGATCGTGTTGTGCACCGCCACGCTCAAGTCCTGCGGGAGGCCCTCGCGACGACTCCACGTACCACCTCCGGCGATGTCACCGGCCCGGAGCGGCCGCGCTAGGTCGATAGGGCGCAACCGTCGTTGCTCAGACGCCTGCTACGCACGTTGCTCAGCGGATTTCCCTTCCAGCGGTGGTAGGGCTTTTCCGGAATAGGGGGATGATGCAGAAGTTACCGGAGTGGGCGACAGCACCCTCCGTTGATCGGTGCAGCGAACGGTTGGGCGTGACGGTTCCGAGTACGTCCTCTGTCACAACCCTGCGCAATGGTTCCGGTCTTGCGCAATGCGTCGGTCCGGTCTGTCTTAGCGACGGCAGACTTTCCTATGAGGCTACCCCGCTGAACTGCAGCGATTGACCGCGACGACAAGTCTTACAGATCCCGCCTCCGTCGGCCGCCTGCTCGACGAATGCAATCGCGGGCAGGCCTTGTGCGACCAATTGCTGCTACCTGATGTGGGTTGCCATGAAAAGCATCCGTGTCAGCACGGCCTGGATTGTCGTCGGTCTTGTCCTGGTCTTTCCCCTTCGGGCAGGAGAGCGGCCCTTACGAGAGGGACCGGCCGTTCGGGCCTATCGGCTGGCTGCGCCGTCGGTCGTCAGTATCAGCAGCGAGAAACGGCTGTCGGGTCCAAACTGGAGCGGGGGCATCGTTGAACCCCAGCGCGTTAATGGCATGGGCACAGGGGTTGTCATCGACCACCGGGGCTACATCCTGACCAACGCCCATGTGGTCGATTCCGTGGAAAGGCTCCGCGTCCGGCTCCTCTCGGGCACCGAGTACCCGGCTCGAGTTGTGCGCGTTGATCCCGGCCACGACCTGGCCATCATTAAGATCGATACCCCAGAGCCGTTACGGCCAATCAAGCTGGGTACGTCGAGCGACCTCATGGTCGGGGAACCCGTCGTTGCGATTGGAAACGCGTTCGGCTACTCTCACACCGTTTCGACCGGAATCATTAGCCAGTTGCACCGTACCGTACGACTGAACGAGCGCCTCACCTATTTCGATCTCATTCAGACGGACGCATCGATCAACCCGGGCAATTCGGGCGGCCCCCTGTTGAACATGTACGGCGAAGTGATCGGAATCAATGTTGCTATTCGTGCCGAGGCGCAGAACATTGGGTTCGCGTTACCAATCGACCAGGTCAAACAGGTGGCTGCGCGGCTCATTTCCGCCGAAACCCTGGCGGGTGTCTCCCATGGTTTGACCTACGTGGACCTCTCGATGCAAGCCGGCGAGGACGGCCCCCGCCGTGGGGTAAAGATCATGACCGTTCCAACGGGAGGGAGTGATCTCTTGCCCGGAGACGTTGTGATCCGCGTGGGGGACATCCCGGTGAATCACAGTATCGATTTCGAACGCGCCTGGCTCGACGTCGTACCGGGAACATCCGTCCCGATCGTCGTCCTGCGCGACGGGGGGGAGCACACCGTTTACTACGAGCCCCGGGTTTCTCCGGCGGAGCTCATATGGCAGGTTCTCGGCTTGCGGCTCAGTCAGCTCGAACCTGAGGAGGTACAACGGTATCGACCCGAACTTCGTGGGGGGATGCTCGTGGCTGCGGTCCGACGCGAAAGCCCCGCCAGTCGCGCCGGTATCCGAACTGGGGACATCCTCGTCGGGTTGCATCGGTGGGAGACGCTGCGTTACAAGGACATTCT
Organism: Planctomycetota bacterium; assembly: GCA_026981825.1. Classification (GTDB taxonomy): domain Bacteria; phylum Planctomycetota; class Planctomycetia; order JALXBF01; family JALXBF01; genus JALSID01. The sequence continues at coordinate 18,799 of JALSID010000155.1, forward strand.
CTCGATCCTGAAACAACCGGAGATTTCGGGACGCAGCCGATTCCGTGCCCTGGTTCTCCGGGCGGGACGTACTTTGGAACTGTGGCTGCGGGACGTACCAGCACACCACTTGGCGCTCCACTAACAATCTGATCGCTCGACTCCTGGTCGCTCGTCCGTAGAGACGTTCTACACTCCTCGACCGTCCTTGTGGCCAGGCAGCGCGAGCTACCGGGGACTTGCCGTGTCCGGGGACTTCCGTCGAAGTTGGACGTCCGCACGAACCGGTCTTCGCTGGATCCCTTGTAACGGCCCTCCGCGACACAGACCGGGGCAGGGTGTGGATTCCGCAAGGAACGGCGCCTACCAGAGACCGGTATGCTGTCGCCGCCGTTTTGGATCGATCGGACGCGTTCGGCGTTCGCTGGAACGTTCTCTCAGCCGCGACCGACCCTCGCACCGTGACAAAGGGGGACGATTGTTGGAACGGAATTCATCTCACGCGTCGTCACCGCGGGCCGGCGGCTCCCCTAGGGGATCACACCGGCGCGGCTCCGAGCCTACACTTACGCGCGGTGGTTTGGCGGCCAGCGGTGGCGGATGCAGTTTGAGGTGCCCGGAGTGGGGGAACCATGCTTGCAGAGTTGGAGATCCTGGACTGGCTACAACGGCTCGGCGCCGACAATGCGAGAGAAGTGCTGGTGGGCATCGGGGACGACGCCGCGGTTTTGGAGCTGGGGGGCGAAAAGCTGCTGGTTACGACAGACATGTTGACGGAAGGGACCCATTTTACCCTCGATGGAACGGATTTGCGGCTGATCGGTCGAAAGGCGGTTGCCGTCAACCTGAGTGACATCGCAGCGATGGGGGGTAGTCCGATAGCTGCCTTCCTCGCTCTGGCGGCACGGCGCGGAACTGCAGTAGCGGACGTGCAAAGGATCCTTGAAGGCGCGGTGGAGATCTGCCGAGAGTTCAACTGCGCACTTGCCGGAGGAGATCTTAACGGCACAGATGGCCCCGTAACCGTTTGCGTGACGTTGATCGGGCGATCGGGGCCGGCGGGCCCGATCCTGCGCCGTGGCGCACGCCCGGGCGATGTTGTGTTTGTAACTGGCCGGTTGGGCGGCAGCCTGTCCGGAAAACATCTGAGATTTGTCCCCCGTTTGAAGGAGAGTCGTTTCCTGGTCGATCACGGTCCACCATCTGCTTTGATCGATTTGTCGGACGGCTTAGCTCTGGATGCCCATCGCATCGCAGCAGCCAGCAACTGCCGGATTGTGCTCGATGCAGATGCGATTCCGCTTTCTCACCAAGCGCTGCAGGCAGAAACCCCCCTGGATCGAGCTCTGTATGACGGTGAAGACTTCGAGCTGCTCGGATGCATGCAGCCCCAAAAGTGGGACCAGATTCGCCGGCTGTGGTCGTTCGAGACAGCAATCACAGCAATAGGAGTGGTGGAAGCCGGAGCTGGCGTATACCTAAGGCTCACGGACGGTAGTTTGCGCGAAGTAGAGCAACGAGGGTACGACCACCTTGCACGCCGCTGACCGGCGAGATCGGGTTAGACCGAGTCCGTCTGGGCGGGACGGGAGCCCCGGTGAACAAAGGAGATCGGAGGAGCGGGAAAACGGGGCGGCGGAAGAGTACGCGGTGCGGGGCGAGGTAGACGGCTGGACGTGCTTCGGCCGCTTGGAAGGCGCCGGTGCCGGCAGTCGTGTACGCCAAGACTGGGTAGCAGGGGTTAGGTGATGAAGAATGTGGCCGACGCTTTACACAGCTTCCGGCTCTCCGGTACAGCAACCCTGCGGACGGAATCTCCAGAAGAGACAGTGCGACTCGGGGAAGCGATCGGAGCCGCGGCTGAGCCGGCAACGGTCATCGCCTTAGAGGGCCCCCTTGGCGTGGGAAAGACTCTGCTGACTCAGGGCATTGCGCGCGGGCTTGGAGTGCACGATCCCGGCATCGTTTCAAGCCCGACGTTTGTGCTCTTGCAGGAATACCCTGGTCGCCTTCCCCTGTACCACTACGACTGTTACCGCTTGCGCACCCCGGGTGAGTTTTTGGATTTGGGCTTCCTGGAGCTGTGTCCGGAAGGGGTATCCGTGATTGAATGGGCCGAGCGTGTCCGGTCAGTTCTTCCCCCTGATTCGCTGTGGGTGAGTTTGCAATACGCCGGTACCGGAGGCCGGGAGATAGCGATCTCTGCAACGGGTAAACGGTCCCGACGGGTGGCGGAGCAGGCGCTGGAGCGGATCGCCGGCGTAAGCAAAGGGAGCGACCAGTAGTTGATGGGCTTCGCCCCGCCCCGATGTGCCTCACCCGGCTACCGAGGAGCTCACCTGTTCTTTCTCGGCGGCCGCTTCGCCATCGTCTTCTTGCTCGTTCTCCTTGGCTTCGCCATCGGTCTTGGCGGTGAGTCTTTCGATGGTTGCCAACAACTGATCGGTCTTGATCGGTTTGGACAGGTAGTCGTCCATGCCTGCCGCCATGCACATGCTGCGGTCACTTGCCATGGCATGCGCCGTGAGCGCTACGATGGG
>JALSID010000156.1 GCA_026981825.1 Planctomycetota bacterium
CGCGGTGTTGGCATCTATCTGGACCGCGTCAACCTTCACCAGATCAACATCGTAGGCTGTCACGTCAGCTACTGTGCCGAAGGGGGGGTTGTTTCCAAGGGGGGAAACGTTCGTAACATTCAGATTTCGGGCTGTGACATCGAGTCGAACATGGCTCCGGATCGGCCGCCCACCGCGAACATCCTGTTGGATTCCACCGGTGGTTCAACCGGAGAGGTGGCGATTACGGGATGTACGGTACAGCACAACAGTCGTTCGCCTGGGTCGGCGAACATTCGGATCGTAGGGGGAGGGCATGATGAAGGGGTGCGGCGTCGCACGGGGTCGGCCCGAACGCAGGAAGGTCATGTGGTGGTGACCGGGAATGTTTTCAGCGACGTGCGGGTCAACGTGCACATCAAGAATGCTCGCGGGGTCGTTCTAACGGGCAACACGTTTTGGATGGGGTACGACTGGGACATCCTGATTGAGGGCTCCACGAACATTCTGATCGGCGCGAATAATTTTGACCGCAACCCGCGGTACAGCTATGGCGATAGCCTCACGGCTCGTGGCGGCATACGGATCCGCTCCAGTCGGCGCTGCCAGGTTGTGGGGGCGATCGTTTCCGGTGTCCACGGCCATGCGGCGGCGCTGGAATGCGAGGCGAGTGAGCAGGTGCGGGTCGTGGGGGTTTCCTTCTTCCTGGACGGGATACGAGCCGCGGCATTTCGGTCCTGCCGGGATGTCGCGATTGTTGGTACATACCTGGGGGAGGAGCCGGAACGCGCCGTGCTTCGGCAGGCTACAGAAAGACTCACGGTAGATGGCCGCCAGCTTCCTTAGCGAGCCCCTGGGGCGGGAGGTTCAGTGTGGCTTCTCTGGCGGCTGGGGGTCCTTCGCCGGGCGTGGTCGCACTGGGCCGGCCGGGGGTTGGCCTCGGGGTGGCGAATCGGCTGGAAACCGCTTGCGTGTCGGCGCAGGAGTCGTTAAAGTGGATGTGCGACTACGCAGGTTGACGGTGGACTGGGGAGAATCGAGACGGCAACGGATGGCTGTCCGGTAAAATTGTGGCTCGCACCGGGGGTTGTGTAGGTAGGACCGCCGGAGCTGGACGCAGTTAGCCAGCCGCGGCGGTTTGTGGAGTTTTTCGGCCACCTGTCGGCGTCACACGCCTCTTGAGGAATCCGACAGAAACGTGCGACGTGCTGTGGTGCGCGCGTGCAACGCAAAGGGAACTGCACCGCAGTGGCGTCCGTACTTCTCAGCCCGATCAGAAGGTCGTGGACTGGGAGCCTGTTTCGATAACGAACGTTGAGGGCAACCAGAATGCAACGATTGTCTGGGAAGTTCGGTCGGAAGGTAGACCTACGTAACGCCCGGGCAAAGCTCAGTGTTCGAAAAAAGTCGCAGAGAATAAGTCTGGAACAGCTCGAGGAACGCGTTCTGCTCGCCACGAGCGTGTTCGAACATCCGGCCGCAGCGAACAACCCGGTTATTGCGGCCAATCCGTTCGATGACGATTTCCTCATCGTTGCGTTCGAAGACTACTCGAACCCAACCGTGCCGCGTACGATCGGTGTCTCGCGCACCGAAAACGGCGGCAGTAGCTGGGAGCACCAGACCCTGGTAATTCCGGGGCTTGATCCGATGCAGCCGCCGATGCTGGCGGCAGATCCATCGCTGGCCTATGACTCCGAGGCCCTTCTGGTCTTGGCTGCGGCTGGGTTCGAAGATAGCCCGGACCGTTTCGAACGGGACAGCGGTGTATTCGTGTTCCGCTCGCCGGACAACGGGAAGACATGGGTTGATCCTGTACCGGTTGACGTTGTGGACTACACGGGCGACCCGGTCCCGGTGGACGAGAGCCCGGTGGTGGCGATCGACTCAAACCCAACCAGCCCGTTTGCGGACAACCTCTACGTCGCCTGGGTTCGCCTGTACGCGGACGGATTCTTCCGTCCCGACCTTAACCCGGGGGGAACTCCCGGGACTCGGGGCGGTGGCGACATCTTCATAGCGCGGTCTCAGGATGGTGGACGCACGTGGAGCGAGCCGCTGCGGATCACAGGCCCCGACCAGCTCCCAGGCAACCAGCCCACAGGCACGACGGGGACTTCGTTCGTGACCGGTCCATCGATAGCCATTGCCCCCAATGGCGACGTGTTTGTGGCCTATCACTTTGGAGGCCAGACGGAGGTACAGAGGTTGCGTCCCGACCCGAACGGAGACGGCTTCTTACCGTTGGCTCCGTGTGACCCGTTCTTCCCGAACGAGGACTGCAGCACCCAACCGTTCGGACGGGGGAACGTGAGCTCCGTGGGAAGCCCGCTGCCGAATTCCAACTTCGCAGTCAACGCGAACCCGGTGATCGCGATCGGCCCGGATCCGACGAATCCCGGGCAGTTCAACCTGTACGTCGTGGCGGCTCACGACCCCGATGGTCCTGCCGTGCCGCCGGACGGTGGTGACATCATCTTCACCCGTTACCCGGACGTGCTGAACTACGATCCAACCGATCCGGCATGGGAACCGGTGCAGACCTTGAACCTGGATGGCCCGGGCAAGAACCAGATCTTCCCGACGATCTCTGTGGACCAGCGTGGTAACCTGGCGGTGATCTGGTACGACATGCGCAACGACATCCAGAATCACCGCATCGAGGTATTTGCCCGCGCAAGTACCGACGGAGGGGCCACCTTTGGTCCCGAGCAGATTCTGACTGAGACCTCGTTCGACCCCGATGTTGCTGCCCCGTTCGGCAACATTGGGGACCACATCGGGCTCACCGCGTCCCTCGGCGTGGGCTATGCTGTGTGGACAGACACGTCCGATCCAGTGGCGGGCCAGGAGGTGTTCTTCGAAACCTTCGACATTGGGCCGCTTCCGGACGCGATCGGTCCTCGGGTGTCGGCGACCGTGCCGGAGGAGATCTTCAACCAGGAGGACCTCTTGCCGATCAATGGGACCTCACCGCCGATCAAGCAGATCGTCCTCGAGTTCGATCAGCCGTTGGACGAGGTTTTCGCCGAGGATCCGGCCGTCTATGACCTGCGCCGCACCGGTCCGGACGGGGTGTTCGATACCCCCGACGACGTGGTCTACACGGTCACGCCCGTGTACGAGCCGCAGGGGATCGATCCTGCCCGGTTGGGCTACTCGAAGGTGACGTTGCTCATCAACTTCGGGGTAAACCCGGCTACGGAGGACGAGGAGGACCTGCCCCCTGGCAACTACCGGTTGCGCATCGAGGGCAATACGGGCATCGTCGGTCGGAACGGCTTCCGGTTGAACCAGACGCCCGAGGATTCCGACGGCGAGGACTCGACCTTCTACTTCAAGGTGGTCGATCCGCCCAGCTTCCCCACGTTTAGTGTGGAGGTAGGCCTGGACGGTCCGGAACGGCTGCACCGCACTCACTCAGACGTGAACAACTCGATTGCGGATGCAGTTCCGGTGAGCCTGCGCGAGGGGGCGAC
>JALSID010000157.1 GCA_026981825.1 Planctomycetota bacterium
GCGATGACGCGGGACCTGGCCCTGAGGCTTCCGGCGGCGTGTCCTGAAGGCTGGATACGGCTTCTTGGGGACGTGAGTGTCAGTGTCCCGGGAGGAGCGTACCGCGATGTGTGCTGGATCCCGAATTCCCTCCTAGGTGTCTTCATAGGCGGACCACCGTTCTGTCTCCAGAAGTATGCCTTTCAAACGTTCGCAATAGGCATATCGTACCCGACCAACATCATAAAGCCACGTCTTCTCAGGGTGGCCAGGCAACTGGGCGAAAAGTTCAGTGTGCCGAGAAAGGTGGTCGACGAGTTTGTAGCGGCTTGGAGTCGTGCCGATGAGCTGTCCGTGCGGCGCGCCATGCTCAACGTATGTGGCACGTTCGAAGCTCTTAAGAAGAGCAAGGACGTTGCCGGCGACGTGGAAAGGAAATTATTTCATTGTGCGGTATTCTCCGAATTGCTGAAGACTTCCGCATACTTAGGCGACCTCAGGTGCGTGCAAGAGATCGGAAAGGGGCGCGTTACCGTGTTGATGGCGTCGGGTGATGAGAATCTGTTCAGCGGTGCGCGGGACGCCGTGTACGAGGTGTTTGTGGACGGGATGATCGTCTACAAGATCATCGTCCATATCAACAGGCGAAGACCCGGCACGGCGGACAGGCACGCTGGGAGCGACGTTGTCAGCGAGGTGCGCCGGTCGATTCTGAAATGCGCATTCGAACTCGGCGCGGGGGATGGGTCCTAGGCTCCGTCTGACGAATCGAGAATCCGCAGATACCGCTGGATCATCGCCAGTTTGACCATGGCCAGATAGTTCAACGCCAGCTTCTCAAAACGCGTAGCGATGCGGCGGCATTCCTTCAGCCAGCCCACGCAACGCTCGACCACATTGCGGCGGCGATCACGGTCCCGATCGAACCGGACCGCACGCCCGCGCTGACGGGCCCGCTGGTCCGAGCGTTGCGGAATCGCCGCCCGGACGTGTTGCCGACGCAGCCACCATCGCATCCACCTGAATCCGTAACGCCGGTCACGCGCGAGCGGACGCGGCCACCACCGTCGCGGACCCAAGCGCTGCCGAATTCGCACCGTGTTCATCACCCGCTCGAAACATGTCGAGTTGTAGTGCCGGCCGGCTGTCACTTCAACGGCCAGCGGCAAGCTCGAACCGTTCAGTAACCAGGCGTCGTTGGCGCCGAATCCGCTGCGTGAGGGGCCCAACGCATGGCCCGGCGGTTCCTGCAGCCCCCGTTGCCCCTCCTCGGCAGCGACCCGTGATGGGCGCACCAAGCTGCCGTCGATGCACTGCGAGCCCGGTCCCGTTCCGATCCGGCCGGATCCGCAGAGCCATGGGCAGCCAGTCCAAGGTTCCGTCCTTCCGCCAGCGGTTGAAGTGCTCATCAACCGTCTGCCACGGACCGTACTCCCCCGACGATCCCTTCACAGAGCACCGGTGCACAGGATCCATAGGATCCCCTTCAGTGCAGTACGGCGATCCCTGCGCCGCCGACCGCAGCCTCGATTGGTTAGCAGAAAACCGCTGGCCTGCGCACAGTCTTCGTCGGTCAACCCGTGCCTACGCATCCTAGCGCCTTCGGACTCTCCCACCTCCTCCGGGCAGCACCAAGAGAAGAGACATGCCGCAGGGGCATACACCGGTCAGATAAAGCCAGTCCCGTCGAGTCCGTCGACATGGCTCCGTCCGCGGGTTTCAGCAGCAATGCGGCACTCATTTTGGGTGGACTTAGTGGGCGTATCGAGTGGACCATCGCTGACGCAGATGAGCCGTAGGTCGCGCGGCAGGCGGCTCGAGCAAGGCTCTCATCTGCGCAGGAGCGGGGCAAAGGAAGCTCAAGGCTCCTCACCTCCCGCAGCTCTTGCACCCACCGGTATTGGCACTGGGGTTGCCACCAACTGGTCGCATGCTCGGCTGGGGAAGCGACAGGATCACCGCCGCGCCGGAGTATGCCGCCGCGGAGAAGAACCAGGCCGCGGGTTCCGTGATGCCGCGGGTGAGGGCGTAGATCGCAGCGGCGGTCCAGAAGGACTGGCAGGCGAAGCAGTTCAGGAAGCACTGCAAGGACCGGCGAGTGAAGGAGTTGCGCGTCAGGCGCTGGAGCTCGGCGCGGCGGGATTCGACCTGCTCGTCGGTCAGGGGCTGGCTCGCCGCGTGGGGCGAGCCGCGGGCGACGTCGGGGTCCCAGCGGGCGCGGTGGTTGATCTCCCAGTGGAGACGCTGGATGCGCTGGCGCTTCGGGGCGTCGCGCAGGGCCAGGCGGTAGTGGATCTCGGCCGCGGGGAGCGAGCCGAAGAGGGCCTTGGCGACCACGCAGACGGCCAGCGTCCAGACCAGGAACGAGCCGACATCGGCCCAGCCGGTGATCTCGTAGATGCTCGTCATGGCTTCAGTCCTCCTTGCGTTCATCGCCGCCTTGACGCTCGCCCTGATGTGCGGGCGGAGCCTCGGCGGGGCCTTCCTTGGCCGTTTCAACTTCGCTTCGTGATGGCCGGTCGCGTAATGGCGCGGGGTGCGTCGGGCACGGAGGCCCGACGCTACGGGGGTAAGAGCGTTGGCCGGCCTCCGCGGTCTCGGACAGCCGAGGGCGGCCGGTGCCCGTGGTCTCGGACAGCCGGGGGCGGCTTGGCCCCGTCGCGACGCCGCGCGGGCTGAAGCCCGCGGCTCGTTGGCGTGATGCGTCGACATGATCGGCAGCCTCCTGAAACGCATCGTCTGGCGAGGCCGGCGGCCCGCCGGCGCACTGTTCGAGCCGCTCGCGGATCAGGTGGCGGATGATGCGGAGTTCGGGCAGGACGTTCTTCGGGTCCACGGTGTAGTCGCCGTTCTTCGGCAACCGCCAGCCGGCGTCGAGCAGGCGCTTCAGTTCGGCGTACCCGGGGTCGCGGGCGATGAGCCAGGACCAGAGCTCGTCGGCGGTCGTGCCGTCGAGCAGCTCGGCGGCGCGGCGGCAGACGAACTCGCAGGCCAGCAGGCCGAGCTCGTCGTCCGGGCAGTAGGCCGTCAGGTGGACGCGCTTGGGGCCGATGTTGATCGACACAACAGGCATGGTGTTGCTCGCTCCGATCGCAGGCTGTTAGCGGTTTAGCGGTTTAGGCTGTTAGGCTGTTCGGGACGCGCGATCGGGGCGGGCTTGGACCGTGGCAGGTGGTCCCCGATCGGCGACCCTGACAGCGCAAATGCCTGGGCACCTGAGCACCTAAACCCCTGAACGCCTAAACACCTAAACTCCTGATAGCCTGTTCCTTTCCCACATCCAGCGGATCTCCGGCTGCGACGAGGTCGAGGCGAAGGCGACGAGGGCCGCCAGTTCGTCGAAGCGCGTCGCGCCGGGATCGACGTTCTCGTGGCCGATGTCGATCGAGCCGATGTTCGCCAGGCCGGCGTCCGTTCTCAGCTTCTGCGCGAGCCGGCGGCAGCGGCCGTAGACGTTGTGGTCGAGCAGCAGGTAGAC
>JALSID010000158.1 GCA_026981825.1 Planctomycetota bacterium
GAGGGCAGTGGCGAGGGCTGCAGCCAGTCGGTGCGCCCGTCTTGGGGTAGTTTTCCCGGACATGGGTCACTCCCTAGCTGTGGTCCTTTCATTTTAGGCTCGTGTGGCGGAATAGGTCCGACGTGGTGTTCTAAGCATGGGCGAAGCCGCCGCTGCTCCCTGGAGACGCTTCTGGGGTGGAAACCGCCAGCGCGTTGCATCTGAGCTGTTCTCGCGGGGCTCCAGCGTCCAGACCAACGGTCGTTGTGGGGGTGGAGCGAACCAGACCGGCCTCTCCGCGTTCTCGTCACGCCTGTTCTGGGGTTGACCGGACTGCTCGGTAGTGCATCGGTTCCAGTCCGATGCAGCCCTGCGATGACGGTGCCCGGCCGTTGGTCGGTGGGAAAGGGTAGGCGCCTGTTAGGAGCGGAAGCGAATCTTGCCGCGAGAGCTTAATGTTCGTACTCATCTTCGCTGCCGGAGTAGGTGGCGCCGCAGTAGCGACAGCGCACGATGCGGCTGCAATGAGGGCATCGTACGGGCGCAGAGGGTTCATAGAACGAATCGTGCTCGGCCTGACTGCGCAAGAGAAAGGATTTCCCGCAATGCGCACATATCAGGGGGTTCTCGCAGTAGAGACAGCGCACCGGACGGGATCGGTAAGGGGTGGTACCTGGCACCGTAAGCTCCTATTCAGACCGTCTGTACGGCTTTCTATTCTACGCGTTGAAATACAACCTGGTGCCCTACCTGCCGACGGCTGCTCCGCCGAACGGACGGAACTGTTGGTACTCGAGACGGAAGACTTCTGGTGGGGGGAATGCGTGTCTCGGGTCCCAGGGAAAGACCACCACCGTGGACCATCGCACGAACCACATCCAGTAGTAATCGGGTTGGACACCGTACACGGTCTCGCTGAAGTCACTGCCGAGGACCGTTTTGTTTACGGGGGCGACCTGGATCATGCAGGAGATGATCCCGACCACGATCCAAGCTGCCGTTTGCGCCGTTAGCCAACGGAGGACCTGATCAGCGGTGGGATGGAACTTAACACGCAGTGGTGCTATGGTGTCTGTAGCCCAACGCAGGGCTGCAAGGCTGCCGCCGAAAAGGGCGGCAAGGGATAGAAAGCGGGGGAAGCCCCCCAGCCAGCCGATGTTTTCTTCGATCCATCCCCCCACTGCTTCGAACGTGCCGAACGCGAACAGGCCGGCGAAGATAATGTCCCAGAGCGTCAGAAACGATCCCCAGAAACCTTCTCTCGCGATCAGATACGTGACCACTACGAAGATAACCAGGAGAATCACGTCCAGCATCGTTGCGCTCCTCAACCCGTCGTTTTTATCGGTGCTGCGGCCTGGGGCTGCGTGAAGGCACGACGCACTTCTTGCAAGGAAGTCACGCCGAGCACAACTTGTCGGAGAGCGTCTTCCTGAAGGTAGACGAGGCCTGCTTTCCTGGCTTCGGTTTTGAGGATGTTGATGTGGGCCCGGGAGGCGATCGCCTGGCGTAGCGCGTCGTTGACCAGAAGCACCTCGAAGACTCCGGTCCGACCGTAGTAGCCCAGGCCCGAGCAGTTCTCGCACACTTCCTCCGGTTTTGCGGGCGGCTCTGGCGGCTTATAGAAATACTGGACTCGGCCGGCGGGGATGTTGAGCCGCTGGAGGAGCTGCGGGTTGGGCTGATAGGGCTCTTTGCACTGATCGCAAAGTCTTCGTACCAGGCGTGATGCGACCACCCCGAGCAAAGGCATTGCGGCCAGTTGGGGGTCGCCGACGAGTTCGCAGAAACGAACGATCGTGTTGATCGCGTCCGCGCCGGTGAGGGTGACGATAAAGAGACGTTCGTGGGCAGCCTTCGCAATAAGTTGTGCCTGTTCCGGGTCACGGAGTTCGTCGACCAGGATCACATCCGGTTCCGTTCGAACAAGGGTGCGTAGCTTCGTGAACGGGGTTTCTCCGGGATCCAATTCGAGCTTCTGGCGGGCAACCGCTTCGATGGTGTACTCCACTTCGTCTTCCAGGGTTACGACGTTGCGCATGTAGCGGTCAACGGCACGGAGGACAGCGTGAGCGGTGGTGGTCTTGCCCGATTCCGGCGGTGAACCGACCAGGATCACGCCCGCCCGGCTGGCAGCCAGATTGCGAAGCGCCGCGACGTGCTCGGGACGCATGCCAAGGTCTTCGAGGTTTTCCGGATGGGCGGCTTCAACGTAAAGTTCGAGATGTACCCGTTCCCCCACTCGCGTTCCTCGCGTCTCGACCTTCACCGGTGTTTCTGCTTTCCGGGTGACCGCGACGAACTTGCCGCTTTGAGGCTTGCGGAGTTCGTTCGGGTTCAGCCCCGCCATGGTTTTCAGGTTCCGGATCACCTGCCAGCCGATTTCGGCATCGAAAGGGTCTGACGCGAGCAGGACGCCGTCGATCTTGTACACCACAGCGAACTGCTGACCTCGGGGTTCGAGGAAAACATCGGTTGCCCTCCGCTTCACCGCGTCATAAACCAGGGTCTTGGTGGCGATCCAGGCGTCCATAAGAGCGGTGGCTTCTTCGGGATCTTGCACGGCGGAATGGTCCACCTCGTACTTGCTACCACCAGAAGTGACGAAGTGAATTGGGGGCCCGATGCGCTTCTTCTTGGGGGTGCGCGGGACATGCACACCGAAGAGCGCGAGCGTGTCCGCATAGATTGTTCGCGGAGTTATTTCGTCACCCAGTGCGACCACCTTGTTGCGAGTCCAGATGTAGACCCAGGCTGGCACAAGGATAAAGGTGGCTGCGATGAGGAGCTTCACCAGCCAGACGATCCAGCCAATCCAGCCCAGACCTGGCAGTTCGGGGATGACGAAAATCACCGCCAAAGCGACCACGATGGGCCAGAAGAGTACGTTGTTCCAGAACACTCGCTTGTTGGCTAAGCGGGGATTGTCGCGAGCATCCTTATCTGCCCATGAAACGATCTTTACCCAAAGTAAGTAGAGTAAGACCACGGGCAGTAGCTTGATCGGGTTAATGCTGAGGACATCCAAAAACCGGAACTGCCCTTGTGCCAAAAGGTAAGAGAATGCGGGCCACAATGTCATGCACGCGGTTCTCCTGTCGTGTGCCGGCACGAGTGCATCACAAGATTCCCGGAGTCATTACCCGAATGCCCTTTAGCGCCATCTTAAGCGCTTCCTTGTTCGGCGCTGCCTCGAAGGCGGTGGAACGATCGATCAGCTCCTTCTCGACAAGCTGCCGAAGGCTTTCGGTGAAATCCATCATGCCCTCGTGCAGGAACATCCGAATGGCATCCTGGATCTTCTCGTCTTCACCCTCCGAGATCAGCTTGCGTATCGTCGGGTTCTGGATGAGGATCTCGCATGCGGGCACCCGTGTGACGCCCCGTTTTTGCCACTCCTCGGTGGTCGGGAGCAGCATCTGGCAGATGATGGCACGCAAGTTGAACGCGAGATTCTGACGGATACCGTCGTGGAGTTCAGGGGGGAAGAGATCGAGGATACGTTGCACCGTGCTAGCCGCGGAGGAGGCGTGGATTGTGCCGAACACGAGGTGGCCCGTTTCCGCCGCCTGGAGAGCGGCTTCAAACGTCTCACGATCGCGCATCTCGCCGACGAGGATGATGTCCGGGTCCTCGCGGACCGCGTGCTTCAGAGCGATATGCCAGTCGCGTACGTCCATGCCCACCTCACGCTGGTTGATGATCGCCTTTTTGTCCTTGAATAGGTACTCGATGGGATCCTCGATGGTCAGGATGTGCACCCGTTCGTGCTGGTTGATGTATTCCAGCATCGACGCAATCGTCGTGCTCTTGCCGCTGCCGGTCACACCGGCCAGGATGATCAGCCCTTGGTAGTAGTGGCAGAGCTTTTCGATCGAATCCGGTAGGTTGAGCTCTTTGAAGTTCGGGATGCGCGTGTTCACGCGACGGGCAACAAGCGATGGGCGGCTGCGTTGGTAAAAGAGATTCACACGAAACCGATTCTCCTCCCCCTCATGCACCACGATGTGCGCAAAGTCAACACCGCCGTCCTCCTCCAGAATCCGCCGGTGCCGCTCGCTGGGAAGAATGCCCGTGTCCGGATCAATGATCCAGCGGTACATATCGTCTTCGGTTATAGGGGGGAGATCGACCGGGCGAAGTGTGCCCGCGATCCGGATCATCGGGGGTAAACCGACCTTCATGTGCAAGTCAGAGCCTTTGTGTTTGATGACCAGCCGAAAGAGCCGGTCGACTTCGCGGTCCTTCGGCCGCCGTGCCCGTTGCGCACGATTCTCCTGCAACGTGGACGTGACGGATCCTGTGCCACCTCCGGCCATTCTCCAAACCTCGTCTGCTATTAGCGCGTCTCACTGATCTCGTATGCAGGTAGTCGCACCGGAACCCCGCGCTGTGCCAGGAAACGCTTGACCTCGGGGATCGAATACCGTCCGTAGTGAAAGATACTCGCTGCCAGTACCGCGTCCGCCTTGCCCACCGTGAGCGCCTCGTACAGATGTTCGGGGTGCCCCGCGCCCCCGCTGGCGACCACGGGGATGGACACGGCCTCTGCGACCGCTTTGGTCATGGGGATATCATACCCGTTTTGCGTTCCGTCGCGATCCATGCTCGTCAGTACAATCTCCCCGGCTCCCAGACGCTCCACCTCACGGGCCCACTGGACCGCTTCGAGCCCGGTCGGGATTCGCCCGCCCGAAATGTGCACCTCCCAAAACTCACGCCCATCCCGCATGACACGGCGGGGATCGATGTTGACCACGATGCACTGACTGCCAAAGCGGCGCGCCGCCTGCCGCACCAGCTCGGGATTGCGCACGGCCGCCGAGTTGATCGAAACCTTGTCTGCGCCGGCCTTGAGCAGCGTGCGAATATCTTCAAGCGTTCGCACACCACCGCCGACGCACAGCGGCATAAAGACCACCTCAGCCGTGCGACGAACTACATCCAGCAAAATGTCGCGGCTCTCGTGCGTCGCGGTGATGTCCAGGAAAATCAGCTCGTCGGCGCCTTCCTGCTCATACCGGGCCGCAATCTCGACCGGATCGCCGGCGTCGCGAAGGTTCACAAAGTGAACCCCCTTGACAACCCGACCACGGTCGACGTCCAAACACGGGATGATTCTCTTCGCGAGCACCGTCGATTCCACTACGGGAGTTACCGACCAGCACAACGTCCTCTGCGGCCCCGGCTACGCGGCCAAGACCGCACCAACAATCTAATTCTACAATCGCCAGGGATGGACGCCCGTGGACCCCCAAACGCAACCGGAGACCGGTCACATGCTGTTCCTGAGCGAATCGGAAGTCCAACGGTTGATCGATTTCGATGGGGCGATCGAGGCTGTCGAACGCGCCTTCCGAGACCTGGCCACCGGTCTCGCCGCCAACCTGCCTCGCCACCGGGTTCGATCCGAATCCTCCCTGCTGCACCTGATGGGGGCAGCCTCCCGTAGCTCCGGATTGCTGGCCTACAAAGCCTACGCAACCACACGCTCCGCCAGCACGTTCCACGTAGGCGTTTACTCCGCCGATACGGCCCAACCACTTGCCCTCCTGGAGGCAGACTGGCTGGGCCGCGTCCGAACCGGAGCCGCCTCCGCCGTGGCTACCCGGCACATGGCGCGCAAGGATGCCCGCGTCCTGGGCGTGATCGGAGCGGGCAAACAAGCGGAAACCCAAATTCTCGCCATCAACCGCGTGCGACAACTTGACGCCATCCTGGTGTACTGCCGCACTCCAGAACGTCGAACCACCTTCGCGAACAGACTCGCACAAAACCACGGCCTGCCCGTCCAGGCTGTTGACAGCGCTCGGGCGGCCGCAGCAGACGCGGATATCCTGGTGACCGTTACCACCTCCACCACCCCTGTCTTCCAGGCGGATTGGATCCCGAAGGGATGCCACATCAACGCCGTCGGTTCCAACGCCATCCAACGCTGCGAGATCGACCCCGCTATCCTGGAACGGGTTGCCTGCCTCGCGATCGATAGCGTTGAGCAGGCCCAACACGAAGCCGGCGACCTGCTGGGGGCCATTGCAAAAGGTACCCTGTCGTGGGACAACGTGGTTCCCCTGGAGCTGATCGTCGCAGGACAACACCCCGGCCGCACAAGTGACGACGACATCACCCTCTTCGAGTCCCTCGGCATTGGCCTGGAAGACCTCGCCGTGGCCGAGCTGGTCTTGCGCCGGTGGCACGAGACACTGGCCAGGGACTAGAAAGCGAGCCGGAGGATCACCGCCAAAGAGGAGAAGACCCACAGGTGCCGTCCAAGCGGTTGCACCGTTGACTCCCGCCCACCGAGGGCACTTCCCTACACGCGGCTCAAGTTCTGAGCCGAAAGAACCTCCGCTGGCTTTGCCTCAAAAAGGGAACAAGCCCGTAGCGGATGCCGGCCACAACGGGACACAATTGCTCGAGCGAACCCTACCCTGCGCTACTGCAAATAAAGCGGTAGCGATCCCCCACACGGAGCTCGCCGCTCATTTTGTGCACCGCCATGACTCGATTTCCGAGATTGCTCGATGTCGTTTTTCCCGAGGACCCGCGGCGCGTCCGGTTATTCCTCGCCGTCCTCGTCCTCCTTCACGCCGCATTGCTCCTGCATACGGCCTGGAGAAAAACGGCCACCGTGGACGAGGTTGCCCATCTGCCCGCGGGAATAACCTACTGGCAAACCGGGACCTTCGCCGTGTACCACCATAACCCGCCCCTGGTCAAGCTCCTGGCGGCTCTTCCCGTGCTCGCAGCCGGTGGCACCGTGGACTACTCGAAGAGCTGGGCACGCAGCCGAGAACGCGGCTTGCCGGTCAGCCAGTGGAACCTGGGCTGGGAGTTCATGTACGCGAATGCCCCTCGCTACCGGACCCTCTACTTTCTGGGGCGACTGGTGCCAATCACGTTGAGTTGCATA
This sequence comes from Planctomycetota bacterium, assembly GCA_026981825.1. Lineage (GTDB taxonomy): Bacteria > Planctomycetota > Planctomycetia > JALXBF01 > JALXBF01 > JALSID01. Next base: position 6,893 of record JALSID010000158.1, read on the forward strand.
GGGCTCCTCCTGGTGGGGGCGCTTGCCTGGCGCATCGCCGGTCCCCGTGCCGCCGTTCCGGCCGCGTGGTTGTGGTGCTTCTCCCCCAACGTGCTCGCGCACGGCTGTCTGATCACGACCGACGTGCCGGCGGCCGTCATGGCGGTGGCGACCGTCCTGGGGGCGATCCGTTGGGCAGAAACGGGCCGCTGGCGCCACCTGGTCTGGCTCGGCGTCCTTCTGGGCCTGGCACAATTGACAAAGTTCTCTCTGCTCCTGCTGTTCCTGGTCGTGCCGGTCGTGATCCCCTTCGCGAATCCCTCGGCTTTATGGCGATCCGTTCGCCAATTTCCCATCGCGTGCCTCGTTGCCGTCGCCGTGATCAACGCGGGCTATTTCTTTGAGGGAACCGGCAAACGACTGGGCGATTTCACCTTCCTCTCCGACCTCCTCACCGTGCCGCGGGTCACCGCTCCGGCGGCGGGGGAAGTCCCTCCAGGCCATCCCTGGGCCTTCGTGCTCGAAACACGCGTCAACAGGTTCCGAGAGACCATCCTGGGCGCGTTGCCCGTGCCGCTTCCAGAGCACTACCTACTGGGCTTTGACGAGCAGCGGCTGGAAGCGGAAGGCATTCCGGGGCCGGATGGACGGCTGCACGGATACCCCGTCTACCTGTGCGGCGAACTCCGGGACCATGGCTGGTGGTACTACTACCTCGTCGCACTCGGCTTGAAGCTCCCCCTGGGCAGCCTGGGACTGCTCCTCGGCTGGTGCGTTGCCGTTGCCATGGCTCGTACCACCTTCGACCGTCTCCAATTCCTCCCCCTTTGTGTGGCGGCTCTTTTTCTGGGCATCATGAGCCTTGCTACGGACATCAACCTCGGGCTGCGCTACGTCCTGCCTGCCGTCCCGTTTCTGTTCGTCTTGATGGCCTCCGTGGCTACGGTCAGCTCACGCCTTCCGCTCCGTGCCCTCGTAGCCCTGGCGTTCGTCTGGAACGCCCTCGCTGTGGCACGGATCCACCCCCACTATCTCGCTTACTTCAACGAGCTGGCCGGGGGGGCGACGCAGGGCCACCGGTACTTGATCGACTCGAACATCGATTGGGGCCAGGACCTGTATGAGCTTGCAGAATGGTTGGAACAAAACCGGCCAGGCCAGCCGGTAGGTCTTGCTTACTTTGGGAACGTGGACCCGGCCATACTGAAGGAGCTCGGCTTCCACATTTCCTACTACCTCGCCCCGCCGCGCACGCCCGAGGACCTGCAGCTCGTCGTGGTCGCGCCAGATTCCCCCCTTCGGTCCTTCCTGCTTCAGTGGGCGACTCAGAACGGCGCCGAACTGTCTCGCTGGCAAGAGGAAAACCCGGGCCGATCTCCGTTCGATATGCCGAGCCTCAAACGGGCGATCCTAAAGGAACTCGCTGTCCCAGAGCCCGCAACGCCGGGGCTCTACGCCGTTAGCGTCAACTTCCTGCGCCGACTGCCCTTCCGACTCCGTGACCAGCAGAGCAATATCTGGGACTTCGCTCGCCATCCCGACGGTACACGAGGCGACCCGTACTCATACTTCCTCGAGCACGAACCGATTGCGCGAATCGGCTACTCGATCTACGTGTTCGAGATCCGTTGACGCGCGCAAAAAAACTGCAGGCCGGCGGAGGGGGCACCGGCCTGCAGCGACGGGGTCGCTGTCGCTGGGTTCCGCGCGCTGGAATGTTGGTAGCAACTACCGTGCCAATTTCCTGTCCTCTTCCGGTGCTTTTTACTCGTTGTCTGAACAGGCCTTGTGCATCCGGTGCCAAGACAGTCCCTGGGTTGCCCCTAAAACGCTGGGAACAGGTGTATCGCAAAGAAACACCGGGCGATCAAAACGACGCACTCCTTGGTCGTCCCAGCGACCGCGAGCCCTCGCCAGGTCCAGAAAGCTCTTGACCGCTCACGAGGGCCACCGCGGAGAACGGTTGCGGCGTCTGCGGGTCGCAGCGAGCTGTGCTATCATGCGGATCGGAACGTTCGAGGAGCTGACCAATGGACAGACGGCGTTTCCTACAGCTTGCGATCGGAGCCACCGCCACCGGTTACGCAGTGTGGGAACGTTCGCGGAACTCCAGACAGGAGCAGGACCGTCCGCCTGGAGTTCATCCCGAGATCTGGGATACGCTGACAGCCCTGTCGGTCCTGGACACGCACGAACATCAGGAGGAAGAGGCCGATCGGCTGCGCAGGCATGTCGATTTCATGGAGTACTTCCGACACTACAGCCTGAGTGATTGGCGGAGCGCCGGGCTGCGCGATGAGGAGATCGCGGTGCTTAACCGAGCGGATGTGGATCCGGCGGACAAGTGGGCACGCCTCCGTCCGTTCTGGCAGGCGGTCCGCAACACCGGGTACCTCCAGGCGGCGCTTATCGCAATCCGCCGCATTCACGGCGTCGAGGAACTCAGCCCAGCTACCGTGCGGCAGATCTCGGAGGAACTCCAGCGTTCCAACCGCCCCGGCTATGTCAGGCACGTCTTTAAGGAGATCTGCGGCGTTGAATATGCCCAGGTGAACGCGCTGGAGTCAGGGGTTGTCTACCGATCGCAGACCGATCCCGATCTGTTCTTGCAGGACATAAGCGGCCTTCGTCTGATGCTTCCTTTTGCGAACCTGGACAGAATCGCAAGCGAGACGGGGGGCCCGATTGACACGTTGGCCGACTACGAGCGGGCGGTCGACTGGTACTTCGAGCGGTACGGCAAAGAAGCATCTGCCGTCAAGAACCAGTGCGCGTACAGTCGCGTGATCCGTTTTGGGGCGGTGCGAAGAGCCGAGGCCGAGCGGCTCTTCGACCGCTGGCGGAAAAACCGACGATCCCTCTCCAGGGATGATCTCCTCGCCCTCGGCGATTATTCGTGGAACTACATCGTGGCGAAGGCTGGAGAGTACGACCTGGTCGTGAAGATCCATACAGGCTACCTAGCCGGCAACAACACTCTGGAGCTGGATCGGATCCGTCCGGCCCATCTCACCTCGCTTTTCCGGCGCTTTCCCCGGGTGCGATTCGATCTGTTCCACATGGGCTACCCGCACGAGTTCGAGACGGTGGCACTGGTGAAACAGTACACGAACGTCTATGTCGACTTGACCTGGGCTCCGATCGTGAACCCCGTAGCTGCGTCGCGGTACGTGGAGTCTTTTCTGGCGAGCTGCCCGGTTACAAAGATCTTTGCGTTCGGAGGGGACTACCGCACGGTCGATCCGGTGTACGGTCACCTCTGGATCACTCGCGCGGTTGTTGGCGAGGCGCTCACGCGGCGCGTTCGTGCCGGTGGGATGAGGCTGCGTGATGCGTGCTATGCGGCGAAGTGCTTGTTTCGGGAGAACGTGGAGCGAACCTTCCACGTCCGAGAGCGTGCGGCTCGTCTGAAGAAACGCCTCGGCGACCGGCACGCGACCAATCGCTAGGCAGGAACCGCTGATCGCCCCGATTCACCTGGCAAAACGATGGGGCATCCGCCCTGGGCTTGCGCGTTAGGTCCAGGGGGCCTTCTCGCGCGGGTTGTAGCGTACTTCGCGGTCGAGTTGTTCGAGGAGCTCGCGCGCGTGCGGACTGAGATCGCGAGGGGTTACGATCTGGATCTCGACCAGTTGGTCGCCCCTCACGCCGCTCTTCGGGTCCACGATCCCTTTGCCCCGCATCCGCAGTCGCTGGTGGCTGGATGTGCCGGGTGGAATCCTGAGCGTGGCCATGCCGTCGATCGTGGGCACGTCGACACGAGCTCCAAGGGTGGCTTCCACGATGGAAAGCGGCAGGCGGAGAACCACGTTGTTGCCTTCTCTGCGGAAGTATGGGTGCGGTGCGACTCGCACGGTCACGTACAGGTCGCCCGGCGTGCCACCGGGGACGGCTTCCCCCTGGCCACGCAGACGCAGTTCGGTGCCGTCGTCGATTCCGGGGGGAATGCGGACCTCGATCGTGTCCAGCTTTTCCACCGTGCCCTGGCCAGCGCAGGCTGGACACATTTCGCCAGGTCGGCGGCCTTCGCCCCCACATTCCTCGCAGACGGTTGCAAGCCCTAACGGCCCCCGCCGTCTGCCCGATCCGCCGCAGACCTGGCAGGTCTGCCAGCGGCTGCCTGGAGCCGCCCCGCTGCCGCCACACCGATCGCAGCGCACCTGTCGGCGGACGCGGAGCTGTACGGTTCCTCCTTTCGCTGCGGTCAGGAACGGTACCGTCACTTCCGTGCGGAGGTCTCGGCCGCGGCGTAACCGCCTACCCCGTCCAGTGGTACGGGCTCCGAATGGGAAGCCGCCCAATAGATCGCCCAGGTCAAAATCACTGAAGATCTCCGAGAAATCCTCCGTCGGTCCCGTTGACCAGGTGTAGACGCGTTCGCCGAAGCCACCTCCGGCACCGGCCCCCGGCTCAAACGCTGCGTGTCCCAGCCTGTCGTAGCGGGCGCGTTTCTCGGGATCGCTCAGGACTTCGTACGCTTCCTGGATCTCCTTAAACTTCTCTTCCGCTTCCTTGTTGCCCGGGTTCACATCCGGGTGGTACTGGCGGGCCAGGCGGCGAAAGGCGCGCTTGATCTCCTCCTGCGAGGCGTTTCGTGGCACCCCGAGCACTTCGTAGTAGTCTCGCTTCGCCATCGTGCGTCCGTACTCCCTCAGCCGGCACTTGCCACTGGTCGATTCTATGGCAGGAGGTGACCGAGGCGAGAAAAGAAAAAAGCCAGAGGCCGCTCCCGTGCCGCGTGCGTAAGATGGTCCCCCAGCGTTCCCGGCACTGCACGGAAGCGCTGGCGCCACAGCCGGCCACTAGAAGCGCCTCTGGCAGGCGTAGCGTAGGTCAGCGTGGGCCTCTCTTCCCTACGCATTCATTCTACAGTTCAGATGCCCCACTGTGGGCAGCGGCCAGGATCCAACGGAACGTCGCCACCTTCCATGGGCTTACGCGGCCAGGCGCAGGGTGACCTTGCCGCGAGAGGCTGACACGAGCGCCTCGAACAGTTGTCGGTCCAGCGCCGAAGCCGTTTCGTTCTCAGGATGCCATTGGATACCAATGCAGAACCATTCCGGGTCTTCGGCCTCGATCGCCTCAATCACACCGTCCGGCGCCACAGCGGCTGTGCGCAAACCGGGCGCCACGCGCCGGACTGCCTGGTGATGATTGCTATTGACCAGGATCTCGCTGCAGCCATAGATCTCGTCGATCCGGGTCGCAGGTGTCAGTTCCACCACGTGGCGGTGCGGGCCACCCATTCGGTCGAAGTGAGGCAACGCTCGCGGTAGGTCCTCCGGCAGGTGAGCGTACAGGTTACCGCCCATCAGCACGTTCAGAAGCTGCATCCCGTAACCGATCGCCAGCACGGGCAACTTCCGGCGGACCACGATCCGGCAGAGCTGGATCATGCTCTCTTCAAGCCGGTCGAGGACGGGCGTAACAGAGGGGCGCTTCGGTTGCCCCATCCGACGCGGGTTCACATCGCCGGACGCTCCACCGAGAATGATTCCGTCCAGAACGTCCACGATCGGGGCCAACTCCTCTTCCTTCAGCAACGGAGGGATGATCACCGGCACGGCGCCCACGGCCACCACGCTGTCGTAATAGCCCGAATGGACGCACGTGAAGAGAGACTTGCTTCGGTTGGACTGACGCAAGTCGCCCGTGATTCCGATGAACGGCTTGTGCGACATCGAGGCACCTCCCTGTGTCTGCAGGCACACGCCTACCGTGAAAATCTAACCGGACGGGGAGAACGCTTCCGAGAAAGAAGTCCATCCCGGACCTTGATGGGACCCGTCCATGTCACCTTACTTTAGCGCCGAAGGGAAGTCGGTGTCAACACCGATCGTGTTCGCGCCCTTTTTCCTCGCCGCACCGGCTGTCGCTTGCCTATCCTGCGGGATTGCTCCATTCAGACACGCTCAGAACAGGTTCCGTTTCTTTCCAGTCGGCCCCCGCTGCCGAAGCGTCCATGCCCCCTTGCTCGCCCGGTCCCTCTGCGAGGGCCGCGCCGCCTGCGTTGGGCACGGGGCCCTGCGGCAGACGTTGGTTTTTTGTCCCGGTGCCTGGAGGGGGGCCGGTCCCGCCTGTGCCGGCGGCGCGTTGTTGCGAACTACCCTGCCGGGCGGCGGGTGACCCTGGGCATTTGCCACCGTCAAAAGGACGGGCTAGGATCACCGTAGAAACCAGAACGGGTTCAGTTTTGCTGAGGCGGAGCACATTCCTCCGATGCATCGGTTTCGTGGCCTCGCGGCCTCTGTAAAGACCCTCTTGCTGGTGGTCCTCGTCGTCCTGCCGGTTCGCGCCGGGAGCACCGCCTGGTCCCGCTACCAGACGGTGCGGGAAGCTTGCCTGGCGAGCGGGCAGGACCTGCTCCAGCAGCTACAGCAACCCGAGGTGCGCGCCGAACTGCAACGGCGCCTGCGGCTCCTCGACGGCCCCCCTCGCATCTATCCCGCTTTCCCGCTCGTTCCCGAACCGTGTGACGAGGGCGATTCGGAGAGCTCCGTGGTGCGTGACTGGGGGAGCCGGTGGGCGGAGCGTTTCCTCCAGGTTGCGGACTTTGCTTTCAAGGGGGGAGAGACTTCGGTTTGCTTTGAATCCGTCGTGCAGGCTCTGGTAGTCGATCCGGGCAACGATGTGACCCGAAGAGCGCTCGGATTTAGCTGCCGTAATGGCCTCTGGCTCACCCCGTTTCAGGCGTACCGTCGGCGGCTTGGCCTTCGATGGGACCCAAAGTGGGGCTGGGTGAATGACGAATTCGTCCGCCGTCTCCAGGAAGGATTCCGTCCGGTGCGCAACCGCTGGGTGCGCCGCGAGGAGTCGAACCGGCTGCTACGGGCATGGTCCAACGCCCGCACCCTGGAAACCGATCACTATCGCGTTCGCTCTACCGCGTCGCTGGAAGACACGGTTGTGTTGGCGACGCACCTGGAGCAGCTCTACTGGGTGTTCTCCCGGCTCTTTGCCGATTACCTGCCCCCTGGCGATCAATTGCGACTCGTCTTTGGCCGTTCCCGGCTGGCCCCCCTTCGTCGAGCGGGATCGTCGAAGCGGCAGGTGAAGTTCGTCGTTTACTGTTATCGGGACGCGGAGCAGTTTCGGGCGGCCGTGAGCCGGTTTCCGGTGCCCGGAAAGGACACGGCCACGGGTCTCTACGTGCCCCGCTACAAACGGGTCTACTGCTACGTCGACGAGTCACTGGAAGGGGGGTGGATTGCGGCCTCCCTGCACGAGGCTACCCATCAACTGGTTCTGGAGGCGAACTCGCGCGCCAGACTGGCCGGCACGGTTGGGAACTACTGGGTGGCAGAGGGGGTTGCAGCCTACATGGAGTCGCTGCGATTGGCGGATGGTGAGATCCACCTCGGAAGCTGGGATACTCCGCGGCTAGCACGGGCACGCGATCGCCTGGTGCACGAGCGACGCTTCGTCCCGTTGCGAAAGTTCGTCGCGATGAGCTCCGACGATTTCGCGCGAGGAGACGCCCCGTTTCTCTACGGCCAGGCAGCCCTGCTCACCCACTTCTTCTTGCACGGCGAGGACGGCAAGTACCGCCGCCCGTTCCTCCAGTACGTACGCGAGGTGTTTCTTGGCCGAGCAACTCCGGACAGCCTCGCGGAATTCACCGACACGCCCTATGAGCAAATCGAGCGGGAGTTCGTCGTGCACGTTGCCCGCCAGCGGTGGTAGCGAGCGGATCTACCAAGGGAAGCCCGACCTCTGAGGTCCGTGTGGCGGGACGGGGGCCGTTATGATCCCCTTTGGGCTCCACAGTCGGCGGCCGCTACGGGCGAGGTGAGGCTTCCGATGCGTTCGTGACACGATTGCGGAGCTGCATTCAAGCCCCCTCGCCGGCACAGAGTGAGGACCGAGCCGGCCGGCTAGGCAGGACAACGCTTCTTGCCGCTGCTACTGTGCGGTCGACGGCCTCGCTCTGCAGCGACGGACCGCCCCCGACGCGTCGCTACAATGTACGTCCTTTTCGGCGGCCCAGAATGCCAGGATACTCCCTGCCCACGGAACACGACCATGCAGCCGGCTGACAAGTACGAACAGGACCGCAGGCGGAAGCTGGAGAAACTGGCGGCGCTCGGGATCGATCCCTACGGACAGAGGTTCGAGAACCGTCAGGAGATCGGCACGGTCCGCTCGTTGTGGCGAGACGAGCTGGGCGACGACGGGCCGCGCGTCCGGGTTGCCGGCCGGGTCATGGCCCGTCGCGACATGGGGCGGGTAACGTTTTTCGACATTCAGGACTGGACGGGACGCATTCAGTTGTTCGTGGGCAAGAAGCAGGTCGGCGACCGCGGCTGGGAAATCTGCCGACTGGTCGACCTGGGCGATTTTATCGGCGCCGACGGACGGCTCGGGAAAACCAGGACCGGGGAACTGACCGTATTCGCCGACACGCTGCACTTCCTGACAAAGTCGCTCCGTACACCACCGGCCAAATGGCACGGACTGCGGGACGTCGAGCTTCGCTACCGCCAACGCTACCTCGACCTGATCTACAACCCCGACTCGCTCCGAACCGCCCTGCGGCGGAGCCGCATCGTGGCCCATATTCGGGAGTTCCTCCGGGAGCGCGGTTTCGTCGAGGTCGAAACTCCGACACTGCATACCATCGCGGGCGGAGCAGCAGCTCGCCCCTTTATCACCCACCACAACGCGCTCGACATCGACCTGTACCTGCGCATCGCGCTGGAACTGCACCTGAAGAGGCTGCTCGTGGGCGGGGTGGAGAGAGTTTTCGAACTGGGCAGGGTGTTCCGTAACGAAGGC
>JALSID010000159.1 GCA_026981825.1 Planctomycetota bacterium
GCACCCGCCACAACCCGGAATTCACCATGCTCGAGGTATACCAGGCGTACGCGGACTATCGGGACATGATGGAGCTAACCGAAAGTCTGATCGTGGACTGTGTCGAACTGCTTGCGGATGAGGGGGAAGGATTCGAGCAGTCCCCCAAAGGGGGGTGGATGCTCCACTTCGCCGGTCAGAACATGGACCTCACCCGTCCGTGGCCGCGGAAGACGTACGCGGAACTTTTCGCCGAGCACGTCGGAGTCGACATGGACGACCACGAGGGGCTCCGCCGGCGTGCCCGGGAGTGTGACATCGATCCGGCGGGCAAACACCCGGATGTGCTCGTGCACGAGCTGTTCGAGGCGCTGGTGGAACCCCATTTGCTGGGCCCGGTATTCGTCCTCGACTACCCCGCCTCCCTCTGCCCTCTGGCCAAGCGAAAGCGGGACAACCCCCGCTGGGCAGAGCGGTTCGAGTTGTATCTGGGGGGCATGGAGGTGGCCAACGCCTATACCGAACTCAACGATCCGTTGCTGCAAGAGGAACTGTTTAAGCAACAGCTCGAAGGGCTGCCGGAAGAGGAATCCATGGCGCGGATGGATGAGGACTTCGTCCTGGCCCTGAAGACCGGCATGCCGCCCGCCGGTGGACTGGGCATCGGGATCGATCGACTGGTCATGATCCTCCTGAACCAGGCGAGCATCCGGGATGTGATCCTCTTCCCCCTCCTTCGACCAACACAGCTCCGACATGACGTTTCCACCGTGGGCGAAGATTCGTAAGGGAGACGCATCAGGTCGGCACTGTCGATACCAGGGCGAGACCAGCTCCGTGGGCTAGCGCCGCCGTTTGGATAGGCTGGCCACGCGAGCGCAGGCAGTGGACTCAGCTCATGCCCGCAGCCAGAGAACGGCGCCGGAACGGGCCGGGCAAACGAGTTCCTGAACTTTCGGACGCAGGATCACCCTCCGCAAAAGGTGTCCCGTGCTGGGATCGAGCCATCGCCCGCGCATCTCCTGCTTGGCGTCAGACAAATCAATCGTCACGCGGTCGTGTTTTGGAGGCACGTACACGACGTATGCACGGCCGGGTTCGGCCAAACAGTAACCCGTGGATGCGAGCTCGGGATCAGGTGCCATGGGGGTCAGCGGTAGCTTCCCCGCTAACTGTCGAGTTTGGCCCAAAGCTCGTCTGATCGGTTCCCACCTCGGGTCATTAGCACGCCCTAGTACGAGGCCGTCGTAGGGATCCATGAAAAGGGGATTGTGCCCACGCGTGAACGCTTTCCAGACCCAGGGAACATTGCCTCCGATGCCCCAGAGGTGGTCGGTGTCGAGAAGAACTACTTTGCTCCCGTTGTTTGGAGGAGGATTATCGCGGTAGCCCCCTTCTGGATTGGGGGATATCCAGTCCGCCGGGCTTTGAAACAGCGTGCGGTTGCTCCCTCCCCGGAACTGAAAGGTCATTCCTACTGGATGCTGTTTGCCCCGGTTAGCTTCTACCTCCTTCACAAACCGAATCATGTGGTATTGCCACTCCGTCGATGCCGGGTGGTTTTCATTGGAAATCTCGTATAACACGTTGTCCAGGTCACCCACCGTTGCAATCACCTTCCGCACATAAGCTTCCTGAAGCTTGGTGATCCGCCGACTGGCGAGAGTGTGGATCTCCAACCCCGTGCCGTCCCGATTGACGTCCCCATCGATTCCATTGATGTTGTTGGCCGGATGAAACGGGTGGCTTCGCCAAGCATTGGGCATCCGCTGCATGGCCCACCCTTCGAAAAGCATGACCGATACGTAGATGCCCCTCTCCCCAGCTAATTCAACCCGCTGACGTAACCGGCGAAAGTAGTCGTCACAGAACTTGCTCAGGTCGAAGCGCGGTTTGCCATCGAGGGCAAGACCAGGACCGGTGCGCGGCCAGGGATGGGGCTGCACCCGGTGGACAGCGGGAGTGCGCTCATAGCCAAGACGCCTCGTGTCCCATACCGTGTGCTCCCACCGCCAGAGTCGGATCAAATTGTGGCCGTGCCGGTCCAGGAAGTCCAGATAGCGAACAAAGTCGAAACGGGGAGGTGGATCGGACGGCCCCATGTCAACGAGGTTGTACCAGACATGCGAACCGCACAGGTAGATCGCTTTACCGCGCGCGTCACAAAAATAGCGTGAGTTCCGGGGGCACGCCCGTAAGGGGCCGTGAAAGCGCGTTCGACGCGCTCTGCTCCCAGCGGTCAGGGGGGCGCACAGTGACCTGACGGCACACACGCCTGTCATGCGAAGGAACTGCCTCCTCGTGGCCATCGCCAATTCCTCGTCGATCCGCGTCAGACGATTCACCTGTTGCTTTTGCCCGCAACTCATGTCAAGACCAGGATACCACGCGGCGCCGAACGCGTGCCTGTCTTGGACGACCAAGGAGCCGACCCCGGGTCCAGTCTTCCTTCGAGACCGTGGCGGATTCCGATGGAAATGATTCGTCGCTTTCACTGCGGTTTTTGCCCCGTGGCTGTGGGGTAGCGCCCTTGCTGTACCGGCGGTTGGAGGGAGCAAAGAGGGATGGAAGGGCGCGCAAGGAGCGATCGAAGCCGTATGCAACCGCCCGTTTCACCGGGCTCTGAACGAGAAGGGTCGCTGACTAGCCGAGAAACTTTTCTGTGTTCGGATTGCCGATCATCCTCTGGAAGTCTTCGTCCCAGATCGTGATGAACCGGGCGTAGGTGCGTCGCTCGTAGCGCCCAATGTAGAACGCTTCGATGAACATGTCCAGATCTTCATCGGCGTAGTAGCGGGACACGAAGGCCGCCTGGTTCAGGCTGTTGATGTAGCGGAGAAATCCTTCAGGATCCTGACGAGCACGCTCGGATGTGTCCCAGATCGAAGTGTGCATGAATCCGTCGGGAAAGAACTTGATCGCGAACTTGGGCTTTCGGGGATGGTCGACCCGGAGATTCCCTTCTTCGTCCTCGGTGACGTCGTAGCCCAGGTACTCCAGGTGCTCCTTCACCGCGCTTCGGTCGACGTGGGTCATGTCAAAAGCCATCGCCTAACTCCAGTTCGCAAGGCCATACCGGCGGCCTTCACGCAACGGCGAACCGTGACGCGTTGTCTGCCCACCCTAACGGACGTTTCGCCAACAAACCCCGTTCTGCGCTCCGTCCCACAGTCATATCTTATCGGCCCCACGGTTGGCTGCTGCAGCGTTACGGTTTTGCCCGACGCTGCGTAAGCCGCCGCGTTGCTGCCGGCTGCGCGAGCTTTGCGGAGCGTGCCGTGGGGCGTGGCCGTGCTCGACGCGACGCTCGCACTGCCGCATCGGGCTGCGCGAGGGGCCAGCCCAAGGGGGCCACCGGGCACCGGCCCAGTTACTCCGCGCCCATGCGTTAGCCGAGCGGGAAACGTAGATGTGACGCCGTTTCCTGTTGTCAGGGGGCCGTTGGAGCCGGTTTGCGGTTCGCTTCCGCCCAGTCCGAACCCTGCAGTTGCCGAACCGTCAGTCTGCTTCGCGTTCGAGCGCGCAGCAGTGCGGTGCTCGGACCGATTCTTCGGCACCGCTCAGCACAGCTCCGGTGATCGGGTTAGGCCGGAAGGTCGTGCAGCCCTTCAGCCCCCATTCGTAGGCGATTCGGTAGACGTCCTTGAAGTTCTCGAACGGGTAGTCCTCAGGAATGTTGATCGTCTTCGAGATGGAATTGTCCACGAACGGCTGGAGAGCCGCCTGCATACGGAGATGCTCCTTCGGCGACAAATCCTGGGCCGTGACGAACGTATCGGGCAGAGTGGCGTTGCCGCGGAGTTTTTTCCAGAGCCGGTACGCGTAGTCTTCGAGCACGAAGGTGCTGGCCGTGCCGTCCTCGTTCAGCACCCGACGCTCGTAGCGGAAGTCGTACACCGGCTCCAGACTGCTGGAAACATTGTTTGCCAGCAGACTGATCGTGCCTGTGGGGGCGATTGCCAGGAGATGGCTGTTACGTATTCCCCACCGTGCGATACCGTCGCGGATATCGTCGGGCAACTGCGCCACGAACCGGCTGGCCCGGTAGGCGTCGCGATCGAAGTACGGGAACGGTCCCTTCTCCCGGGCTAACTCGATCGACGTACGGTAGGCCGTGTGGCAGATGTCGCGCATCACGCGCGTTGCGAGCGCAACCGCCTCGTTGCTGGCGTAGTGCAGCCCAAGCATGATCAGAGTGTCTGCAAGACCCGTGATACCGAGCCCCAGGCGGCGCACTCCCTGCTCGTACACACGCTGCTGCTCGAGGGGATAACGGGACACTTCGACCACATTGTCCAGCAGGCGAACGGCGACGCGCACGGTGTCACGGATCGCGTCCAGATCGAGCCGTGCATCGGGGCTGAAGGGGGCTTTCACGAAGGCCGTCAGGTTCACCGAGCCCAGATTGCAGGATCCGTATGGGGGCAGGGGAACCTCCCCGCAGTTATGCACGTACAAGCCGTTCGCGTCGAAGGCGTGCGCCTTCTCGATAGTGACGTCAAAGACAGGCCGCACCCCCAGGTAACGAAGTTCAAGGAAGGTCGCCAGCGGACGGTCGCCGGTCGATTCGTCGAGTTCGAGCCAGCAAGATCGAGGGTTTTGTTCCGGATCAAAGGCCGAATCATCGTCTGCCGAACAGGGGAGCAGTCGACTAAAAACACCCAGCCGCAACAGGGCTCGTTGCACGATTGAGGCGGTCTGACTGTCATCGAACCATATGGCCAGTCGACCTCGGTACCGATTGCCGAATTCACGCAGTCCGTAGTAGAAACCACGCCAGAAGTCGCTGGACCGGTTGTGTAACCCAGAGCAACTAACAGCAGCGCCACCGGAACAGGGGATGTTCAGGGAGCGGTCAATCGCCCCCAGGTCCGCCGCGGCCAGGAGGGCGCGCTGGCGTTGGAAGAGGCATCGCGCCGACATGAGGCCATTCCTCCAGCTCCCATGTCCCATCCAATCGAGCCCGTGGCCGTGCCGGTGCAGTAAGATCCGATCACCCCGCTTGAGTTCCCGGGCCGCGACCCATTCCAATCGCCCCTCCGCCCGTTGACAGGCCACCAGGTGGTCTTCGGTTAACGTCAAAGAAAACCCCTCCGCGGTCAACAGACGAAACACCGGTTTGATCCCCGTTGGGAAAAACCCTTTCGATGCGCGGTACTGGCGACCATCGACGATCGCTTCAAATGGACGACTGACGAGATCCGCCACCAGTCGGGGACCCAGAGAGGTCATCACTTCGGTGTCGGCCGTAACACACGGGTTCGTGCAGGTGATGTACTCGCGGTAGTAGAGGTTGTTCAGCTCGTTTACCCGATCGATGAAGATGACACCGGGTTCGGCATGGTCGTAAGTTGCGCGCATGATCTCGTCCCACAGCGCGCGCGCCCGAATCCGCCGCAGCACGACGCAGGGTACCTCCCTGTCCTTTCCCGACCAGCGGCGGTAGAGGATTTCCCCCGTGGTCTCGATCGATTCAGCCGGAAAGACCAGGGGCCATTCCTCATCCCGCTCGACCGCACGCATGAAATCATCCGTCACCAGCACAG
>JALSID010000160.1 GCA_026981825.1 Planctomycetota bacterium
CCGCCGTCGCAGCGGCGGAGCTCCGGTCCCGCCGGGCGGCGGGCTCGGGGCCGCTTCGGCCCGGACGGGCCGAAGCGGCATCGGCAGGGCGCGCCCCCTCGCCGATCCCGCGACGGGCGGGTTTTTCTTTCGGTTCGCGGGGGCCGTTTGGGGCAGCGGTTCCTTGGCGCCAACGCCTTGGGGCGGACCCGGGGCCGGGTCGCGCTACCAGTGCGCCGTCGCCGGCGCGAGGGCGGTTCGGCGCTTCTCCGCTGGGGGCCGGGTTCAGACGCGCTGGCGTGGAATCCCCCCGCGGTCAGGACACCCCCGGCAGCGCCCGATCCGACCGATCGGACCGATCGGGCCGATCCGGGTTCGGACGGTGAGCCACCCCTTGGGGGAGTTCGCCGGCCGGTAGGCCCATGGCAGTCCAAGGGGCCCCGCCGGCCCAAATCCTGGTGCGCAGCCGGTCGCCCGCGTTCCCCCCGTCGAAGCGGCGGAGGTCCGGTTCCGCCGGGCGGCGGGCTCGGGGCCGCTTCGGCCGGCGGCCGAAGCGGCATCGGCAGGGCGTGCCCCCTGGTCGATCCAGCGACGGGCGGGCTTTTCTTTCGCTCGGCGGGGGCCATTGGCGCCGGCGCTTCCTTGGCGCCAGCGCTGTGGGGCGGACCCGGGGCCGGGTCGCGCTACCAGTGCTCCGCCGTCGCAGCGGCGGAGCTCCGGTCCCGCCGGGCGGCGGGCTCGGGGCCGCTTCGGCCGGCGGCCGAAGCGGCAGGCCAGGCAATGGGGCTTCCCCGGTGCGACGGCGGTCGGGCTTTTCTCTCGGCCAAGCATTGCTGCAAGCAATCCGGCGACGGAACCGCACAAGGAGCCCGAGAACCGGTCTGCGCCGGACAAGGGGGCACCGTCCCTAGCGATGTGAGCGGCGTCCGCGGCGCGCGAGCTTCCTCAGCTTGATGTCGCGAAAGTGCACCTCCATGCCTCGGTCATGGAGCTGTAAGCCGATCAGGCCGCACGAGAACCGTTCCTCTCGGGCAAGGTCCGTGAACTCCGCACTCAACTTGCCGTTAAGGAAAAACCGACAGGTCGGACCACACGCCACGATCCGTACCTCGTTCCAGTCGCTCGTTCGGATGTCTCGCAAACCAACCGGGTCGCGAAGCCGTCGAGAAATGAGGGAACCATCAGGACGGATCAGAAGAGCGGTGCCGCGCGGGCAAGGGGGTTCCCGACGATGCGCGAAGTGGAAATCCCACGCGCCCAAAATGTGTGCCCCAATCCCGGGGTGGCCAAGATCCGCATGGTACCCAATCAGGGGACGACGCCCGGTCGGATCAGGACGCGCACGAATCTCGATCCCCGTGTTTCCTTCCCCCGGCAACCTGTACTCCAGCACCAACTCAAAGTCGCAAAGACTCCGGTCCCTCCAGACCAGGTAACACAAACCATCCGCACTCGCCCGACCGACGATCACGCCATCGCGCACCACCCAGTCCTGCCGTCGAACCCCTGGAACAACCGACCAACCATCCAACGAAGTGCCGTCAAAAAGCGTGATCCAGGTCGAGCTCGGCGATGCAAGAGAGCCGGTACCGCCCCATTGTCCCCCTTGCTGCTCGGGTACACAAGGGTGGCCCCAAGCTGCGGTCGAAACCAAAGCGGTCACCGCTGCAAGCAGGAGGCCCGGCTCGCGAGCGAACAAGCTACTTCCTGCCGCAGAGCCTCTCGCCATCACCAAGCCCAAACTGGTTCGCTAACGGAAGACCAGCCGTGCAGCCGCGCAGCCGCGCGCCGATCAGGTGTGCGGGCAACCGGTCCGCGCCTCGCCGATCACTTGGAGCCACGAATCGTTCGGATTGTCGTCAAGCAGCCTTGTCTTTCTTTTTCTCCTTGCCGTCTGCGCCCTTGGCATCCTGAGGCTTCTTCTCAGCGGGCTTCTTTTCTTGCTTCTTTTGCTCGGTCTTAGCCTGCTCTGGCTTCGCTTGCTTTTGCTTGTCCTGTGTTGCGGGCTTCTTCGGAGCGCCTTTCTGTTCCGCCGCGGGCTGCTTCGCTTTCGGTTTCGACTCCGCCTGCTTGTTCTGATCCGACTTCTTCTGCTGTTCCTTTTGCTCCTTCGCCAGCTTGGCGGGCTGCTTTGCCTCCGAAGGTTTCTTCCCCTCTTTAGGCGCCTCCTTCTGCTCCTGCGGCTTTGCGGCCACCAGCTCCCAGCCGGTCACGATTTCCAGGTTTGGCAGGGCCTGTGAGAGGGCTTTGACGCCGTCAGCAGTCACGCCTGTCTGCCACACGTACAGTTTGCGCAGGTTTTTCAGGCCTTTCAGATGGGCCAGCCCCTTGTCGGTGATCTTGGTGCCGTAGAGGTTGAGGTAGCGGAGGTAGGGAAGGTTGGCCAGGTGTTTGAGCCCCTCGTCGGTGACCTGGGTGCGTTCCAGGTGTAACCGAACCAGGTTCTTGCACTGACCGACGTATTCCAGTGCGCGGTCCGTGATCCGAGTTCCTGCCACGTCGAGCTCCACCAGATTCTGCACATACGGTAGGGGCTCCAGATCGTTATCGGTCACATGAGTCGCCCCCAGGCTGAAGTCGATTCTCAGCCAGTTTGTCTTTTGAGCGATAGGTAACACGAGCGCGCCGAGACTCTGGAACTTCTCGATCGCCAACCGCTCGTCGTCGGTGATCTCCAGACCGGGGCCGGAAAGCATCTGATCGACCGGATCCTTCTTTTTTGCGGGGCCGAGCTTCAGTTCCACCTCATCCGGCCATTTCGCCCCCTGCTTAATCCATGCTTCGATCACCGCAATCTGTTCTTTCGTCAAAGGTTGTCCCTCTGGCGGCATCCGGCCCTCTTCGTTTGGGCCCAAGGTGATCAGTTCGAAGAGAAGGCTCGCCTCCGGGTCACCTGGCTCGACCGGTGGCCCACCCAGTCCCCCCCGGAAGAACGCTTCCTTACTGGTCATCTGGAAATCGCCTTCGTGCTTCTCCTGGTTGTGACATCTCAGACACCGAGACTCGAGGATCGGTTTCACATCTTTGACGAAGTCGATTTGCTGCTGCGCCCCTTGATTCTGGTTTTTCCCGGGCGATTCGGAAGCTGCCGCTTCGGCCTTTTTCTGAGCGGGTTCCTGTCCGGCAACAGGACCGGCGACCACAAGCGCGGCGACTGCGACGACGAGAAAGGCAATCGTATGCCTCACCATTGGACACCTCACTGTTCGTGTTTCTCGGTGTGGAGCGCGGGAAAAGCAGTCACGGCGGGAGCATGTCGGGCCGGGCTCCCGATAGGTGAGTCTCGCCCGTCCTTTCTCCCATTTTAACCGAAGCCTCGGGCGGCGCGCGATGCCCATTTGCGGTCACCTTGACACCGGGCTGGTTCGACAGCCCTGTGCCGTTCTCGCAGCACCGCACACGGTCGGCTGCAGCCCTCAGCCGGGCGGCTCCGCCGTTGCCCCGTTGGTCTGGAGGTCAATGGCGGAAGGGAGACTCGCGAGGCTCACCAGGGCAGCACGGCCGAGAACAATCGTCTCGGGTTCAGGAAGCGGTGGGAGGTGAAGAAGTCCGCGATCTGACCGGGCCAGACGGCCAGGATCATCCCGTAGGGGTCCGGAACGACGTCTTGAGCGCAGGCACGCTTGTCGAGGACGAGCACGTATTTGAGCCGGTCGTCATCGAGCATGCCCAGCACATCAACGTCGCGGCCGCCCGCCGCTTGCCAGGTACCGTCCTGCCAGTCCAGGCCCAGGTGCACCCGGACCTCGTCCGGTAATTCAGCCCCTTGCAAGAATCGCGCCTCGTTAACGATGCCCGCGATGACGAACCGCACGATGAGATGGGTGGGGAGGACGGCGTAATCTGGGCGAGCAACGAAGAAACGCTGTCCCTTGCGGGCGAGGAGCTGCTCGAAGAAATGGCGCGCGCTGTCTGCCGTGCCTGCCGCGTGGTAGGCGAAGCACTCACGGAGAAGAGTGTCGAGGACCTGTTCTGGGCCGGCCGGACGAACTAGCCAGCTCTTATCCGCTTCTTGTCCACCGGGTTCGGCGAAGATCACCCAGGTCGATACGCGGGACCGATCGGCGAGATGGTCTGCCCCCACAAGTTGTTCCGGGTCGACCAGCAGCCAGTGATCCTGAGCACCAACCTGGTGGTAGAGGGTGTGGATCTCTTCGGGGGGTACTTCTCCGGAGGCGATGCCGCGGTCCAGGTCTTCGGGGGCCTGGTAGGCCAGGAGCGCATGGCGGGCGGGATAGCGGTCGGGTGCTGCCGATTCGGAGAGGACGAGGGTGCTGAACAGGGAGGGGAACAGGCGCACGAAGGTTCCGGGCACGAGCAGATGGCCGTCGCCGGGCACCGCCTCTGCTTTGCGTTGCGCGATGAAGCACCAGTCCAGCGACGTGAGGGCTGCACCCTCTGCGTAGCGGCTCAGCAAGAACCCGTGCATGGTTCGAACCACATGGGGGCCCAGGAAGATGACGCCCTTGTTCGGACCCGGTACCAGGGGCCACTCGGCCGCGGCTGCCGGTCCACCGGCCCAGCGTTGCGATCTGGTCCGCCGCCCGCGCGTTGGCCGCAGAAGTGCACCGGTCAGTGTTTCCAGCACTGCGCGGCGTACACCGCGGTAGTCGGTTACGCCCCCCAGCCAGCATAGGCCGCGTGTCTGATCGACCACACCATATGCCCTCGGCCCTGCTTGCTCCCCCACTTCCATCAGTTCCGCCAAGGGTTGCGGGATTTCCCGCGAGACATACAACTCAACGTCCGCCTTGCCGCTGGCGAAGATGGGGAGCCAATCGATCCCGGCCAGGCGGAGCCATTCGGCCGAGTTCGAGTTGATCCGCGCCGACCAGTCACGGATCTGGACTGTGACGCTGCGCAGTTGGGCACCTGCCTGGTCGCACCAGGTGCGCAGCGGCCCTTTCACGGACATGTCCCATTCGGAGCCGGACACGAACCGCAGCAATGGTGGCAGCCAGCGAGTTTGGCCGCCGGTTTGGAGATCGGGGCAATCCATCGGCTTACCCTGGTCGGTTATTCGGTCCGAAGCACTGGCGGCGCCTACAGAATCTTCCGCAGGTTGCAACTGCGGTAGAGACGATCGCGACGCCCTCCGTCGCGCTGAGGGGGCTTCCAGAGGGCGGTCCCTCTGAGCGGCACGGCGTGCAACACGCACTCCACCCGGCTATCTTGCCGTGGGGCTTTCATCGGCCCAGTTCGTCGAGATCTTTCTTCACCTCTTCTGGACGGAGAAGCCGCACGCGCAGGTTCCTCAGGGCAGCGGTGGTGCGCCAGGTCGATATCCCAAGCGGCCGCGAGAGTTCCACTTCGGGGCGAATGCCGATCTCCCGACCACGGATGTCCACGTCCACGATCTTCTTGCCGTCAATCCAGGCCTGGATCCGTGCCCCTTCCACGCGGAGACGGATGTGATACCAGCGCTTGTTCTTGAACGACATGTAGGTGGACGTCTCGTTTTCGGAGGCGTCGAAGCCATCCAGCGAGGAGAGCCCGACAACCGACCCTCCCCAACCGCCGACGATCAGGGTGCAGGGGGAGTCACCGACGGGGAACGTGAGCCCGCAGAAGAAATCGCTGCCGTCCACTCGCATAGCTTCTAGCTCGATCTCGTAGTTAAGTCGCGGCAACCAGTCCCCCGTCCAGGTGATCCCCGTCATCGGTTCCCCCATTTCCAACAAGATCTTTCCGTCTTCGACGCGAACTTCCCCCTCACCACCGAAGTTGGTGACCTTCCATCCCTTCAACGTGGCACCGTCGAACAGCTTGCGCCAGCCATAGCGATCGTCGTTGACGATCTTCTCACTTTGCGCCAGAGCGCGCTTGCGTAGGACCTCATCGAGCTCTTCCATCTTGAAACGCACGGAAAGGATCAGCGGCATTTCCCCCTTCTGCGTCACGGCGTAGGTTGTCGCGACGAACGTGCCATCGGGCAGCAGTTCCAGCCCGGCGTAGCCGGTGTCAAACGGGCTGCCCTGGTTGTCCACCAGCCGGACGCGGTACTGGCCCTCGCGGCGGTTACGCAGGTCGGCGTATGTGCCGATCCAGCCGACGAAGTCGCCTTTGGTCGGTGTTTCGTGAGCCATATCACGGAACACGATAACGAGCCGGCCGTCCGGGGCGTACCTGGCGACGTGACGATCTCCCGTAAGGGCTCCCGGCAGTTCCACGGGGTGCGTCCAGGTTCGGCCCTCGTCCCTGCTGAAGGAGATCATGGAGTTGTAGCGTCGGCTGTTTTCCCGCATGAGACAGGCGAGCTCATTGCCGTCCGGCGAGCGCACGATGCAGGGCTCGCAGAGATGAGCCTCAGGATGTTCGATGATCTTTTCCGGGGCACTCCAACTGATGCCGCCGTCTCGGGAGAGCGTTCGGTAAATCACCGGTTTTCCCCGCTTGCCTTTGCCGGTGAGGAATCGGCCATCGTCGTGGAAAACAGCCATGTACGCGCCGTTGAGCAGACGCTCAACGTCGGCCATAGCCACGATCCCACCGAAGTCGCCGATCGGCTCCAGGGGGGTCCACGTCCGCCCCTGGTCCAACGACATCGACCTGCGAATCGGGTAGAGGCCGGAGAAGAGGATGAGCCGGGCCACGTTGTCGGGACTGACGAGTCGGTAGAGGGTCGGTGTTTCCTGCGACGTGGCCCAGTTTTCCGGGGTGGGAAGCGGTTGCGACCATGTCAATCCCCCGTCCGTGCTTTTTCGCAGCACAATGGGCCCTTTGCCATGCCCTTTCGGATAGGCCACGAAAATGGTGCGACCGTCACTGAGCAGAACGGTGCTCGGGTGACCCAGGTAGACCCCCGGCTGTCGATCCACGATCACCTGTCGAGCGGTGTCGGTGGCCAGGTCAATCCAGGGGATCGTAAACCCACGGCGAACTTCCTGCCCCGCAAATGCACCATGCACCAGAAGGAGCACGATCCCGGCTACGACCCATTTGCACCGTTCAACGCGTGGCATCGGACTCTCTCCGTGGTGAGCTTCCGGCAAGCGGTGTTTCCTTGATCATAGAAGGCGGCTCGCGGACGTTTCTCGCCTGTCCGCGCAAGGCCTGTGGCACACCGGTGGCAGTGCAAAGCTCGCTGCGAGACGGGGCAGTGCCCCCACCGGGGGCGCCGACCAGGCGCCCCACACACTTCGTGGAGCAGGATCTACCTGTAGAGTACCGCAGTGTGACCGCTTGTCCCCCGTTACGAAAGGCGGTGCACAGCGCAGGCAAGTGGGCAGTTGCCAGGGCTAGACCGGCCGTGCGGACGTCGCCGGGCGGCACGAACGGGTGCTTGTCACTCGATGCCGAACACGACCGATACTCGAGCGGTAATCTCGAGTTGGCCGGGCTGGATGGGAACGGGCGCCGCGGCTAGCTGGGCGCGCATCACGATGGGCCCCGGCTCGGGGATCGCGCCCTCCGTGATCCGCAATACCGGCCCGACTCGCACGCCTGCCGCTTCGGCCAGGAGCTCCGCTTTGCGACGCGCGTCCTGAACCGCCTTACGCCGCGCTTCGTCTTCCAATTCCCTGCGTTTGCTCACGTCAAACTGAATACTGCTCACCCGGTTAGCTCCCGCCCCCACAACGGCGTCGAGAAGCTCGCCGAGGCGGTCAAGGTTACGCACCGTGACACGCACGGAGTTCTGCACGTGGTAATAGCGGATGATTCTCCGGTCTGGTTTCCGTTCCGTCACGGGACTTATCGTGAACGAAACGGTCTGGATGTCCTTGGGGGGGATCTGAGCGGCGCGGATGGCGTCGAGCACCTTTCGCATTCGCGACGTGTTCTCTTTGAGTGCCTCGGTGGCCGTGTCGGATCGGGTTTCAACGGCGACGATCACTCGTGCCATGTCCGGTGCCGCGGACACGGTTCCCGTCCCGGTGACGTTAATCGTTCGTACTGCCTGCTCTTGAGCCTGCAGTTCTGAAGGGGCGAGCAAAAGCGTCGCGTAAAGAAGTGCGAGGTACCTCATCGTAAAGCTCCAGTACTTGCGCCACCAAAGTTCCGTGAGCGGGCCGCCGGCCGAGGCGACTCCTGCTACGGTGCCAGAGACACCTCGGCGATCTCCTCGCGGTGCTGTCCAGCTCGGCGGTTGCCCTGAGCAGACGATCGGGCGGCGGTCAGCCGAGGACGGCACCGACGTAGCCAACAAAGTTGGTCGGTTCGCCCTCGGGCATGACGTCGTAGCTCGTCTTATAGTCCAGGATATACCCACGTTTGGCGCCCAGCGAGCGGGCGGCACTGAGGACGGTCGCGATCGCTGCCGGGCCACAGGCGTTGTGACGTTTCTTGACAAGGGGGACGATCGACTCAGCATCCAGCTTTTCGATCGCCTCCAGAATCAGCCGGTCGTTCTCTTCTTTGGTCCATACCAGGCCCGACCGGCCCAGGCCCGCCGGCGCAAAACCGTAGGCGGGTCCGTAGTGGGTGAGGTCGCTGGATGCGAGCAAGACGACGTCGCGGCCGAGGGAGGTTGCGGTCGCTGCGATGGTGGCACCGAGTTCGACTCCCGAGACCGTCGGGGGCACCATCAACGGGACAAACCAGGCATGAGGGAACGCGACCTGCACCATGGGCAATGGGACCTCGAGCGAATGCTCGTGCTCGAACGCTCGGGGGGCATCCTCGACCTGGCCGCTTCCGACCAGAGCGGCGGCGAACTCGCAGTCGATCTCGACCATCCCCACCGGCGTTTCCCAGTAGCCCATGGTCATCGTTGCTGGGCGAAGAACACCGGGGACATGCACGGTTCCTGTCATGACGATCGTGCGGGGCTGCCGTTTCCTGGACAAGAAAGCTACCACCTCGCCGCAAATCGCCCCGGAATACTGCCACCCAGCATGGGGCACTATCCCCCCGAACGGATGCTCCGGCAGCCGCCCGTTCCGCTCGGGCACGCTCAAGTAGCCTTTGACCGCGGAAAGACACCGCGCAGGATCTGCCGGATAGAACCGACCCGCCACCCAGGGCTTGCGGACAACCATCGCCTAACCTCCGCCGCAATAACGCTCTGGCTCTCTTCCAGCATAACCGTTGCTCACATCTGCGCGCCGGATACCGTCGCAGCAATCGATGTGCTGTGTCCGCTAGCGCATCGTACGGCGGACCACGTCAGGCGTGTACACGATCGTATGCGCTTTCCTGCTGTGGAAGCAGCGTCTGGGGAGGCTCAGGCAGTTTTTGGCGCCCGTGTGGGGGCTGGGCTGAACAGGCACCGCTACCGCTGCATTGCAACCGTCTAGCGAGCTTCTCGTCCGGGGCCCCTTTCGCCGGACGGTCTCTGTGTTCCGTCCCGGTGGATGTGGCGTCGCCGGCCGGAGAGGCCCGGATCGGTTCCGACGCTACCGGTACACCCACTGAGCCTCGAGGAAGCGGATCTCGCGAGAGGTGGGTTCGAACTCGTCGCCGGGACGAGCGAACCGCAGCTCGAGTTCCTTGTGGAGAACGACGCGCTCTCCGGTTTGGGGGTTGTCGATCACTCGGAAGCCGTTCGACAGGCCGCGGACAAAGATGGAGAAGGCGTCCGTCTCGGGGTCGACATCCACCCACGTCGCCACTCCGTACACAGCATGACGCACCCCTTCCTCGGTGCTCGGAGGAATCAGCCCGCAGATTGTCACGGAGTTCGCTAGGGGGGTCAGAGGGTCTTCGGTGGCCTGGATCACGAACTGAGCTTTAGGGATCACCACGTCGCGGTAGACGTGACCCGTGTCCGTTTTGAGCTCGAAGCGGGGAACGAAGAGCCGGGGCTCTTTGCTCGTGTTCACCACCCGATAGACGAGGTACCAGACCAGACGACGGCCACGTCCTGGGATGTCGATCGTGATCAGCCGAGGCGGCAGGAACGCGAACTCGGATAGGGTCCAGACGTCCGCCTGGAGGCGACGCTCCGCTTCCGTCGATTGGCCGGAGATCACCACTCGCGGTCCGTCGGTGCGCGGCACGATCTTCAGCGCGCCGACATCCGCCTCGCCGGTCGTGTTGCCCTGTGCGACCGGAGCCTGGAGGAGGGCAAGTTGGACGCCGATTGTGATGATCAGAGCGAGCTGGTGGAGCATGCACTCAACCTCGGGAAAGTCGCTGTGAGCCTTCAATCCTGAATATAACGCCGTCCGAACGAGGCCGCAACACCACAGTGGGTTGGAAGGGGCGGAGACATTCTGCGGTTATTGTAGATCGCCGCTGCGCTCAGCGCACCACGGATGCACGCTCTCCGCCTCGAGCGAGGTGGATTTTCGTTCGACCGCCGTCGGGGTGTGAGCCGGAGGCGGGCTGGAGCTCGAAACGGGGGGCCGGACGTTACCGATGGATCACGTAAGGATCGCGATCAGGATCACCGGGGTAGACGGTGATCACTGCAATCTCGGGCGGTACCCCGTAGCGCATTCGGAACGACCCGCACCCGACCCCGGTGGTGACGTATAACCAACCTTCGTTGGCGCGGTAAAGGCCGGCGCGGTAATGCCGGACGGCCCTGCCGAACGCGAGCAGCCGATTCTGGAGCAGCTTGATCTGGCCGCCGTGGGTATGTCCTGCCAGTAGAAGGTCACAGCGGTAAGACTTCAGCTTTTCGATCGTCATCGGGTTGTGCGCGAGGATGATTCGTGGGATCTCGGGCGGCAGGTTCTTAAGGGCGGCCTCGACGTCGCAGCGGTGGCTCCAGAGATCCTCCAGTCCGACCACGGCGACAACGTCGCGGCTTCGGTCCAGCAGGAAGTGCTCGTTTTGCAGGACCCGAACGCCGTACGACTCTAACGCCGAGCGGAGCGACTGGCGAAGACGCCGCCGACGTGGCTGGCTAGCGTGGTAGCGGCGCAACCAGTAGCTGCGTACGGCCCAATCGTGGTTGCCGAAAACGGCGACGACGCCGTACGACGCGCGGATGTGAGCAGCCAGGCGACCGGCGGTTTCGATCTTGCTGTGGCCGTCGTGGATGAAATCGCCGGTGATGGCGACAAGGTCCGGTTCTAGGGCGTTGGCGAGTTCGATGGATTCCTGTACCCGGTGGATCGACTCATCATCGTGCAGATGCCAGTCGGATAGATGCACGATCCGCAGGCCATCGAAGCTGGACGGCAGATTGCGGATAGGCAAGCGGAGCCGAGAGATACTAAGCAGGTGCGGCTCGACGTGCTGCGCATAATGCAGGCGAGCCCACGTCCTGCCTGCCGCTCGTGCGACTCGCCGACGCACGGTAAGCGGCGGTTCGCGAAGCACCTGCGCGCCACAACGACGGCGCCGCTCAGACATGCGCCGCTTGCGGATAATTGACAACCAGTCTCGTATCACAACAGTTGGTTGGCCCGGGCGGTCATTCGTCGGACCTAGGACGCGCCGCGGACAGCTTGTTCC
Source organism: Planctomycetota bacterium (assembly GCA_026981825.1). Taxonomy (GTDB): domain Bacteria; phylum Planctomycetota; class Planctomycetia; order JALXBF01; family JALXBF01; genus JALSID01. Next base: position 11,326 of record JALSID010000160.1, read on the forward strand.
TAGAGATCCTCGCTTACGTCCCAGTCTTCTTCTTCATCATAGCCTTCGTCGAATTCCTCCCAGCCGTCATAATCTTCTTCGTCTTCTTCGCTGATGCCCCCTAGCTCATCCAGTTCGTCCAATTCCCCCTCTTCGTTCTCGAGGTCATCCTCCCAGTCGTCCTCGTCATCGTAGCCCTCGTCAAGTTCGTCCCAGCCTTCGTCGTCTTCCTCCTCCACCTCTTCCCAGTCCTCGTTCTCCTCGTCCTCGTCCGCACCTTGGGCGAACAGTTCCAGCAGCGTAAGCCGGCGGGGTTCGTGAGCCTCGTCCGGGTCGAGGAGCGGGAGCTCCTCGGTTCCATCGATTAGGCCTCGGCGGTCGCCGCAATAGCCCCGAAGACCACCGAATTGTTCTGGATGACGCGTTCGCCTGACCATGGCGCCTCTCCTCAGGCCTTGGACGAGAACCACCCACCCATTCCGCTCTTGGAGCGGCCAATTCATCCTAGCACCTTCAAGGACGAATTCAATCGGTCCATCCTGGCAGCGGCGCCCTTCTCCGCTCCGCCAGCACCAGCGATGTGGCGAGCCCGGTGTTTTCGAAACCTTTGGCCAAGTAGAGGGTTGTGTCGGTAGCCGATTGGCCACCTAAACTTTCCAAAGGAGGGCACGTGTTGTACGTACGCCAGGGCTCGGGCACTGATCCAGACTACCAAGCATTCCGATGGACGCAAAGACAACTCCGGACAACCCAGTGGCCAGCACGTCGGGGCTCGGCGAGCTCACCACCCGGATTCGGGCCAGCGCCGGCTACCGTGCCGTGGTGGAGAAACTGCGGAGTGGGCAGGCCGGTACGATCGAGGGGGCGTGGGGGTCGGCCGCTTCGTTGATTACGGCGGCACTGGCACAGGAGGAGCCACCGTGTCTGGTGGCCGTTATTCCCCACGTCGGAGACGTGGATTATTTCGTGCGCGACCTGGTCTCCTTCGGGTGCAAAGAGGTCGACGTTTTCCCCGCTTGGGAGGGCGACCCGCGCCGTGCGCGCGATGAAGTTCAGGCCGCTCGACTGCGCGTGCTTTCCGCCTTTGCGAGCGGCCGGTTTTCTCCAGTCCTGGTTGCTCCGATCCAGGCTCTCCTACAACCCGTTCCGCGCCGCGATTTCCTGCAAAGCCACCGGTGCAGCTTCGAAGTGGGCAAGCAACTATCGGAGGAATGGCTCACCGAATGGCTCGTCCGAAACGGTTACGAGCGGACCGAGGTCGTCCAATTGCCAGGGGAGTTCTGCGTGCGCGGGGGGATCATTGACGTCTTCCCCCCGAACCAGGAGCAGCCGTTACGGGTGGAGTTCTTCGATGACGAGATCGAATCGCTCCGCTTCTTCGACGTTGAGACCCAGCGCACGACCCAGTTGGTCCAGACTGCCACGATCGTGGGCATGAGCCAACTGGAAGCGGACTTTTTCGACGTCAACGTGGAGCACCTCGCCGCCCATGTGCCGGAAGGTACCTGGTGGGTCCTGCTCGAACCTCACGACCTCCGCAGTGCCGCCCAGCACTACCTGGACCGGTTTACCGCCGCTAAGGGCTACTTCTCCGTCGCCTCCTGCTTCGAGCGTATCTGCGCCTTTGCGACTCTTTACCTCTCCTGTATGCCGCTGAGCAGTCTCGAAACTACGTGGGTCGTGCGAGCCGAGTCGGTCGAACGCTTCAGCGGTAACGTCACGACCGTCCGCTCCGAACTGGAGCAGGTGGTGGGACCGGAGGACGAGGTTGTCATCGCGTGTCATAACGACGCGGAACGGCAGCGTCTGGAAGAACTGTTCCGATCAAGCCGCTTGTTTCAGGAGGGACGCCTCCGGCTGGAACTCGGCCAGGTACGCGCCGGTTTCCGGCTGTTCCTTTCGGTCGAGGAGGGGCAGGGCAGGTGGCGGGGGCGCGACCGACGGGCAGGCCGAGCGGTGATCGTCCTGGGGGACGATGAGCTGTTCCACCGAAGCACCACGCTCCGCCGGCCCCGCGTTCGGAGACGGTACGAAACCCGGGCGATCGAGAGTTTCCTCGACCTCAACGAGGGCGACTACGTCGTGCATGTCGCCCACGGGATCGCGATTTACCGCGGACTGGAACTCCTCGATCGAGATGGAACCATCGAGGAGCACCTGGTGCTCGAGTTCGCCGACCAAACAAGAGTCCTCGTGCCCGTCTCGAGGATCGACCTGGTTCAGAAGTATGTGGGGGGCAAGAATCAGGCGCCTCCGCTGTCGAAAATCGGCTCCTCCGCCTGGGCGCGGCGCAAGCAACAGGTCGCCGAAGCCGTGCGTGATTTGGCCAGCGAAATGCTCCGCCTGCAGGCGGTTCGTATGGCGATGCCCGGGTTTAGCTACGCCGAGGAGAGTGAGTGGCAGGCCGAGTTCGAGGCGTCGTTCCCCTACGAGGAGACGCCCGACCAGTTGCGCGCCATGGAGGAAATCAAGGCCGACATGGCCAAGCCGCGACCGATGGATCGCTTGCTCTGCGGCGATGTCGGGTTCGGTAAGACCGAACTGGCCATGCGGGCGGCGTTCAAGGTTGTGGACCATGGCAAGCAGGTCGCCGTGCTTGTCCCCACCACGGTCCTGGCCGAACAGCACTACCAGACCTTCAAGGAACGATTTGCTGCTTTCCCGTTCGAAATCGAGGTGCTCAGTCGGTTCAGGACCCGCGCCGAGCAACGGGACATTCTGGACCGTCTAAAGCAGGGAACGATTGACATCATCATCGGAACGCATCGTCTCCTGCAACGCGACGTGGAGTTCCATGACCTCGGGCTGGTCATCATCGACGAAGAGCAACGGTTCGGGGTGGCCGACAAGGAGCGTCTGAAGCAGATGCGTGCCATGGTGGACGTCCTCACCCTTACCGCTACCCCCATCCCGCGTACGCTGCACATGTCGCTCCTGGGGATTCGAGACATTTCGGTACTCGAGACGCCCCCGCCGGATCGTCTCGCCGTCGAGACCCGTATCTGCCGCTGGGATCCCGAGCTGATCCGGATGGCGATTCTGCGCGAGCTCAGCCGTGATGGCCAAGTTCTCTTCGTGCACAATCGCGTCTACAACATTGCGTCCGTTGCGGATCGGGTGCAACAGATCGTTCCCGAAGCGCGCGTTCGTTACGCCCACGGCCAGATGAGGCCGCGTGAGCTTGAGCAGACCATGCTCGCGTTCTTCGCCCGGGAATTCGACGTGCTGGTGGCGACGACCATCATCGAGAACGGGCTGGATCTTCCCACCGCAAACACGATCTTCATCAACAACGCGGATGAGTTCGGGCTCGCCGATCTCCACCAGTTGCGCGGGCGCGTGGGCAGGTACAAGCACCGCGCCTACGCCTACTTGCTCGTCGATCCCAACCGTCCCCTTACGCCCGATGCGGCGCGGCGGTTGAAAGCGATCGAGGAGTTTACCGAGCTGGGCGCCGGGTTCAAGTTAGCCTTGCGTGACCTGGAGATCCGCGGCGCGGGTAACATCCTTGGCCCCCAGCAGAGCGGGCACATTGCCGCGGTGGGGTATGAGCTGTATTGCCAGCTTCTGGAGAAAGCGGTGCGGGAACTCAAGAACGAACCCGCGCCGGTCTGGATACCGGTCGTGCTCGACCTGCCCTGGCATGCTTTCTTCCCCCGCACGTACCTGCCCGGCCACCGGGAGCGGATCGAACTCTACCGCAAGCTTGGCGCCGTGCGTACCCTAGAGCAGCTCGCAGACCTGGAAGGAGAACTCCGGGACCGGTTCGGTCCCCCTCCACCCCCCGCACGGAACTTGCTGCGCGCAACGCGGCTCAGAATCCTCGCCCAGCCCTGGCAGATCGAACGGATCGCCTACAAGAGGGGCACCCTGGTGTTCAAGTTCCTCAGGCCTCAGGGCGGCGAAATGCTCCGGCAGAAGTTGCGGAACCGGGTGCGATTCGAGGACGATCGTACCGCGCACCTGTCCGTGCCACGTCGCGTCACCGGTTCCGAACAGATCGCGAATTTCATCGAGCAGATTCTCGAGTCACCCCCCGAGGCCGCACAGCATGCAGCATGACAAGATGCCAGGCGGTAGAGCGCTGAGGGACGGACGAGGAGCGAACGAGGGGCTGAGATTAGACCGAATCCCGCGGGTGGGCAGGACGGAGCTTGCTTCGCAGCAACTGCTTGAGGGCGACGGCGCTGTTGTGTTCTTCATCCTAGCGGCGAAGAGTAGTGACCCTCTGTACCTGAGCAGGCTCGAGCAGGTCCCATCGCGCTCCAGACCGTGCCTCCGTCTCAGCAAAGTACCGTCGCCGCAATTCCTGCTACCGAGCTGGATTGTGGGACAACCAGCGACGCAATGCGTCACCGGGCGCCACGTCTCGGACCCGGCCATCGAGAACCAGGGCCGACCTCTTCAGCCCCCATGGCCAGAGCCGTTCGACCAAATGCCTCAGACCATCGCCGGCTCCAGGAGGGTTATAGACCCGGCCACCTTGACATGGTACTCGATCGCCCAACAACGGCTCGACCAGGCTAACGAGTGGAGGGCAAACATGAGCCAGGGGGCCGATGGTCTGCTCGCCCGCTTCGCACCGGTCAACGCCCCATCCGGTACGCGTGCCAGCAGGCCAACTGTAATCGTGTGGACACGGCAGAGCCGATCGATCGCGGCGCGCTTCGCTTACTGAAAGTAGCCCTGGTCCGCCCCGGATGCCACAGAAAACGTAGCCGATGCGGATAGTGATCGTCACCCAACGCTATTACCCGATGGTTGGAGGAGCCGAACAGGCGCTGCGAAGCCTGGCAAGAGGATTCGCGCACTGCGGGCATGATGTGCGCGTGCTCGCCGCGCGGTACAACCGCGATCTGCTCCCACACGAACGTGTCGATAACGTGCCCGTCCGACGCGTGCCCCTGCCCCCGGTGCGATTTCTCGGTACAGCCTGGTACATCGGAGAGTTGCTCCGGGTTCTGAGCGGGTACCGGAATCGGGCCGATATCCTGTATGTCTCCATGTTGAAACACGCTGCTTGGGCGGCTCTTCAAGCGCGCAGGCGAAACGGCTTACCGGTGGTTCTGCGCGCTGAGGGGGCAGGCGACACCGGCGATGTCGCCTGGCAGCGGAGGGCACTCTTCGGCCAGGGCATCGCAGCCACGTGTCGTCAGGCGGACGCCATCATCGCGGTAAGCAGAGCCGTCCGCGACGAACTCATGCGGTTTGGCTACCCCCGCGACCGCGTTCATCTCATCCCAAACGCCGTCGACTGCGACCGATTCCGCCCCGCAACAGACGTCGAACGACTGGCAGCACGGAATCGTTTGGGGATCCGCGGCCCGGTCGTGCTCTACCTGGGGAGAATCGCGCCGGAAAAGGGGGTCGACCTCCTCGCCGCCGCATGGCAGCACGTGCACGTATGGTGTCCGCAGGCGGTGTTGCTTGTGGCGGGGAGCCCGAGCGACGACGCCCTCACAGAGTTGCTCGAACCGCTGCCGGGGGTGCGCTTGTTGGGCCCGAGCTCGGACGTGCGGACCTTGCTCCATGCCGCCGACGTGTTCGTGTTGCCCAGCCGGTTCGAGGGGACGAGCATGGCGCTGCTCGAAGCCATGGCCAGCGGCCTTGCCGTCGTCGTCACGGACATTCCCGGCAACCGCGAGGTGATCGGCGAGAACACGGATACCGCACTTGTGGTGCCCGCGGACTCGGCCACGTCCCTCGCCCATGCGATTCGACAGCTCATCGAAGATGCCTCCCTGCGCAGTCGACTGGGGCAGAGAGCGCGCGCTCGCGTGGTCGGTAGCTTTTCCCTGGAGCAGTCCGTCCGGCGACATCTCGAACTTTTTCGGACGCTGATCGAGCAAAGATGGCGGGGCTGGCGCAGTTGGACGCAGGACCGCGCGGTGAGCTCCGCGACAGATAGACGTGCGGATCTTACGCCCGAGGATGGGTGCGATCGTAAATCTGGCGGATTCGAGCAGCGGTGATGTGCGTGTAGATTTGCGTCGTGGCCAGTTGCTTGTGGCCGAGGAGTTCCTGAACCGAACGCACGTCGGCACCGTTGTCCAGAAGGTGCGTGGCGAACGAATGGCGGAGCGTGTGCGGGGATACATGCTTCTGTAGCCCGGCTCGCCGAACCCGTTTGCCCAACATCCGGGCAACGGATCGTTGGGAAATCCGCCGTCCGTATCGATTCAGAAAAAGGGCCTCTTTGTCCCACTTCCCGTCCTTGGCCACCTGCCCGCGCACCGCCAGCCAATTCCGCAGCGCTGCGGCGGCCGTTCCGCCGAACGGCGCGATCCGTTCCCGCTTGCCTTTGCCCCGAACAAGCAGAACGCGGTTCTCCAGGTTGAGATCCGATAGGTTCAGCCCAACAAGTTCACTGACGCGCAAGCCGCTGGAGTAGAACAGCTCAAGCATCGCCCGGTCCCGTATGGAGAACCAGTCGGTTCCTGCAGTATCCTCGATGAGGCGCTCCGCTTCGTCGACGGTCAGCACCTCCGGTAGCGTACGCCGCTCGCGCGGCGTTCGTAGGCCGACGGAGGGGTTGGTATCGATAACGCCATGTCGAAGCAGGTAGCGCAGGAAGGTGCGTACGCATGCCATCTTTCTGCCCAGGGTCTTGCGCGCGTAACCGCGATGGTGCAGTTCGGCCAGAAACGCGCGCAGATGGCGCGAACCGATCTGGTCGGGCGTGTGGAGCCTGGCAGCGACGAAGTCGACGAACTGCTGGAGGTCGGTAGCGTAGGCTCTTAGGGTGTGTTCCGAAGCACCCTTTTCCACCTGCAGGTGGTGCAGGAACTCGTTTGCCCAATCGACGATGGTCACGGGTTGGTCCATAGGGCGGTCTGCCATCGCTGATCTTGTGCAAGGGGGGCTGCGGGGGCCCAAAACCTTCTCTCCCGCTCGCGTATATGCCTCGGGCCTGAGGCACACCCGGCGGAAGCGTAGCGAACACGGGGACAACGCGAGGGGCTGGATACGAATTCCCAGGCCCGTGCAGACCAGCGGGTGCGCTCAGGCGTTTAGAAACCGAGGCGACCAAAGCGACCGGGGGAGGCAAGGACTGGGAGTGCCGCTGGCATAACCGTGGCCTCGTGAACCCGAGTGCTTTCGAACTCGAATGTTGTCGGCCGTATCGTTAGCTTTTCAGTTGGCGCTTCCCCAGCCTCGCATTCCGCAGGTTCTGGCCGGCTTCAGAGGTTTTCGTCTGGGGGCTCCGGCGCGCACGGCAGCCCGAGGCGCTCGCAAACGGCTCGTGGCAGCAGTCCCGCTCGAGCGGCCAACGCACGCGCATCTTCCTCGGTGAACTCGATCTCAGGGTCGGCCACGTACTGCCGTAAGATCTGGAGGAGCTTGCCCTTGCTCTTTTCGTCGTACAGGAAGACGAACCGCTGTTTCCCTTTGGCCAGAGCCAGAAGGTTTAGTTCTCGTTCCATGGCTAGGTGCTCCGGGACGCTTAAGAGCGTCACGCAGAGGAGTCCGCGCAACGTGAGTAACTCCGTTCACTCCTAGCATCGGCCGCATTCGAAACGTGCATTAGCGTAGGAACGACCTCCTGTCGTTTCCCGGCGGCACCGTCGTTCCGATCGTTAACGGTGAAACCACCGCCCTCGTACCAAAGCGGCCGGCAATCGTCTACAGCGATTTGCCACTCCATTCTACGTCGCGCCGTCCGACGACGAGCCGGGCATATGCGCGCGAGAATAGGCAGTCTAGGAAAGATAGGAGTTCTACGAAGAATAAAAGGTCTAGGAACAGCAACGACCGCCGCAGGCGCGGGGCTGGGGACGCGACTTCGGCAAGGCCCCCGACGTCCGGCGGCGCCACGTCGGGGCCGATCCGCGGGCGAAGAACAAAGTGCCACGGCTTTTTCCCCCTTCCCTGTGCGATTGTCCGGGATCGGTCTTGGTGCGGGTTGCCGGCGCGGTGGCAGGTGACTGCCCCAAACCCCAGGGGGCCGTTCTATGCCAACGGTTCTTCAGGGGTAGTAGCTCGTGCTTGCAGGTTCGGTTAAACTGGACGTTGCGTCGACCAGGCTTGTGCTTCGGTGAGAACGAGCGATGGGAGAACGCCGGTTCGATCTCTTGTGTGCCGTCCTTGTTAGCCTGACGCTGCACGTCTGTTGCGTGGGGGGTGAGGTGGTGTTCCGAGCGGGTACGGAGGGCCACCACACGTACCGTATTCCTGCGCTGGTGCAGGTGCAGGCGGATACGCTACTGGCGTTTGCGGAGGGCCGTCGCGACAACATGCGAGACCCCGGCGGAGGCCACATTAACCTGGTCTACAAGGTCAGCCACGACGGTGGGCGAAGCTGGTCGCCGTTGCGGTACCTCGATCGCTCCAGGGAGGGCTGGGCAGCCTCGAATCCGACTGCCGTCGTGGACCGACGGACGGGGCGTGTGTTCGTCTTTTTCAACCGGTGGAAGCCCGGCCGTGGTAGCAGCAACAGCCGGGTCGGCTCCCGTGACAACCAGGTCTGGATGCGGTTCAGTGACGACGGGGGCCGAAGTTGGGCAGAGCCCATCGATGTAACGGACGCGGTGCGCGACGTGAACCGGTGGAGCTCGGTGGTGTGCGGGCCAGGCAACGGGATCCAGCTCCACACCGGCCGGTTGGTGGTTCCGGTATACGGCGAGCGGCCACGAAGGGATCCGATCTGGCGCGCAGCGTTCGCGGTGTTTAGCGACGATGGGGGCAAGACATGGCAGCGTGGGGAGTGGGTTTCGGTCAACTGTAACGAGAACCAGATGGTTGAGCTGGACAACGGCGTGGTTGTGGTGGACGCTCGACAGGAAGGCGGTGTGGCACACCGCTGGATGCTGGTGAGCCGCGACGGTGCAGTAACGTGGGGCAAGCCCCGCGAGGGCCTTACGGTAACCCCTGTGTGTACCAGCCTGGTCCGTTACCGCCCGCGGGGGGACACGGAGAGCTGGTACATTTGGAGCGGCCCCCGCGGTCCAGGCCGACGCGATCTGGTCCTGAAGCTCAGCACCGACCAGTGTCGTACGTTCCAGGGCGAACTCCTGGTTGGTCCAGGACCGGCCGCGTACTCGAACCTGGCGGTTTTGGCCAACGGGCGCGTAGGGGTAGTGTGGGAAGCCGGCGAGAAGCACCCGTACGAAACCATCCAGTTTGCAGCGGTGGAACGGGCCCGAATCGAACAGCTCGCCGCGGCCACCCAGTGATTCCCCTGGAGCAGCCACGCTAGCGGGGGGAAGCCTGGTCCATGACCAGGCCCAGGTTGGACCGCTAACCGATCGCAAGGTGCTTCTGCTGCAGCGGCCGCCGGTGCCCACACTTGGCTCTACAAGTCGGGGTCCTACTCGCGCGGACCTCGACCAGGTCGATCGCGGCTAGGGGGCGACATCTTCACCGACCGGGGCGATCAGGGGGGCAGATGGCTTATCCCCCAGCGGCTCGTCCGCGCGAACATATGGTGGGAAAGCGGATCTGGACGACGATCCGCGGCGAGGTCGTGAAGGTCGCGTCCCCGGCTGCCTTTAGTTGTCCCGCCTGTGCAAGGCCGCCTCCGCTTGGCTCGTCGCTCCTTCAAAAAGCTTCAATGGGTCGTCTGCTTCGATTGCTTCGCGGAACTGGCGCAACCACGTTCGGATCAATTCCAGGTGCAGCCCAAGCCTCTGACGGATCTGGATGCCCACAACATCCTCCATGTCGCGGGCGCGTCCTGCCGCGCACTTGTGAATGATGAGATCCTCAGGACCGGTTAGCCGGAGTGGTCCCAGACCTGGGAAGTCTACCGCGACTGCACGGGGCGGATGCCTCCTCGTCGTATCCCGGTGTACCCAGCGAAAGGTCAACAGAGGTGCCGTCTTCGGTCTGGACGAACAGC
>JALSID010000161.1 GCA_026981825.1 Planctomycetota bacterium
GTACGGCGCGCTGCGAGACCATGGCGTGGATGTCTTGCTCGACGACCGCGACGTGCGCGCAGGGGTCAAGTTCAAGGACGCCGACCTAGTGGGGATTCCCCTTCGTGTCGCTGTGGGCGAAAGAGGACTGAGAGAAAATGCTGTGGAGCTGAAGTGGAGATGGGAGGGGGAGGCAAGGAAAGTACCCGTGAAGGAGGCGGTGGACCGCATCCGTCAGGCTCTTGACGAGCAGGAGCATGCCGCACGCGAGCAACTGAAACGCGTCGGTCCTCCGATCGTGCGGTAACGCAGAAGATCCCGGGGAGAGCACACGGTTTGGGCGGCCCCCTGGATGGACGACGATGGCTTTGGGGGCAGTGGCGGTATGCGCCTTTTAACGGGGACTTCTCTAGGCAGCCTGCCGAAGCCGCTCAGGTTGCAGGTCCACGAGGCTGAAGATGTCCCTTTCGGTCCACAGCTTCTGTAAAGTGACGTCCTGATCGGTCTGCGGCACGACTTCTGCGATCAGTTGCCTCTTCTGGTCGAGGATCTCTGCGATCCGTTCTTCGACGGTGTTCTTTATCGTAAAGCGAGTAATGATCACGGGATCACGTTGCCCGATCCGGTGCACGCGGTTAATCGCCTGGTCCTCCACCGCGGGGTTCCACCACCGATCGAACAGGAAGAGATACTGGGCGAATTGCAGGTTGAGGCCGACGCTACCGGCACCGTAGCTAATCAGCAAGACGGTGTGTGGTCCGGTCCGGAATCTTTCCAGGTTGAGTTGTCGCTGTTTGGATGGAATAGCACCGTGAAACTCGACCGGTCGGAATTCGTCGAGTTCGGTCCGCAATCGCTGCAGCGTGCGGACCCACTGCGAGAAAACCACCGCTTTTCGCCCCGAAGCCGCAATCTCAGCGAGATCTTCCTTCAACTGCTCCAGTTTACTACTTTCCCCCGTAGCCGGATCGAAGTTGCAGATCTGTTTCAGGCGAAGGACAAGCTCGAAGACGTTTTGGACCCGTACGGCGTCCCCCAATTGGTTCAGCCTGATGACTCCTTCTTTCTTAGCTTTCCAGTAGGACTTCGCCTGGTTCGGACCAAGATCCAACACGGTATCGCGCACGATGCGCTCCGGCATGTCGTGGAGGACCTGCTCCTTGAGTCGGCGGAGAATGTAGGGCCGTGTTGCGGCTCGCACTGCCGCAGGCGTGGTAACCGTCGTAAAGCTGCCCGGCTGCAGGAACTCGAAAATCGAGAGCAAGTCGTCCGTCTTGTTTTCCACAGGCGTACCCGTCAGTGCCCAACTCCGTTCGCGGCGCAGTCTCCGTACTGACTGGGCGGTCCGTGAGCTTGGGTTCTTGATGCGTTGGGCTTCGTCCAATACCACCAGGTCAAAGCGGGTTCCAACCTGTTCGATAACGTCGATGTCACGGACCAACACCTCGTAGTTTGCCACCCGCACCGGAGCGTCGGTCATCGCCCAGATACTCCGTCGCCTCACACCGTTACCTTCCACAACGATCACCGGCAGATCCTCCGCCCAGATGGAGAATTCTCGAACCCAGTTCGACACGAGGGGCTTGGGGCAGACGAGCAGGACGGTCCGGACCAGGCCAGCGGCCATTGCCAGACGCAGGGCGACGATTGCCTGCATTGTTTTTCCCAGCCCCATTTCGTCCGCCAGCAGGGCAGCACGTCGGGGCACCAGGAACGCAATCCCCTTTTTCTGATAGGCGAACGGTTCGAACGGCAGACGGACCGAACGGTTCTTTATCCAGACGTCGACGGGCGGGAGCAAACTGTAGTACAGTCTGTCCTTCCAACCGAGGATATCTTCTGGAATGTCGATGCGGGTCTGTTTGCCCTCTCCGGTTTGCTGTGCGACGGGGGTTCTCAGCTCGCGGAGAGCTGGCTGCTCTTTACTCTCCTGGGCGGTTGCCGTGAATTCGATCGACCGTACGTCGCAGCGTAGACCCGGAAGATGCCCGGTTCGCACGATCGGCACGTCCAAAAGTGAGTACGAACGCGCGGCCACCGTGGGCAGGCCGTTCATCTCCAAAGTATGCGGGCGCGGCATATGAAGGCGAGGGTTGAGGCTATGGACAGAGCTTCGAGACGCGGTCATGGATTGGTCGCTCATGCTGCTCGTTGGTGGATATGATCCAGCGCGAGCCTCACCCGCTGAAAGGGCTCAAGTGCCACATCTATGCCCCCCATGCGGTCTACCATCTCCGCCAACGTCGCCGCATCCCGCTCGAAGTCGGAATGGACATACCACGCTGTCCCGGCGACGGTCACACGGGCGAGATGTTTGGATGATGTAGAGGGGGCACCAAGTGCGGCCGGGCAGCCGACTGGAAAGCCCGTTGCCGGACGAACAACCAGACAGGCCGGCCGGGACACAAGGAGGCAGGCCAACTTTTGCTTCGTGGCAGAAACGAGCGAGGCGGTGATGAGGTCGCCGGCCACGGCTTCTTCCAGTTGCGCGCCGTAAAGGATCCGTTGCACCTGGTCCGGGCAGATCGGTCGCGTGTAGTGGAACGCTACCGGGCAGCCCTTGTGGGTCACAACCAGGAGGCCCCCTGAAAAGGAACCATCTTCGCTCTGTTCGACCAAGCAATAGCCGACGTACGTTCCTGGATCTTGCGGTTGTTTGTCGAGGCGTGCGGATGTCGCGTTTCGCGAGGCGATCGGTACGTGCATCTACTCCCCTGGTGTTCCTCTCCGCTCGAACTGTTTGCTTCGAACTGGATGGAGGCCGGTAACCCACGTGCCATTTGGTGCATCGGACGCACCAATCGTCACCTTGAAGGGAATCGGTAGTTCGCGGCCAGCAACCAGTTTTGGCGTCGGGCTAGCTGTGGCGGTTGTGGGTAGGGGGTTGGTTATTCGGCCCCCTTTCCCGGATCTCGCCGTCGCACGAGAGCCTCGAAACGTTGCCGCAGTTCCCGCGTGACAGGTCCCGGTTTCCCGCTGCCGATTGTTCGCCCGTCGCAGCGCACCACAGGCACAATTTCGGCAGCCGTGCCGGTGAGGAAGCACTCGTCGGCGATATAGATGTCGTGGCGCAGCAGAGGACGCTCCTCGACCGTGTACCCCGCCTCCCGTGCCAACCGGATCACCACCGCTCGGGTGATGCCTTCGAGAATCCCGGCATCGGACGGTGGCGTGTACAACACGCCGTGCCGGACGATGAAGATGTTGTCGCCGGAGCATTCCGCGACTTCCCCCTTGTGGTTGAGCATGAGAGCTTCGGCTGCTCCAGCGTCGAGCGCCTCGATCTTCGCCAGTATGTTGTTCAGGTAGTTCAAGGACTTGATGCGGGGGTTGAGTGCGTTTGGGTGGTTGCGGATCGTGCTTACCGTAACGATCGATAGTCCTTGCTCGTAGAGCTCGCGCGGGTACAGTTCGATCTTGTCCGCGATGATG
>JALSID010000162.1 GCA_026981825.1 Planctomycetota bacterium
GATTCTCCGCTACGACCGCCTCTCCGTCCCGTTTAGCCCTTCCAGGCACTGCCAACGGTTTTCCTTCCGCTCTCTGAACGTTCACGCATCCACCTTCCTGGGTCCCTTCGCCCCCCGCCGTCCCCAGGATCGGTCTGTTTTCTCCCCAGGGCTGACCAGCTCCACATCCAGAACTGGCATCTTGGGCTTCGCCAGTGAGCAGCAGGCTCGCCACGGCGACAGGCCGAATCGAGTTCGTCATCCTCCGGACTGCTCGTTCACCTCCGGTTGCTTCCCACCTCTCCTCACGGAGACGCAGTTACCTTCGGTTACGGGGCTTCAGACCATACCCCGGCAGGGACTTCCACCCTGCTGACTCGATGCGCTCGGGAGCGCACGACCGCCGTCGCGCCGGCGACGGCGCATTGGTAGCGCGACCAGCCCCCGGGTCCGCCCCAAAGCGGTGGCGCCAAAGAAGCGCTGGCAAGACTGTCCCCGAACCGAGCGAAAAACAACCCACCCGTCGCCGGGGGGGCAATGGGCCGCGCTCTCTCCCGCCGCTCCGGCCCGCCCGGGCCGAAGCGGCCCCGAGCCCGCGGGCGGAAGCCGCATTGCTTCCCTTTGCGAGCGGTCGCGGCCGGGGGAGGCGCGGCGGCCTCGGCGAGCCTGCGGCTCGCCGCTTGGAGTAGGCGCGGCTGGCGAGGAATGCGCGCCTCCGCAGGCGGCTGGGTCCGGGCGCACGCTGGCGAGCCGTCCTCCCCGCCGCGGCGCGGCGGGGGTACCACTGCGCCGTCCCCAGGTCCGCCCCAAAGCCGCTGGGGCCAGGGAAGCGGTGGCAAAAGCGATCCCCACCAATGGGAGAAAAGCCCGCCCCTCGGTGGAATAGGCGATGGCGCGCGCTCTCTCTCGCCGCTTCGGCCCGCCCGCGCCGAAGCGGCCCCGAGCCCGCCGCCTGGCGGGAAAAGGGGAGCGGCGGACCGCCGTCGCGCCGGCGACGGCGCATTGGTAGCGCGACCCGGCCTCGGGGCCGCCGCAAAGCCGTGGGGCGCAAAGAAGCGGTGGCACAAATCGTCCCCGCCGAGCTAAAGAAAAGCCCGCCCCCGGCGGGATCGGCGGTGGCGCGGTCTCTCTCGCTGCTCTGCCCGCTGGCCCGAAGCGCCGCGGAGCCCGCGGGCGGAAGCCGCATTGCTTGCCTTTGCGAGCGGTCGCGGCCGGGGGAGGCGCGGCGGCCTCGGCGAACCGCCGGCTCGCCGCTCGGAGTAGCCCCGGCTGGCGAGGAATGCGCACCTCCGCACGCGGCTGGGCCCGGGCGCACGCTGGCCAGCCGCCCTCCCCGCCGCGGCGCGGCGGGGGTACCACTGCGCCGTCGCCGGCGCGACGGCGGTCCGGCCCTCGGCCCCGGCGGATCCATCCAGGCGCCGGCTACCGGGTTGGCCCCGGGCGCCGCTTTCCGCTGCCCTTCCGCCGGGCCGCTTTGGCCGTCCGGCGGAGGTCTTGCGCATCGCGGCTTTGCGAGGACCCGCGGACGGGTCTCACCACCGCCGCTCGGCCGACCGAGCGGCGGAGCACCGCTGCCCCCCTCAGCGCCGGGCAGGATCGGGACCCGGCGAGCCGGCCGACTGCGCCCCGACGGGACGTTGGGCGGAACGCCAGTCGTACCGCCTTCGCAAAAAGTGGGGTACGAAGCTTCCGGGTGCGGCAGCGGCGTGGCGCTTTTAGAAAAAGCGAAAGCGGCACAGGGGTGCCGCAAGCCAAAGCGGCACCGGAGTGCCGCACTCCGAAGCTGGCGGTCCGGCGTACCTACCGCGGCGAGGCGTGGGGAGAGCGGCACCTGCTCAAAACCCGCCGTGCTTCCTGTTCCAGTTGCTCGGCGCTGCCCGGAGCCACGAAGCTCCATGGGCCTTCGGCCACCTCATAGCCCCCTTCTTCGTAGGCTCTCCGCACCGGCAGGTAGCCAAGATAGCCGTTCGCGTAGCCGACCACAAACGACGCCCCTGCCTGCTTTATCCTCAATCCCGTTTCCACGAAAGGCTCCCCCGGCAGCGCTACCCAACGTACCTGTCCCACTGCCATTGCCTGGACTTCCGCCACCGTCAGACCGCGGGCTATTTTGCGGGCCAGTCGCAGCAGACGATCGAACCGTGCTGCCGGATAACGGTCGCGGTTTTTCAGTAGATCCTCCGGCGATGGGCAAGAGCGGGGCTTGAGCTTCACTTCCGCGGCGTTGCACCGCACCATCGGGCGGTTCACCGGCCTCATGCCCCCACGGATCAGATCGAATGCCCCCTCCGCAAGGCGCCGTCCCAACCGTACGGCGTCCTCGAAGGAGGTCGAGACGTAGATCGAATTCACGTCTCCGGCGGCCCCCTGCAGGAAGAGACAGGTTGCCCCCGGAAAGGCGGTCTCCACAGCAGCGCAGCATGCGCCGCAGTAATCGGCCGACACCGAAGGCAACAGCATGGTCACGACCGGATGGGCCGTGTAGTTGAGCAAGACCGCGATCGGCTTCCCGGTCTGGTCCTCCGCCAGCACCACAGACAACTCTTCGTCGACCGGCACGTCCCTGGCCCAACGGGATCGGGGCGGGATCGGCCCGTGTCTGTTCAGGGTACCACCCTTGAGCAGGATGCGGCGGTTGCGAGCGATGCCACGGACGAACGTCTTCGCAAACCGCAGCTCCGCCGGCCGGCGGCTCCGCCACGCTTGGACGACCACGCTTTCCAGGTCAGCGAGATGCTCTGTCAACCACCGCTGCGCTGCCGGATCGGACATGGCGTCCGTGAGTCCGATGGTTTCCGGTGTGGAGTGTGCGTGGGTGGCAGCCAGCATGAGGGCGTGGGGGGCTATGCCGGTGCGGCTTGCGACGCGGCGACGCAGAGTTGCGGTGAACCCCGCGGCGTTGGGCAGAATCTCGTTGGCGTAGCCAATGGAGTCCACCGCAAGGACGGCGATGCAGGTGCGGCCGTCGTCGAAGACAACCGCCCGCGCCCAGAGATCATCGTGAACCCCTTCAAACGGAGCGTACGTTCCCCGGCCGGACGAGGAGAGGTAGGGAATGTGCAGGGGTGGGGTGACTTTCCGGCGCGCTGCCCCGACACGAAGCGATATCCTGGCGGGCCCGCTCTGGGTCCGCCCGACGCTAGCCAGCAATCCCAACGCTGTGGTGAGGAAGTGTCGGCGCGACCTCACGTGTGGGACCTCTCACACGCCTTCTTTGTCTGAGGCACGCTTTATGGCGCCGTGCGCGCCGCTGCCGTCCTTATCTCGACGGCCTCCGGGATGAGGCTATCGCACGGCGCCTGGTTCTGGATACCGAAACATCCCGTCAGCTGTGCTGAGGCGGTATGGGAGCCCTGTCCCGTCACATTTTCCCGTTCCCGTGCTCGGTGTCTCGTACCCTCATCCGGA
>JALSID010000163.1 GCA_026981825.1 Planctomycetota bacterium
GAGGCCGGCCACTTTCCAAGGGCCGAGTGGGGGCCGGTCTCCGACCGATCCGGCCGATCTGGCTGATCGGGCCGAACCGTCTTTTCCTGGCGAGCCCTCCGCGGGCGAACTTGGCCGCCTAAGGCGGCCCTCTTGGGCCCGCGCAACGCCCGGCGTCCGCCCGACGAATCGCCGGGGGGGCGCAGCGACCAATGCTGCGTCAGCGCAGCCGCAGATGGTCGACTCCGATGGCGCGCACTCGGCCCGCGCCGCCAACCGTCCGTCGCCGGAACGGAGCAGCTCCGCCGGAGCCAAGCCGCGCGCCCGGGGCCGCTTCGGGCCAGCGGCCGAAGCGGCGGGCGGGCCGAAGGGGCCGTCGTCGGCGCGACGGCGGTCCGGCTCCCCCCCGGCCCGCCGGGCGGCGGGCTCGGGGCCGCTTCCAGCCGGGCGCCCGAAGCGGCGGGCAATTAGCCGTACCCCCTTCCGGCCGGTCGATGGGCGGCTTTTCCGTTCTTCGACGGGCTCGATTCTGGCCCGCGCTTCTCCAGCTCCGTCGGGTTTCAAAGAAAGCGGCAGAGGACTGCCGCACTCCAAAAAAAGCGGCACGGAGTGCCTGGCCCCCTTCACCGTAAACCGCTCGCTGGAACTCAACGCGCGTCACTTGCCGGTAGTGGCCTTGCGGCGGAGGGCGCACCGCCTGAGCTCGGCAACGGGCACCAGGGGGTTATTCCCCACGATCCGAATCAGCCCCCGCGTTTCCGCAGGAGGTCGTCGCACCCCACCGCGTGCGTGCTGTACGCGGCAGATCTCAGCCCCCCAGCAGCTCCTCGATTGCCGCGTCCACGTGCACGCTGTACTCGCCACGCAGGCCCGCATGCCCCTCGACGCGCACGAAATAGCGCCCGGACTGGAGCTCGAGCTTCAGACCAGCAACACCGTCCGTTGGATCCGCCTCAGCCGTGTCGTAGCGGCCCAACACCTTGCCACTTGACGAAATCACCGTGATCACGGCGTCGAAGCCCATCTCAATCGGATCGATCGATACCTCGTAGGTACCCGGTGAATCGACATCGAAGGAGAACACATCCCGGTCGCGAGCCCGCTCGATGTAGCCTGCCCCTTTCCAGCCTGGCTGCTGTTCGTCAAGCAGCTCGGTCAACGGGGTCGCCCGGCGGACGCTGCCCGCATGGTCGTCGCGCCGAGGGTTCAGGTATTGGGCAACCATGACGTACGACCCTGTGGTTCGCCTCTGGCTTCGCACTAACACGCGATACTCCCGGCCCGCCTTCACGGCGAATTCCACATGCGAGTCCACCGTTCGGTTGTAATTGCCGTTGCGGGCGACGAGCTTACGCCCCTGGCGAACCACGATCATCGGGTCCAACGGGCTTTGCGGGGTCGTAACGTCAATGGCCACGGTGCCGCTCTTCAACGCCCGGAACACGTACCAGTCGCGGTCTGACGGAGATTCGATGTCGGTGGCAAGCACCGTCCGGTCGTCCGAAACGGTCAGCCGGTGGGCACGGCGTGGACGATTCGAAACATCGGTACTGATCGTGGGGATCTGCTCGCCCAGTCCCGGTGGAGGAGGATCCAAATTGCCCACGACCGGCTCGCTGCGACGGTCGCCGAATCGGTAGAAGATGTCCTGGTCGACCAGCGGGATGCCCGGGGTGCCGGTCGGTGGGGGCTCAAACCGCCCGTCCCGGTCCACGTCCAGAAACCATTCGGCCTCCCGGGTTTCGGGGTTGATTTTGAACAAGCCGATCTTAGACGTTCCGCGCGCGTTCCAGTCACCGGCAACCGGCCTCTTCCGGCCGCCTGGCGGAGACGTTTCCGTAATGACGAGGTCGCCGGCGTTTCGAACGAAGTTATCGTCAAGATCCAGCAACCAGCGATTCAAGGGGGTCGTGCCGGGATCATACGTGCGGTAAACGCCGACATCGTCATCTCCATCGCCGTCCCAGTCACCGGCAACCGGTGCTCCCACCATGTTCGTGGCAATGGTTTCGCCGGGGTCGAGGGTAAAATCGCCGTCCAGATCCAAGCGCCACTTGCGGTTCAAGTACAGCCCGACCTCATCGACTCCGTCCCCGTTCCAGTCTCCGGCGATCGGCTGGGCGTTAACGTTGCCGAACACGAACACGGCGTCGGCACCGTCCAGAGTGCCGTTGCCGTTGACGTCCAGTTCAAACATGTATACCCCGGCCCGGAAGCCATAGACACCGATTTCGTCGAAGCCGTCTCCATCCCAGTCACCCACCACGGGCCAATCACCGGGCTGACCAAACCGCCACACGATGTCCCGATTGGTCGCGTCCTTGTTGTCGGGGTCGAAGACTCCGTTCCCGTTCAAGTCGATGAACCAGATCCGATCGTTGAAGACGCCGATCTCCGGGCGAGAGTCCACCGTGAAGCGGCCGACGAAATCTTCGCCTGGGACGCCGTCTCCGCTGGGCAAAAGGTCCCCTGCGGTACCCGGCCCGGTGGCCTGTACGTCGCCATCCAGACGATTACCGGCTCGGTCCGCGAGCCGGTCGGTAACGGTGAGCGTAAAGCGGTCGTCGGGCAAGGGGGTCGCGAAGACGAGGCGAACGGTCGTGCGCCCCACGTCACCCGCAACCGTCGAATCCACGAACACGACATCGCTGATAAGAATGTGACCATTGGCGTCTCCGACCAGCCTGTAATTTCCGGGCGTACTGGCAAGCACGGGATTGACCGCGGGATAGACGAAGCCCAGCCCGCCATCGACGCGCACGGGCTCATCCTCGAAGGTGACCTCTATGGCCTGCGTCAGCGGCGTCGGTCCGAAGAACGGCGCCAGCGGTTTGGGGGTGAACACGGGCACGTTGGGACTACCATCGAGCGGCACGAACTCCATGTTCGTGATCCGCGGGCCACGAGTGTCGATAAAGATGTCAAGCGATTGGGGGTCGCTGATGTTGCCGGCCAGGTCCTCGGCGGTCACAAGGATCCGTCGGTGGCCATCCTTTGGGAAGTAGCCGGGGTCATTGAGGTCGACCTGTGAGCGTACCTCCCACGTGCCGCCTGGGAACTGATCGGTGCCGTCCGTAGGAGAAGCAACCGTTTCGCCCAGCAGCACGTCGCCTGGGTCGACCGCACCGTTGCCGTTGACGTCCGCGTACACCCAGATGATGGCGTTCGCTTCAGCGTTCCCCCAGAATGTGGGGGTGGTATCCGCCGTTATCCGGTCCACGAAGGTGGCGGGCTGATCCTCGATTCCGGTGTCACTGTCGGGGTGGAGGCCGTCCAGCGGGTCGGCCGCACTGCCGAAGCTCACAGGGGGAGGAACCGTGTCCACAACGATTTCGAGCGACTGGCTGCGGTCCCCCCAGCCCGTCTGCTGGGGGTCGGCCGGGTCGATGATCAGGACGCGGGCAGTAAGGAAGTGCGAACCGTCTTCCAGTGGCGGTGTGGTGAAGGTGTAGAGCCCTTCCTCGAGCTGTGTGGCAAACCCGAGGGGCACCTGCACTAAAGCCGAGCCGCTGCCGGAGGCCGGATCGGTCACGCCTTCATCGAAAATGCCGATGGCGTAGCCTGGTTCCGTGGGTTGGTCCGGTCCTGGACGGAACGCGATGGGAATCACTTCGTCCGGAGGAGAATCATCGGCAGCATTGCCAGGCAGATCGTGCAAAAAGATAGCATCGTCCAGTCGCAGGAGCAGGGTTGGCGTGTTGTCGTAGGTCACGTTGTCGAACTGCGACCTGCCCGTATCGCTGTTATCGGTTTGACCGGGCGGATTGGGCGTACCGTTGGGGGGACTATCATCCAGCTCCAGATCGAACGGGACAGGTGAGGCCACGTTGCTGACCGAGATCGCGTAGCCGTTCACGACATCCGGTGTCGCCCCGAAGACGCGGAAGTAGTACACCTGGCCCTGCACGGCCGATATGCGCGCTCGGGCGTCGGAGTCCGCATCGGGGGGCGAATAGAGTGCGGGCGTCAGGAGGTCCCCGTCGTCGTCGTAGACCTCCACGTTAATGTTCCCCCCGCCGGGGAGGCCGGGTCGTCCACTGGGCACCTGGTCCACTTGCCGGAAGAAGACGGTGAAATCCAGTGTGCCGGTGGCTGCCGCAACAACCCGATACCAGTCCTCATCGGCCGGGAACCCAAACACGGGATCCGATGGGGGATCGATGGAAGGATCCACGTTGAGGGCCGGGCCGAGCCCCAGATGGGTCGCGTCGTCCAGGCGGTCGTTCACTTCGTAGGCGTCGGGCTTGAGCACGACCAGGTCGCCGTCGGCTGCCGGCAGCGGCTGGACGAATTCGATTCCGCTAAAGCTCAGTTCCAACGGTTCAGGATTGGCTGGTCCGATGGTAATCGAGCCCGCATCCGGGTCGGCTGCCTTGCGATACAGGACAAGGTCCCCAGGTCCATCGTCCGTCACTCCAAGGCGATCGCGGGTCTGATCGGCCTGACCGTCGATCACGAACCGAAGCGCATTGTCGGCCGCGTCGACGCCGAGCGAATCGTCCCAACTGGCTCGGATCAGATCATCGCCCGCCTGCGCCTCGACCTTCACCGCCTCGACGGTGCGATTGCCCCCACCATCCAGAGCAAGCACGTCTGTGTCGACCACGGAGTTGACCGTGTAGGTGAGCGCCGTGGGCGATGCCTGGAGAAGGTCGATCACATCGGAGCCCGAGGTGCCGGTTACCAGGATCGTATCGAAGTCCGGGCCACCGTCGACTGTGTCGGTACCAGGCCCGCCGACGAGCGTATCCTCGCCTTCGCCCCCGTACAGACTGTCATCGCCGCCGCCGCCGAGCAATAGGTCATTGCCGGCGCCGCCGAAAAGGCTGTCATCCCCAGAACCACCAATGAGTGTGTCGTCGCCGGGGCCACCGATGAGAGTGGCATCGGCGGAGAGCACGTCCGCGCCCGCCCCGCCATCGAGCAGCACCGCAAGGCTCGCGTCTCCCGAACCGTCCACGATCCGCTCGCTCGCTTTGAGGTCATCGTCTCCGTCCAATCCCTCGATGCGAAGGCGATCCCCCTCAGACGCGCTCGTGTCTGCCGCAAACACCTTGCCCCATCGCGTGGTAATGGTTGGTAGCATCTCGGGTCCGGGCCCGTCGAAAATGCTCTGCAAATCCAGGTCGGCGGTGATTTGGTCATCCTGGCTCGATCCTTCCACGACCAGCGTGCTTGCCCCGCCCGCGTCGACGTAGCGGACGCCCACGCTGACCACCGATGTACCCGCCAGATCCTCGACACGGAACTCGGCCGACCCGTCGACCGTGACCTGGACGTTCTCCACGCTGCCGGCGGTGACGTTCGTTGAGCCGCCCCCCGTGCCATCAATAGCGAGGAATCCGGAATCCTCGCGGAGGGCACCACCCAGTGGCGACGTGCTGTACACGATCGTGTCCACACCGTCGCCCCCGTCGACGACGTCCGGGGAAGTACCTGGAGGGCCGGGATCGATAACGTCGTCCCCATCGCCACCGGCGATCGTGTCGGCCCCGCTGAATCCAGACAAGGTGTCCCTTCCTGGTCCCCCATCGATCCAGTCTGGGCCGGCGCCGCCCTGGAGCGTGTCGTCCCCGGGGCCTCCTAACAGCGTGACCCCCATGTCAGGATCGCCCAGGACCAGATCAGCCCCCTCGCCGAGTCGAACCGTAAAGCTCTCGAGGTCGTCAGCTTCCAACCCGTCGACGAACTCCACCCGGTCATTCGGGTCACCGAGAGGCTGGTCGTTTGTGGCCGTGTCTAGCAAGAAGTTCGTGACGAGCCAGAAATCCAGGGACTCGAAAGGCACCCCACCGCTGGATCCCGAGATCCTGTTTTTGCCCAGGGCCGGGCGAGTAATCTTGACCTGGTCGTTGCTATTCGGAGTGATCAGCGTAAACTCGCTGAAGTTAAAGATCGAAATCGGCTCCAGCCCGGTGAACTCCAGGGTCCGCCCCCCGAGCTCCAGTACGCCGTCGCCTTCCTGGTCTGGATCGGGCCGGTAGACACCGACACCTCCACTGCCGTTTATCGAGATCGAGTCACCGACCCCACTGTCGCCGCCTGCCTCGAATCTGAGGCCACCTGGAGGAATCACGGGGCCGCCGGTGAGGTCGAGCTCCAGTCGGTCGTTGTCGTCGGAACCTGCGACGAGGATGGTATCGAGCGAGTCAAACAACACGGTGCGTGACAGGGTGCCGTCGATGTAGATGAACAAGGCGGGTCCGTTGCGGACCAGTCGAAATGTGTCGACGTCGCCGCCTCCAGTGTTGGTGCCGTCCCCGCCCCGGTCGTCAGCGGAGATGACCAGATCCACCCCGCCAAAGCTGAGCGCCGCTATGCGGGTCCGCCAACTACCGCTCGCGTTCACATACTCGCTCGTGAACCAGAACGTGCTGTCGTCGGCCGGATCAACGGTCATCGCGCTGTAATCCCCCCATCTGGGAAGGTCCGACTGGGAGCCGGAACCGGCAACGATTGTGTGTTCTCCGTCCGGCAAAGCCCCTAGCGGATCCGAGCCGCGGCGTCCCGCGTAGCGCAGGCTCGGGTAGGTGGTTGAACTCGATACGCTGTACGCCAGCGCAAGGTCACCGTCGCCATTCTGAGCGACCGATCCCATCCACCGGTGGTCCGCGTCCGGTGAATAGGTCTGTTCCTGGTAGAGGTACCAATCGCCGCCCGGTTCCCGCCGAAGCTCGAACCAGCGGACGCCCGCCCGTTCTTCGGCTGTGCCACCATCGAAATCAGGCGTGGAATCCTCGTTCGCATCCACGGTGAAATTCGCCACCAAAGACTCATAGCCATCCATCACGCGGTACTGAGCACGCCACATGATGTAGTGGGGGAGAGCGTCGAGCTGCTTGGTCGTGCCCGGCTGCTCGATGTCTTCGCGGTCGCTTGCTCCGACACGATAATCGAAGTCGGCAATCGGAATCGTGGCCGCCAGCGTGTAGCTCGCAGTAGCCGCCTCGAAATCCGGGACCATCTCCCAGAGCTCGAGGTAATCCTCGGTCGGATCGGGGGCAAGACTGGTCACCTCGTCATCGATCTGGCGGATGAAGATGCCTGGGGTTCCTGGAGGCGGTGCAGGACCATCCAAATCGGCGGGCATGATGTGGTTCCTCGGCCAGTTAGGACGATCCGTGGTCGTGGAGCGCACAAACCCAGCCGGTAGGCCGTCCAGCATGGCATTCCGGTCCAGCGCGTAGACCGGGTTGTCGCTCTCGTTCGTACCCACGAAATAGGCGTCTGGCCAGACCGTGATCTTGGGATAATCCGGGAAATTGGGCGTTTCGAAGTCATAGGCGTACCAGTCGTCGGGATCGGTAGAGGGGGTACCGTTCACGGAGACGTATACGCACAGGTGGTTCCCCTGGTCATCGGAGTCCGCGAACTCGGCCAGCACCCAGCGGTCGGCCAGATGATCGTAGAGGACAATGGGATCGCCCCTGCCGTCACCGCACGCAGTGGTGTCGGCCAATGTGTCCATGGTCATGGTGTCCAGCAGGTTACCTGCCTTGTCGAAGATGGCCACC
The DNA here is from genome assembly GCA_026981825.1 of Planctomycetota bacterium. Taxonomy (GTDB): domain Bacteria; phylum Planctomycetota; class Planctomycetia; order JALXBF01; family JALXBF01; genus JALSID01. The sequence goes on from JALSID010000163.1 coordinate 7,494, forward strand.
CTCGCCCCGTCGCCGGCGTTTACCGCCTGCACGTAGTGGTTCGGGCCCACGTCCCCGATCGTGTCGGGCGGGGCCACTCCGGTGAAAGCGATACCGTCAAAATTCAGGAGAGGGTTTGCAAACGACAGCAGCAGCCGCTGCTCGAGCTGCTCCAGTCGCGGCCGCCAGCTCTGCTTGGGCCGCTGCCGGCCGCGGTGCTGTACCGTTGTGCCTCGGGCGACCGTGTGACGGGAGGAGGAACCACCACGCCCAAGGGATCGATTTCTATCCATCGCTGACCGTCCTTTCTGTCTGCTCTGGCTGGATTCTCGCTGCACGCCGCAGCGAAACACGGGGGCATCCCGCGGCACAGGGAAGGCGGCTGCACGAGCTTTCCCGGCAACAGTGCAGGCGCGTCCACGCTGCTCACAAGCCCGGCCCATCGCAGATCGGCGCCGACGGAACGATCCTCGGCAGGACAAAGACGAAGCTATCGTGGGCCAGGCGCACTGCTAGCCGCTTGCGCAGCACATCCAAGAACGCGGCTCGGACATGAGGGGGTTGGCAGGCGTAGCGCCGCAGGAAGAGCCATCGCGGCGATACCAGGAAACCGGCTCCCCATTCTGGGGAAACCACGCTGAACTGCTATCGCGCTGACCGTCCCCGGTCGATCACGGCTTGCGCACCCGGTTACGTCCCGAACCGTCTCCCGTTCCTAGACTCTGCTCGACCGTAAACGTGACGCGGCGATCCCCACGCCCCCTGGCAGCGGATGAGGAACGGCTACGCCACGATCCCCAGCCTAGCAGAATTTCCCCCGCTCGTCAACCGATTAGTCGAGGCTACCAATCAGCTTACAGGCGCTGCCCCCGTCGCACACGGAACGAACATGCACGTCCGGGTTGCCCAACCATCTCGTGCACGGGGAGCCGCGGCGCGCTGCTCGCGCAGACCGAACAGACGTGGTGCCGTCGCGACGGTGGGCGACAAAACCGGCTAACCTGTAAGCAGCCGCTATCGCTTGGGCCGTGCCCCGGTCGGAGGGTGGACGCACTCAGGGGTAGGAGGTGCGTGCGTCGTCGTGTCCCGCAGCGCAAGCAGCGAGGTCACCGATGGGAACGTTGCTCTTTCAACTCGGCCGACTTGATGCCGCTATGCTCACGCGGCTTCGCTTCGTATACCTTCAGCAGGAAGCGGATGCGACGCTGAGCAGCCTGGCGCTTCAGCAGATTCTTTCCAGGACCGATGGCCCGGCCTGGTGCCATTTGTTCTTCCCCGTTAGTCTGCCGTTCAACAGCTCGCTCGCAAAGCTCGTGCGTTCCCGCGTGACCGCTCGATCTGTGGGAGAGCGAGACGCAGCTACTCGGGCAGAGCAGGAGTCCCACCTCGCTGCATGGGAGCCACACGCCGCGTTTCTCGACAAGATCGAGGAGGTCTGGGCCGATCCCGAGGCCTACCTGAAAGATCCGGCCCCCCTCTTTGAGGAACACCCGCATGTCAGAAGGATCCATGAGCTTAGTGCAGCCGCCTCATCGACCTCGTTCACCGTCTTACCATCGTTCGGCAGCTACAGCTACCGTGATGCAAGCGGTGCGGCGAAGAGCGCGGAGTTCCGAGCCCATCCGATGGATGTCCAGCTCGCCATGTTGGCAGCGATCCTCCACGCGTACTTTCAGCTCAGGAAGGGCGGAGCGCAGGTGGACGTCGTCGCGATCGATACGTCGTGCGGGCTGAACGTGTATGTCGGTCTCTTGTGGGCCGCCTTCCGATTCGCAGCCGCTTGTATGCGGCTTTACCACGTGGGCGCCGACAGCCCCCGCTTTGCCGTATTCGCAACAGATCCCGTTGTGGCCGGGTCTGAGGGGCAAAGAACGCACGTGCACGAGCTGCCTCTGGAAGTGAAGGCGTTCTTCGATTACCCCCCTTCGGCGCGTCCACAAGTGGATGATTCAGGCCGCTTGACGGTAGCCGCCGCTGCGCATGTGTTCGACAGCCAGGACCAAAGCGGCGCCCTCGAAAAGCAGCTCATCGATGGTGCCTACACCTGGGCCGCCGCAGCGTACGGGTTGCCGCTCTACCTGGCATCCCGTTTTGACCCCGGCAAGCCGGCGCAGATAGACAACTGCCTGGAGGATGTGCTCTCGCACACCTTGGCTCGGATCTGCACCTCCAGTGGCCTGGTTGGCACGAAGGTTCGTTCCCTACAAGAGCACGCGGCTGCTATTCGCGATGTTGTGATCGCCCTATGCCTGCAACGAGGGCTCGTGGTCAGTTTGAACGAGGCCGTGGAAAACGTGTTGAATGGAGTGGACGTTACCGCAGAGTTTGTGAGCGCAAGGGGGCTTTACGACTTTTATCGGCGCATGGCGGACATGTGCCAACTGCCCGTAGCGCGCACCTTCGTCCGCCGTGAACTAGAGAGGTTGGGCGGGACCAAGAAGAAGGGTTCATCGCCGACTGGGCGGCACCGAAACCGCAACTTTTTCGCCCACTGTGGCTTGCTTGACGAACTTTTCGAGAAGAGACGCGATCCTCAGGAACGACGATGGTTCCTCCGCTTGCCAAAAGACCGAGTTGGCCAGGTCCAATCCATAATCGCAGAGGTCCTCTTCACAGCAAAGCCAGAAAGAGAGAGCCCGAGAAAGGCCGGGCCAGGAGCGTCTTCGGGTACCGTCACCAAGGCGGCGAAGCGGACCAAGGCCCGCCCCTTCAAGAAAGTCAAGTGGCAAAACTTGCTGCAAAACCTCTGGGAGGAGATAGCGGAAGTAATCCAGACGGAGGGAGCGAGCATGGTGGAGTTGGGCTCCGTGCTGCAAAATGAGCGATTGCGAGCCCGAGCAAGCGAGCTGATTGAGTCGATGCGCACCCACGGCCTCTACGGCCCCTGCCTTTACTGGGCGGAGCGATTCGGCATTGCGCACGGGCTGAACGAGGAACAGGTGCAGGAAGCTCTGCGCGACATCCCCATCGGCTCGCCGCACTGGAAACCATCGCGCGATACCGTCAGGAAGATCGAGGATGCAAACTTCGCTCTCGCCTGCGGCGAAAGTGTCCCACACGACGCGCTAGCCGAACTCCAGGGGGTCGCTCATGCGCCGCGCCCGACGGGCGTTTGGATTCGTGTACCCGGACTGAGAGATTTCTTCGCACCCCAGCAGGAGCTTCCCGCATCTCCTGAGTCTCTAATTGGAAAGACCATGGCTTTCACCGTCCGCGCGCAACCGCACTCCCAGGCAAATCGGACGGTGTTGAATGCCGCCAGTGTCCGTGTGCTGGAATAGGCGCATGTGAACTTACGACGCGCGCGGGCCCGCTGCTACGTGGCTCCATGAGCGGAATTGTGGACCCGATCGGACCAGCGCGCTTGTGCTGCAGTGCACCCGCGCCCTCGGGGAGGCCTTTGTCGCGCACGGTGGCGGAAACCGAGCTTCGGCTAGACAACACGAACCTGGCCCGGGGTGGCAAAGCCGCGAAGCTGCACCCGAACTGAGCGGTTCTAGGCCTAGACGCAGGAGGGATCCAACAAAGGCGACCGCAGACCGATCGTCTACTCGTGCCTCGATTGCGGACGCCGGCTAGTCATGCCCGAGTGGCCCGCTAGGGAAAGTGCAGCGGAAGAGCGGGGTGGAGCAGCCTCTCCGGACAATGCGGAACCAACGACAGTTCTAACCAGCTATTTGGAAACCGCCGACGAATCCGCCGTGGCTCCCTGTTGCTTTTCGATCTCCTCAAGCTCCTCGTCAGGAAGCTCGAACTTGGGAGCCTTCGGCTCTTCCCGAGTTGGGGTCTGCTCCACATACCGCGGCGTGGATTCGGCGTATGTCCCCTCGTTCCACTCATTCAATCCCTTCTTGAACTCGCTAATCCCCTTCCCGATAGACCTGGCCACTTCCGGCAGCCGCTTCCCGAACAGAAGCACTGCCAGGAACATAATGATGAGCATCTCCCATGGACCAGGACTGAACCCGAACATCGCTGTTCACTCCACAGGTGGATTGCGTGTGCGGAACTTTACCGGGTCGACGCGGAAGAGGTCGTTTTCTCTTCGATCTCCTTGCCCGCGTTTTCGATCTCCTCTTCGATTCCCTGCATTCCCTTCTTGAACTCGGTAACGCTTCGTCCCAGCGAACGCATCACGCCCGGCAAGCGGTTGCCGAAGAGAAGAAGGGCGATGAACGCAATGATCAGCAACTCGTAGTGGCCGGGCATCCCGAAGAACGCGAGCAGATTCGTAGCAAACATGGTGGATACTCCGCGGACTCGCCGTCAGGCCGTCGCTACCCTACGGCCGGCTATTTACCCTTATCCAATATACCAGAGCCAGCAGAACGACAATCGTAACTACCCCGATTCTCCGCCGATTGCGTTCGAACCAGGGCCTGTACTCCCGAAAGAACCACGTGTTCCGAAACAGGCGATACGCCAGAGGCCCGATGATGGGCAGCCGCTCACCGAACAACGCCAGGCCAAGCCCGATCACGATCAAGATTTCCCACTTGCCCGGCATCATGGCTGCGGCCGTCCTCGTGCATCAACGATCGCCAATCAATTCTATGGCTCGCGCGAAGGCGTCGTCCGGCGGCGTGGTCCAGCCGTGGACGCTGCCGCAACGAGCGTGCCGATTACGCGGCGAGGCGCGAACGTCGAACCCGCAGCAAGGGGCAACGCAACACGCATCTTGGGGGGAACTGGCGGATTGGGCCGCGGCCAACCGCCCACGGAAGCGGTTCGGCACCGGATGCACGGGATGAACGCGATCCACCCACGGGAGTGAGCCACCACCGGTTGCGACTGCAGTCGAGGGTGCTCAGCGGCGAGCCTCGGGCGCGTAGCGGTAGTAGACTTCGAGGCAGAGGGTGCTCAGGGCGGTCGTGTAGATTCGACCGCCGACCGTATCCCAAGCGACGTTGTACGCCGGGTCCCAGCTTCCGACGGCGTGCCCACTCCGCCGTTGTGTGCGCAGCAGGATGTCCTGCATCCGCTCGTTCCATCGCGCCCACACTTCCCCCCCGACCTGCGACAGCGACAGGGACGCATAGTACCAGTAGTAAACGTTCCGCACCCGATAGTCGGGCAAATTCTCCAGCAGGTACTGAACGGCCTCTTGGACGGCAGGATCCCTGACCGGTACGCCAAGGAACAGGCGGCACGCGAGAGCTTCAGCGGTCATGGGCGGGGTCGGGCCGTGCCGATCCATGGAGCGCTGCAGGTAAGAGGCAAGCCCGCCGGCTTTGCCCCAAGAAGCCAGTCGCAACCAGTTCTGCGCCCGCTCCCAGGTGGTGTCCGGAACCTGGATCCCCGCGATGCGTGCTCCACGCAATGCCAGGAGCTGCCAGCCGAAGACGCTGGTATCGCAAATCACCGCACGGGGCTGGTACCGCCAGCCGCCCGTCTGGGGGTTCTGAGCGTAGACGATGAACATGGCCGCTCGGTAAGCGGGCCCCCACAGTGCCTTGTCCCGGGTTAGGGCGTACGCTTCACACAGGGCCAATGTGGCGATAGCGTGGGCGTACATCCGCCCCGTTCCCCGCAGGTCCCCATCGGGTCGTTGCTGCTGGAGCAACCAGCCGAGCCCTTTGCGGATGTTCGTCGCGTACGGCCCGCTCAGGTGCGTGTGGCCGGCACCGAGGAAGGCAAGTAGAGCCAGCCCGGTGATGGCCGTGTCTTCGTTGCGGAGCGTTCCCTCCCCCCCACAGGGGGCCACCTCCGGGCAAAGTCGGCCGAAGCCGTCGGCGTCCCACCGGCCGTCGGGACTCTGGTGCGCCGCCAACCAGGCCAGAGCCGCATCCACGGCTCGCTCGGTCTTCTCCGAGCCGCCACGTCGAAGGAGAATCTCGCTCCGCTCCGGACTTACCCGCAGGCGAAGCTCGGTAGGTACAGCAGCCAACTCGGCTCGATTGCGAACCGGCAGGGTTCCCGTATCGGCCCCGGTTGTGGTCCCGATGTGGGGCTGGGCGCCGATCAAGGCCCGGTCGGGCACGGCCAAGCCAGAGGTCGACGCGGTCGCTCGTCCGTGGTGGACTCTGGGCAGCGCGTCTGAGAAAGCTGTCTTCGGTGCGGCAAGGCCGGACGGAAGGGGCAGCCGACGCCGATCGGCTACACGGTGGGGAGGCTGTTCGGCGGGTTGCCGTGGCTGTACACCAGCCTCAGTCGGGGTATCCGCCTCCGCCGCCGGCGGAGGGATTCGACGTATTGCCCCCCGAGCAGTCTCTGCCACGTCGGAGTTTCCTTGCAACCGCGGCAGCGGCGCAGGGGCCAGGCTGGTTGCCGCCGACGCCATCGTCTGCTGGGCAATACCAGGCCGCCGCGTTTGGCGGGTCGGTTCACGCTCGATGGTCGCCGGTCGTTCGGGAAGTCTTGCTCGCACAAGCCCCCGGTCAAGCTGCGAGGCAGGCGGGGCAGATTCGGAGACGCGAGGCAGCTCTGGCTGCAGAGGGGTCTCCGAAGCAGCCGGCCCCCCTGCATCCTGGGTGGCGTCTCGTCGCACAAGGGCCTCGCTCTCCTCGTGCGGCACCACGCGCAGCTCCGCCTCGGGAAGGGGCTCGCCCACGCCTTCGTCGAACAACGCCGCCGAATCGCGCGTCAGACGCCTCCGCGGGGTTGGATCCTCCAGGGTCGGCGCGACGAGCTCACCGCTAAACTCCATCGAGCGTGGGACGACCCGCTCGGGCTCCAACACCGGTTCCTGCGGACTCAGTTCGCTCTCCGAGGCTCGCTGCAACGCCGGCTCTACGTCGCGTCGAGCGGTGGCCGGTTGTGGCTGCGGGGCCTCTGGACCGGGCACCGTGGGTAACGGTGCGTCGGGCGCCAGTTCCCGCTGGCCGCGCTCCAGAGCAGCGGGCATCGGGCCAGGAGAGGGTAGATCCTGCACCGGATCATCCAGCTCAGGCGCTCCGAGCTCGCGTCCCGGCGAAAACCGGTCCCAGGGTTGATTCAGGGCGGCGAGTCCTCCAGCGCCTTCCGCCTCCCCTTCCGCCTCCGTTTCGATGCTCTCTAACCAGACCGTCTCCTCCGGTTCCTCGGCCGGTCGGATCCGCTCGGCCAGATCCAGCGTGCTGGCGAACAGGAGGATGCAGGCGTGGAGCAAAAGGGAGAGCAAGAACGACTTGGCAAGCGGACGGTACTCCCCCCAGCGCGTCCAGAGCAACAGGCTCAGGCCGCTTACTGTGGCGAGCAGCAGGATCCAGAGGATTGCGGCGCTCAGTCCGCCCATCAGGGCTCCTCCTGCGACGCCGACTCGGACGTCCGCTTCCGCACACTCACCGCCACATGGCGCACCCCCTGCTGGTTGCAGATACTGAGCACTTCTGCCACGTACTGGTAGGCAGCTCTCCCGTCCCCCCGGATAAGGACAGCTCGCTCCGGATCGTCCTCGAGCGCTTGTTTCAGTTGCTTGGCCAATTGGTCCAGTCCCACCTGGACCCCGTTGAGCCGCACAGCCCCATCCCGCGCCACCTCGATCAGAAGCTGGCGCGGGACGTGGACCATGGGCCGAGCCTCCGAGACGCGGGGGACTTCGAGGTCAAGCTTCTGTTCGTTCTCATACTCGTAGAATCGGGTGCCCACGAGAAAAAAGATGATGAGCAAGAACACCATGTCGATCAGCGGTGTCATGTTCAGAGCAGGGAGGTCTTCTTGCTGAGATCGCGGCAACATCGTGCACCTGCCCTATCTCGGTCGTTGCCTATCCGCTCCTGCAAACCCCCGCCGCCGTTAGGCCGACTGTCGCGTCACGGAGTGAACGGTCTTGGCTGTGCGTACCGTCGGTCGTCTGGGCTCGTGCACGGGGGCCGTGTGGCCGTTGTCCCGGTCGGGGCCGGTTCGGATCAGGCCGGCCGACGGCTCCGGCTCGGCAGCGACCAGGTCGATCACCTCCTGGGCAATCGATTCCATATCGGCCACCAAACGATCGACTCGCCCAAGGAAGTAGTAGTACGCGATCAGCGCCGGTATCGCCACGGTGAGCCCAAATGCCGTGGTATAAAGCGCCACATAGATACCTCCCGCCAGCGCCTCAGGCTTGCCCATAGCGTCACCGCTCGTTGCCACTTCACCGAAACAACGGATCATGCCGATCACGGTGCCCAGCAATCCCAACAAGGGGGCAACGGTGGCGATCCCGTTAATCACACGTAGATTCCGACGAAGCTCGTAGACCTCGCGTTGCCCCCCCTCGGACACGGCCTGTTGCACCTCACCAATCGGCCGTCCCCACCGCCGGATTGCGTATTCGAGCACCCGCGCCAACGGACTGCCGTTGTTACGGCACATGAGCAGAGCGGACTCACGGTCAAGGAGTCGATCGCGCAGATCGTTGAGCATACGTTGCGCGAAGGGCCCGGGGATCACGCGCGAGCGGCGCAGGGCCACGAGCCGCTCGACAATAACGGCCACCAGCACTACTGAGCACGCCAGGATGGGATACATGAGTATCCCGCCCTGCTGGAACAACTGGACGAGGATGTTCGAGCCGATCCAGTCAGGCAACTGGGGCAACCGCACGGCTGAGTCCAAGCCGTCGGATTGGGCCACTGCCGGCCGAACCCCCCCGAGCCAGCTCACTGCCATTGCGATAATGCCCACAGACATTACTTGCCACAGACGTGACATCTCATCACCTCTACAAACGCGTGGATTTGCCGCTGCGGTCAGCGTTCTCTTTCGCTTCCAGCGTGCTCAGACGCTCCTTCGCTTCCCTGGCCACCTCGGCATCCGGGAACTCGCGCAGCACACGCCGGTACAGGTCGGCGGCCGCCTTGGGCTGGTTCAACTTCTCGTAGCACTTACCCGCCTCGACCAGGGCCGCAGCGCGCCAGCGCGGAATCTCGTACACCACATCCACCTTCAAGAACTCACGGATAGCTTCCTCATATGCCCCCCTCGCGAAATGAACCTCGCCGATCATGAATTGGGCACGCGCCGCGATCTCAGACGAGGGGGACTTCAAAGCCTGTTGAAACTCGTCGAGCGCCCGGTCCAACTGACCGACCCCCATGAGTGCTCGGCCCCGGTAGAAGTGCCCGAGAAAACGGAACTCGGGCGACGGCGCCGCTTCAACTAACCGGGACGCAGCCTGAACCGCGGCCTGCCAGTCCTGTTCGGCGATGAGCACCTGCACCTGGCGGAGCTGGACGTTCGGCCACCAGGCGGCCGTGGGGGGAGTCGAAGCCACCGCGTCTTGGACAACTTTGGCGAGCTCGCTTGATTTGCCCTGCTCGTACAACGCCTCTACAAGGATGTACAGTGCCTCGGATTGTTGTTCCTGTGCCGGCGAGGTATCGAGGAACTGCCGGGCGTAGCGTTCCGCGTCGGACCAGCGCTCCGCCGCAACAGATGCTCGGGCTAACAGAAGCAAGGCTCGCCCACGATGCGCCGCCGTGTTTGAGCGCTTGAGCACCCCGCTGAGCAGAGCGGTAGCTTCCTTTATGGAGGCGGCATCGCGCTGCTCGATGAGAAGCTGTGCTGCGTTTAACGCAGCCTCCGGGGCTTTTTCGCCCCCCCCGGCTGCACGGATCGCCAACCGGTACTCCTTTAAAGCTTCGTCACCCCGACCAGCCTTCCAAAGCACCCATGCGTATTCCTGCCGAATCGTCGCCTGGTCGAACGCCCCGACCGCTCGGGCTTGCTTGCCCGTGGAGTGGGCCTCCTCCCCTAACCGTTCCAGACAAGCTGCATAGGCAGCGGCCGCCTCCACGAACCTTTGGGCCTGCGTCAGAGTCCGCGCCAGCGCGAGCATCGCGTCGACCGCCAGGGGTGAATCCGGATGCTCCTCGGTCACCCGACGAAACGCCGCGATCGCTTGCTCAAGCTGGCCGAGCTTCTTGGACGCGTATCCTTCCAGCAACAGCATCTCGGGCACGATCTCGCTCGATTTGTACTGCCCAAGGAATCGCGTCGCGTCCCGGAGAGCCTCTTCCGCTCGGTCGTTGTAGTACTTCGCCCAGGCGGCACCGGCAAGGGCGAAAGCAGCAGTCTCAGCAGGAACCGCCTCGCTCGCAGCCACCTCGTCGTAGAGCCGGGCGGCCACGTCATACGCTTCTATCCCGTAGAAGGCGTCGGCGCACGCGAGTTTGGTCTGCACATAGAGCGTCGGGTTCGCCTTCTGCAACGTGTCGAGTTCCCGAAGCGCGTCGTCTGCCCGCCCCAGTTGCGCGTAGCAGATCGCCCGATACCCGCGAGCATACGCGCCCAGGTCGTGGTCAGTCCGCGCCTGGAGAAACACACTAAAGTTGCGCAGTGCCGTCTCGTAATCCTCTGTTCCGAACGCACAGCGCCCCGCCAGGAAGTACGCCTCCGGTAAAAACGCCACGGTATCCGGCTCGTTCAGCAGCGACTCCAGTTCCTTGAGTGCTGCTCCCAGTTCACGGCGGTCCGCTTTGAGGAGCGCGCTGTAGTACCGCGCCGTCGCCGCGACCCGTTTGTCGGCCGCCTTCAACGCATGGGGCAGCCATTGCTCGGCCTTGTCGGCTTCCCGCGCCGCCAGAGCTGCTCGAACAACAGCCAAAGCCACAGCCCCCTTGAGGTCCGAGTTCGGGTACAGCTCGAAAAAGTCGTTTGCCAGGGCAATACAGTCGTCCACATGGCCCAGATCGGAACGCAACTGAGCCGCGTGTACCATGGCATGCTCAGCCAGCTCATGCTCGGGCAGCTCACGCGGGATGCGCAGGTACGTCTCGATCGCCTTCTCGATTTCGCCCTGCTCGGCCTGTAACCGCGCCGCCTCGTTCCAGGCGCGAGCGGCGACATCGCCATCGGTGCGCACCGCCCGTTCCCCCACCGCCAGCAACTGCTCGATTGCCTCCGCGGCCTTCCCCTGAGCCGCCAGGGCTTTGCCCAGCCAGTAGCCCGCTTCAAGAGCAAGGGAGCTGTCTCCACCGAGGGATTGCACGAGCTGAAAATGAGTGGCCGCCTGCTGGTAGCCCTTCAACCGGTACAACGCAAGCCCGTTGTTGAAATGCGCCGTTTTCGCCAGAGGGCTGTCGGGAAACCGCTGCAGAAGGGTCTCAAACAATTGCCGTGCGTGCGCGTAACGGCCGCGATCGTACTCGATCGTCCCCGCCGCCAAAAGTGCATCGTCTGCCACCTCACTGTTGCCCTGACCCGCAGCCGTGTAGTACTGCAGGGCAAGCTCAATCTTGCCGCGGTTCTCTTCAATCTGAGCCAGAGCGTAGCGGTAATGGTCGGCCAGGGGAAGGCGTCCGTACAGCCGCAGAGCGGACTCTAACAGCTCGGCCGCCTCTTGCTCCTTACCGGCCCGTAACAACGCCTCGCCGAGGTAGCGAAGCGCATAAGGACGCATCCGATGCTCAGGATGGTGGTCAAGGTACGCCCTCAGCAAGGGAATGGCGGTCTGCCAGCGTTGCGCAAGATAGGCGGCTTCGCCGGCGCGGAATCGAGCCCACGGAAAGTGCTGTTCTTGCGGGTAAGCTTCGATGTACCTCTGGTAGGCTTTCAGGGCCGCCTCGTACTGCTTCTGCTGCAGCAGCGACTCGGCCAGGAAGAACTGGGCCTCATGGGCTCTGGGGTGGTCCGGGAACTTTTGGAGGAATTCACGGTAGGTGTCGGCCGCAAAGCTGAACTGCCGACGCTGGAAAAAACGAACGGCTGCCTTGAGCAAGCGGGCCGCTTCGCGGTCTCGCTGCTGCTCTTGGTCGCGTGCAGCCGCGGACTTCGATTCCTGGCGTGGCGCGCTCCCGGCCAGGGCCGAACCGGCTCCGCCGACCGTCGTCGCGACGAGCAGCAGCAAGGCGGTTCTCACAATCGGCATCATCTTCCACTCCCGAGATGCACTCTGGCGCAAGCCCGACGCCATCGGGCCCTGGCCGTACCCGGACCGTCTGCCTCTATCATCGGCTCGTTTCCGTTGCTCAGCCCATCTAATTGGATTATTGCCGACAACCATCAGGCGGCACAGGAGATGAAGCTCTCGTCTCGTCCCTTCATCCGGACGTGTGGTCCTACAAGTAGAAGCGCCAGCGGCGCCCGTTTCGAACCGTTGGTGAAGAGGTGTTCACGAGCACAGCCGTTTGCCTTCTGCGTCCCGTACTACCGCCGATGCGACTCGGAACGCAACGTCTGCGCCGTAGCATCCGGGCCGTACCACACCACTGCCGCCTACGCTTCGGAAAGGCCAGGGGGAAATCCCCCTGGCCGTCGATCGATCGAACCGGGTCAGACCGATCAGAGCAAGCCAAGCTGCTGGACGAGAGTACGAACGCCGGCCACACTCTTCTCGAATGCCGCGCGCTCCTCGTCGTTAAGCTCGATCTCCACGACCTTCTCCACGCCGTTGCCACCTAGGATCACCGGCACGCCGACGTACAGACCGCCCACACCGAACTCCTTATCGCAGTAGGCCGAGCAGGGTAGCAAACGGCGCCGATCGCGGACGATTGCCTCGATCATATCCGTAACTGCGGCACCAGGCGCGTAGTACGCGGAACCCGTCTTCAACAGGTTAACGATCTCGCCGCCCCCCTTGCGTGTTCGCTCGATGATCTGATCCAGCCTTTCCTTGGGAATGAGCTGGGTGACGGGAATGCCGCTTACGCAACTGTACCGTGGCAGGGGCACCATCGCATCGCCGTGACCCCCCATCAGCATGGCGTGGACGTCCTTAACGGAAACCTTCAGTTCCATTGCGATGAAGGTGCGAAACCGGGCGGTGTCCAAAACGCCTGCCTGACCGACGACGCGGTTCGTGGGGAAGCCGCTCACTTTCCAAGCCAGGTGCGTCATGGCATCCAGTGGGTTTGTCACGATGATCAGAATGCAGTTCGGACTCTGCGCAACCGCCTGCTCAACCACCGAGCGCACGATCTTGGCATTGGTGTTCAAGAGGTCCTCGCGGCTCATTCCCGGCTTCCGGGGCACGCCGGCGGTGACGACCACGATATCGCTGTCTTTGGTCTCCTCGTACCCGGTCGTGCCGATGATGTTGGCGTCGAAACCGGCGATAGGTGAGGATTCGAGCAAATCCAGCGCTTTTCCCTTGGGCATGTCGCCCGTTTCGGGGATATCGACAAGCACGATGTCGCCCAGCTCTCGGATGGCGGACCAGTGAGCCGTCGTTGCCCCCACATGCCCCGCACCGACGATCGTAATCTTGGCTCGCTTACCCATGATCGATCCTCCGTTCGAAGTTCCTGAGCCCGCTCCGCGCGCCCGCGCCGGCGCGCCTTACACCGAACTATGTGCACCCGACCGGTGCTCTCCGGCTCCATATGCGGTCCCAAGCCGATGAAGAGCAATGTGGCTTGCAACCGCCGTGCCTCGCAGTGGGAACAAGCATTCTAACCCGCAGCGGTAAACCGTGCCGCACCCGAGCCGGTCGGTCCTTCCTCCCGCGGAACGATTGTTGGCCCCCTCCCACCGGCCGCCCCCGCCAGACGCAAACGATCCGCCGGCCCGGCCGGTCCCCGTCTCGGGCGTGTATGTTTGGCACTCGGGCGAGCGTGCGTGAACCTGGTCACGTCTGCCGCCCTGAGCCGTGGGCCCGGCAACCTGTAGGATCAGTGGCCGGGCTATTGCCCCTACGTCCACCCAGCCGATGTACCGAATCGACCGGGCAGCGATGTGCTACTGACGGGTGGTGGAAGCGACAGGCAGTGGGTACCGCGATCAGCCTTTGGCCTTAAGATTTTGCGAACGCACCCGATAAATGGCCTGGAGAACACATGAGTCGCGGCTCGTATCTTGCTTGGCTAGTCGGTGCTGCCCTCTTGTTGGCGCCCATCCACTCCCCCCCGACGCGGGCCGAAGAGGACCGAGAAGCGTTTATCGAAGCTCTGCGCAATGCGGGCTACTACGACGTCGTAGTGGCGTATATCGAGCAGCAGTTGCGTGAGCGGTCCCTCGGCGCCGAGGAAAGAGAAGCTCTAACCTTCGAACTCGCTCAGGCCCTGCTTGACGCGGCCGCGCACGAACCTGACCTGCAGAAGCGCGCCGCTTTGCTGGATCGAAGCCAACGGGCGCTCCGCGAGTACTTGAACCGCTATCAGGAGGGGGTCTACGCGGCAAAAGCAGAATTTGAGCTCGCAAGGCTTCAGTTCGAGCGCGGTCGACTCCTGGCGGCTCAGGCCGAGAAAGCGGACTCGCCGGCGCAGGTCCGGGCACGGTGGCACGAGGCACGGGAGGCGTTCCGCGAAGCACAAGAGCGGTTTCGACAGGCAGCGGCATTGTTCCAGAAACAGCTCCGCCAGTACCCACTGCACGTCGACCCGAATCGCACGGTTGAGATTGCAGGACGGCGGTTACCGGGGCGCGTAGCCGCTCGCCTGAGAAGCGAGGCCGAGGTGAACCGGATCCTCGCTCAGTTCCACGACGCGATGGTTGACTTCGAGTACGCGCACACCTTTCCGGAGGGTACTGCCGAGCGGCGTGCGAAGCTTGAAGAGGCCGAGAAGAAATTCGAGCGGATCTACCAGCTCTATCGCACGGTTTTGGCAGGTTTGCATGCGCGCATGTGGATGGCGCGATGTCTGGACGAGTTGGGCGAGACGAGAAAGGCGCTGGGGCTGTACGAGGAACTGCTTCGCCACGACCCGGCGGACCAGCCCAACAGCGCGGCGCGAGCGGCGCTAACCGAACTGCAACGGCGTGTTCGTGCGTTCTGGATCGCCGCTCAGAACCGTCTGGGCAATTATCAGCTCGCCCTGGACGCTGCCCGAGAATGGCTGCGTCGCAACCGACGGCAGCGCTACTCGGAAACGGGTCAAACGATCCTTTGGGAACTCGCCCGGGCAGCACGCGGCCTGTACTCAAAGCTGCCGGACAATTCCCCCCAACGGCGTGCGTTACTCCGCGAGGCGATCGACGCTTGGGCCGAACTGGCCCGTCAGGATTCCCCCTACCGGCAGTTGGCCGTTGCGGAACTGCAACGTTGGGCCGGTGTAGAGCAGGTTTCGGGCCGGCGAGAACTGACCTTTGCGGCTGCAGTTTCGCTGGCCACACAGGCGTTAGAGGCGGAGAACTGGGCCGAGGCAGAACGGCTTTACGGCATTGCACTCACTCTACGGCACGAAGCGGACAACAGCTACCAGGTCAACGACGCTCGGCTACGGCGTGCCTACGCCCTCTATCGTCTGGGCAAGCAGCTCGAAGCGGCCGTGATCGCCGAGCACATAGTCTGGCGCTACCCAGGCTCCGGGCTGGCCAAAAGTGCCGCGTACCTGGCCCTCGTTTCGCTCTGGTCGGCGTACCGAGAGGCCCTGCAACAGAGGAACCCCGTGGTGAGCTCGGGCCTTCTCCCGCATATCGAACAGCTCGCCACCACGGTGGTCGATCGTTGGCCCACATCGCGAGAAGCGGACTTCGCGCGGTCGTTGCTCGGTCACATCGCGTGGAGGAACAAGGACTGGCGCGGCGCTGCGCGGTGGTACGAAGCCGTCAGCCCCAGCGCCGAGGGTTACGTAAAAAGCATGCTTCGGGCCGCTGAGGCGTGGTGGCAGGTGTACATCTCACAGGCAAGGGGGACAGCCGAAAGCGCCGAGATCCTTTCGCGGTGCCAGAAGGCTGCCGAGGCAGCTCGAACCGCCCATGGTGATCAGCTCAATAAGGACGCGAGCCAGCGCCCCCCGTCGCTTGTGCAGGCGGATCTTCTCCTGGCGCGGGTCATGCTGGAACAAGGGAACGTCGAAGAGGTGCGGCGGCTGATTGAGCCCTATTTTGTCGTTGCTTTCGTCCGGGACGACCTGGGAGCACTGCGGGAACAGCTTCTAACCGTCCTCCTCCAGGCGCATCTGATGGCCGGGGACCTGGAGGCGGCGCAGCGTGTACTGGCCATGATGGAACGTTCCGACACAACTGGCCTGCGCCAACTTATGGCCCAGCTCGCCGACCGCCTCGCGGACGAAGCCGAGCGGCTCAAGCAAGCGGGCCAAGCGGACCTGGCCGAGGAGCGTGCCCAGGCGTTCGCACGTCTTGTCTACCAGCTTCTCGAAGACAGGGCCTTGCCTGCCGAGGTTCTCTTCGGCTTCGTCCCCAGCCTCAGTCAACTTGGTCAGCATGAAGCGGCAATTCGCGCGGCCCAGCAGCTTGTGCAGACAACCCGCTCAGACCGCAGGAAGAACCGTGCGGCCCGTCTGTTGCTTGCCCAGGCCCTCCGTGCGGCGGGCCGGTATCGGGACGCGGCAGGATTGTTACTCAGTGCCGACCGTCGTTCGGGGCTGCTTGCGGAAAACCCGCGTGCTGTGGACGCGATCATGGAGTATGGCCGGGTGCTTACCTGGTGGGGCCTGGAGGAAGCAAGCCGGCTCAAAGAAGCCTCTCGCCACTGGAACCGCTACACTCGCCTGCTATCGCTTGCTCGGCGGCGGCCGGACGAGTATTACCAAGCGTGGTGTTATCTGATCTTGACCGAGCTTGCCCGAGGCCAAAGAGGGGGGACGGGAAGCCGACAGCGTGCGCGCGCCCTGGCCCGCTACGGGTTGCAGACATCGCCCGCCGCCGATCTGGATCGCCGGATCCAGGGCCCTGGCTGGGCAGACCTGCTGCGCCTGGCCGAAAAACTCGGCCTGCGCCGTCCACGTGAGCTGGACACGGTACGCGACGTGCTTGAATGGCTTCATGGACAGGCCGGTGGGCGACCGGGCGACTCGCCAGCGCCGACGGAAAGCCTACGGTGAGGGGGGCGTGGCGGCAACTTATGCACGCGTTATCTACAGGAAGCGCACGCCTGTCGTTTCCGAAAGAAGCCCGATTCCTTGCCGGGATGAAGGCTTAGGACGAACCGCTACGGGCGGCGTGGTCGATTCGCAAATCGCTGCTCGGGCCTTTCGCTTTCGATGCAGATCGCGGTACAATCGCTGCGCGTGATACCTTGCCTTGCATGCAACCGTGTGTTGTGCCCGCTACATGCCCGATTCGCGGGACCAGATCGGGCGGTGCGGGGAAACGGATTGTGGCCCATGTGTCTCAGGACGCGCTGGGGGATTCATCGTGACGGTTTACGAGAGCGGTACGGCTACCGCTATCCGGCAGGAAGTTGCTGCACGTGTCGGCGAGACCCGGTACAAGCTCTGGTTTGCAGATAGTGCGAGGTTCGAACTGAATGAAACCGAAAACGAACTGGTTGTCGGTGTTCCGAACCTGTTTTTCCAGGACTGGCTTGCGAACAACTTCCTCCCTCTACTGAAGGAGGTCGCCCAAAAGGTCGCCGGCCGTCCTCTGGCGGTACGGATTGTGGTGGACCCGGAGCTGTTCCACCGGATCCGTCGGAATGGGGAACCCCGGGAACGTCGGGCTGTTCTTCCCAGCGATTCCGCTTCCTCCTCAGAGGTAAACCAGCAGGCCCCCCGCTCGGAGGAGGCACCTCGCGACCGGTATACGTTCGACAATTTCGTGGTGGGACCGTGTAACGAGTTCGCCTTTTGTGCCTGCCGTGAAGTAGCACGGCGACCGGGAGCGGCCTTCAACCCCCTCGTCATATTTGGCCCCCTGGGGACAGGGAAGACTCACCTGCTCCGCGCGATCGCCAACGCCGTCAGCCAGGGCAAACGCCCCAGAAGGCCCCTTTACCTGACGAGCGAGACGTTCACCAACCGTTTCCTGGAAGCAATGGACAATCGGCAGCTTGGTCGATTCCGCCGCGAGGTGCGCGGTGCCGACGTGCTCTTGCTGGACGACCTCCAATTCCTCACGCGAACGACTGCGACCCAGCGCGAGCTGCTCCATACGATCGACGAACTGGTCGGATCTCAAGCTCAGGTCGTCGTCGCCTCCGATCAGCACCCCTCCTATCTCACCTCGCTAAGCCCGTCGCTCCGCGAGCGGCTCATCACGGGAATGGCCTGTGAGCTTCATCTTCCTGATCGGGAAACTCGGGAGAAGGTTCTCCGCCTCAAGTCGGAGCGTCTGGGCTTGTCCCTCTCGGAACCGGTGCTGAACTTCGTGGTTGATAATGTGGCGGGCAGCATGCGGGAAGTAGAAGGCGCGTTGAACCGGCTGCTCGCGGTGGCTTCCCTCTCCGGTCGGAAACTCACCATCGACATCGCGCGTCAGGCGATTGCGGACCTGATCCGGCGGCAGCTGCGCCGGGTCACGATCCGCGACATCGAACGCAGCGTCTGCCAGCTCTTCCATCTGGACAGCAAGACGCTCCGGTCTCGTTCGCGGGCCAGCGGCGTGGTGTACCCCCGGCTCATCGCCATGTACCTGGCACGCAAACACACCGGCGCCTCCTATCAGGAAATCGGTCAGTACTTCGGCGGCCGGCTGCATACAACGGCCATCTCCGCCGAGAGACGGGTGCGAGAGCTGATCGAAAAGCACGCTGTCCTTCAGATTGGTGGTGCGCGCTGGTCGATTGATGACGTGGTAGCCGCGATCGAGCGTAGCCTAGGCGTCTGATCAGACGGCGAGTTCCGCCGCCTAGCAGCTACACCGGTCCAACCGGTTGCCCACACGGCATCTAAGCTACCGGGTGTCTGTCGACGGCAAACGCTCGCAGCGCAAAGGGCACAACGGCCCCCCCTGGCGAAACGCACCGGCCGGCGGACGCCAGACGGCGCCAATGCGATCAGACAGATGCTCGGAGGGGTCTCGGTACTTGGCCGCCCACTACTTGGCGTTCGTACCCCCCGCGCTCATTCCTGGTCCTGCGTGCTACTGGCGAGCTGCCTAGCCCACTGGCTATTGGGGTACTCCTGGAGCAGAAGCTCTCGGGCTTGTCTCGCCCGGTCCGGCCTTCCGGCCCTGGCCCACAGGTCGGACAAACGTGCCAGGGCCTCGGCGCGATACTGAGCCGCCTCGGGGAGCATAAGGTCGACATACAGATAGGCGAGAATCGCATCCATCACCTTGTCGGCCCGCTCGTACACCCGGCCAAGGGTAAGGAAAGCACGTGCGTTGACGGTTTCATTCTCCGGAGGAGCAGAGTCGATGACCACTCGCAGCTCCTTCACCGCCTCCTCGACCTCGCCACGTGCCGCCTTCACCTCCGCCATAAGCAAGCGGATGCGGAGCTTCAGTTCGTCCGAAAGGTTCTCTTTCCCGGACAAATCTGCCAGGATGGCCGCTGCCTCGTCGACGTTACCGCCGCGCATGAGCAGCTCTGCGCGGGCCAAAGCGGCTTCGACCTGGAAACCAGCGACAGGCGACTGCTCCAGCTCGGCAAGTGTCTGCTGGGCCACGTCCGTTTTGCCCAACGCAAGCTGCACGCGATACAGCCAGTTCAACGCGGGGTAGTAGTGCCGAGTGTTCCTATGTTGGGCGATGAACTGCTTCAGGGCCCCTTCTGCGTCCGTCGCCTTGGCCGGGTCGACCTGGGCCCATTTTGCCAGAGCCCGCGCCCGTGCGAACTCGGCTGCGATTCGTACGAACGACCCCTCCGGCGCTTGCCTCAACGCCCTTTCATAGCTCTGCACAGCATCCTCGTAATTGCCCGCCCTCTCCTTGAACCAAGCCTGCGCCAGTACCGCTCCGGTCGGGCCGTCGTACTGGATGCGCTCCACTTGGTCGACGCTCAATCGACGCGTGGCCCCCTCGGCAGTCGTGATCACCACCTCCGTGGGCCCTTCAGAGCGAACACTGCCACGCACGCGCCGGCCCCCTTTGAGGTAGACCAGGTCGTCCGCGGCGGCCGGCATGGCCAGCAAACACAGCAGGCCAACGTAGCTACCAAACGCCACAACACGGTTCATACTCACACAGCTCCTCCACGGGTGGACAGGCCTCACCTGCAATTCTGCACCGCCCTGAACCGATCTGCAAGAGCTTCGCAGAAGGATTCGCCGTGGACTGTGGGCGGGCGCCAGGGACTTGCGCGGGAAACGTCGCGCCTCACGAGTCGCCCACGGTCGTTCGTGTACACTGGTAGTAGCGGTAAGGGACGGCGCCGCCTGTCAACGGTTGGCCTACCTGGTGACGTATATGGCGGAGAGACTGGCCAATGGAGCGCGAGAGGCTTGAGCCTGAGGTCCGGCCCGGCGATGGTCCCGATCTAACCGCGCCGAGCGAACGGGAAGCCGGTCATGACGCGTGGTTGGTGGAGCAGGCGAGGCGAGGCGACCAAGCCGCTTTTGAAGAGATCGTGCATCGCTATGAGCGACGCTTGACAAAGGCCCTCTACCACCTGGTCGGTGACATCGAAGTTGCTCGGGACATCGCGCAGGAGAGCTTCTTGCGGTTTTATCAGGCTCTACACCGGTTCGATGCGTCGCGGAGAGTGGGCCCGTGGCTGTTCCGGATCGCGGTGAACCTGGCGACGGACTGGCGCCGCCGCGGACGACACCTCTCCACGCGCGCCCGCGCGCAACAGCGCGGTGTTGAACCAACTTCCCAAGTGGGTTATCCCGAAGCAGACGATCGGGCACTGGCCGAGGAAGTACGACACGTGCTCAACCAGTTACCCGAGCCGTATCGACTGGTGTTGGTGCTCCGCGAACTCGAGGGTCTCCCGAACTCCGAGATCGCGGCGATTACGGGACGGAAGGAGGCCACGATCCGCTGGCGACTGGCACAGGCGCGCCAGATGTTCAAGGAACTGTGGCATGCGAGGCTGAACGGTCACATATCGCATCCGAAGGACGATTCCTAGCGCCATGTTCTCCTTCTTTCGAACCCAATGGACCTGCCGCCGCGTGCGGAGGCGACTCCCCCTGCTCGTCGGCGGCGACCTAACAGGTCGTGAGCAGCTTCAGGTGGAAGCGCACGTCGCCTCATGTGAGCGGTGCAGGCAGGAGCTCTGTCAGTTCGAGCAGTCGGCAGCGGCCCTGCAAGCCCTGGCAGAATCGGACGCCGCCCTTGCGATCCCAAGCGTGCTTCCGGAGTTGCGCCGGCGGTTGGCCACTCCCCGCCCGTCCTCTATCCGAAGGGAGCACAGTTTCTCGGCGGCCGCCCTCGCTCTACTCGGAAGCCTGTCCGTAACGGCGATCGTCGTGGGAACCATGTTGGTACAGTGGGCGCCACCCGGTCGTGGTAACGGTCCGTCAGCGGGCGCTGAAACCGGTGGTAAAGTAGCGGCGACGCCGACCCAAGCGGTACAGTCGTCAACCCGCCAAGCGGTGGCCGCCCAGCTTGACATGGCCGTGCTTGCCTCGAACGGTTCTCCTACGTCAGACGAAACGGCCGTGTCCGATCAAACCCAGTGCCGATACACACTCGACCTGGCGACACCTATGGACGCGTACGAACCTGCACTGGATGAGTACTGACGGGGGTGCAGAGGGTTTTGGGCTTGCGGACGGCAATTCCACCGTGTCAAGCACCGCTTCTTTACTGAGTTATTGTCGCCGTCAGCACCGCGATTCCCCCCGCGTCCACTGGTAAATCCGACTGCGAGCGGGGCTCGCACCGGGGGGGCGTTATACGGCGGATTGGCTCCCGCCATACCGGATTGGCGTCCAAATGCAAGCAAATGACGCCTTTTCAGCGTACTCCTGACTGGACATGATGTCCGCCAGTCGTCAGGGTAGGCGGTCGGTTTTTCCACAGGGTGCGGACCAGGGGCAATAGGAAACGATGCTCCACCGATCGAAGCACCTTCTAAGTTGGTCGGCTTTGTTCGCCGCTCTCGCCCTGGCCGGGCGGGTTTCGGAACACGACTGCGCAAGCTGCGGTGGGGTGTGGAGCGAGGTGTACGAACAGGCGAAGCGGAGTGTTGTCACGGTAGAGTGCTTGCTACCCAAAGACGAGGGATATCAGGAGGTTCTCAGCGGCGTTGCCGTCGACAAAGGAGTGATCGTCACGGTTGGCCTGCGACCGGCCGGCCGTTCGCCCGTCCTGTGCGTTCGAGATTCCTCGGGGGTAACCCACGCCGCTACCTGGGTCGGTCTGGACCGGGACACCGGAATCGCTGTGCTGACGACAGAACCGGATGCGGTGCCACCGATCCCCCTGGCTACCACTGCCCCCAGGATTGGCCAGCCCATCCTCGTGGTTGGCAATCCATATGGGCTCCGGCTGAGCGCGAAACCGGGGGCGATTGCAGGTCTGAACCGGATGATCAAACTAGGTGGCCGGGTGCAAAGCGGACTTGTGCAACTTTCCGCCCCCGTCCATCCGGGCGACAACGGAGCGCCTGTGTGCAACTGCAGGGGAGAGATGGTAGCACTGATTCGCTCAGGCCTATCGATCGCCGGTCCTGATGGCAGCTACGCACAAGCAGACGACATAGCATTTGCAACTCCTGCAACGTTGGTACGGCAGGCGATTGACCGCGTCTTACGCAGCGGTCCGAACGACCTGGCCATCCAGGTGGACCAGGCCTATTTCGGTATCGTTCCGACCACCACGACCACAGCAGATCCGGAAGGGCTACGCGTCCTGAAAGTAACCCCGCGCTCGCCTGCTGCAGAAGCGGGCTTGCGTGCCGGCGATGTGATTACCAATGTAGGTGGACACCGCGTCCGAACACCCGCGGACCTGGCGGCTGTTCTGGAGAAACACCCGCCTGGCAGTCTGGTTGAGGTGCGCTTCCGGAGGGGATCCGAATGGCACACGGTTCGGGTCGTTCTGGGGCGGCGGCGCCGGCCGGCCGGACCGACGGCTGCTCCGCGCTTCTCCCCGAAACCCGACCGGCTAAGACACCTGGAACAAGAGGTGAACAGGCTGAGGGAAGAGATTCGGCGGTTGCGACAGGCCCTGCGGGCCGGCCAAGGGGCGGAGAGTTGAACACGGAACGGAACGCTCCATCGGAGCCAAGCAGGTTGTCCCGGATCATTCGCAGCACGGCTGACCCGTGAGTCGGCAACAATCGGGACCACAGGGGCCGGCGTCTTCGCGTGACGTAATCGGAAGCCTTCTTTGTCCTGCAGAACGGGCCGGCGCCGGTACGCTGAGCAGCTTTGTGACCGCGGTGCTGCGGCAGTCCGGACAGGCTGGGCGCTCATCGAATCGTCGGACGAGCGTCTCAAACTCTTTGCCACACGCGTCGCAACGGAATTCGTAGATAGGCATCGGTCACCCTCCAGACGACACCCCGATGTAGCCGTCGCTCGTACTTAAGTGTACGATTGCGAGCGTTGGATAGGGATCGGAGGGCGAACAACGGACTGACTGGACTGCGCAGATGGGTCGGGAATTACCACCGCTTAGCCGTGATCAGATTCGAGAAATCGATCGTCGCACCATCGAGGACCTGGGTTTACCCGGTATCGCGCTCATGGAGAATGCGGGGCGCGGGTGTGCGATGTGGCTGCGTGAAATGGGGGCCGTTGGTCCGGTGGTCATCTGTTGCGGCAAGGGCAATAACGCGGGGGACGGCTTTGTTGTCGCCCGCCATCTTGATGCTTGGGACATTCCGGTACACGTGGTTTTGACAAGTGACCCGGGCGAGCTCCGTGGGGACGCGGCGACCAACTTCGCCGTTATCGATCGCGCGTCGATCCCCTGGAGCGGGCCGGATCCTCGCCTGGACTCGGAGGAAACGCGAGCCCTTCTACACGACGCCCAATGGGTGGTGGACGCCCTGCTCGGCACTGGCACCAGGGGAACCATTCGAGAGCCGGTGGCCACCGCAATCGAACAGATCAATGCCTGCCCCGCTCGACGGTTCTCGATCGACATACCCAGCGGACTCGATTGCGATTCGGGCCGACCGCTCGGTCCTACGGTACAGGCCGACTGCACGGCTACGTTCGTGGCTGTGAAGAAGGGGTTCGTGAACCCGGAGGCGCATCGCTATCTGGGCGAGGTCCGGGTAATCGACATCGGCGTCCCGCGGGTGATTCTGGAGTTCTACCTGGAGGGCCAACGAGGCTGAGAGAGGTCCGGACCGGTGCGCGGCCCCCCCGGCGCCGGCGTGTCACGCACGGCTGGAATGTGGATCGCACAGAACCCCAGAGTGCTCCCGCCCCCCAACTCAAGGTACCACACTCAGCCATAGGGCCCACCAGCCCACCGCGGCAGCGGTAGCTCCCCAATCCACTGGCGGCACAAACACGACAGGGGGTACCGGATCACCAGGCCGGTGCAGCCCTTCCGTGGAGATGGGCTGCCAGGGGGGAGTAAGCCAGGCGCGGTAAGGCAAGAGCACGAAATCCGCGTAGAACTTGCCGGCCGACAGGAACGGCTGAAAGATGCCCACGTGGTTGCCGTACCGCTCTGCTGATATGTCGTCGAAGTAGACGGGCAGATGCCAGTTCACAGGAGCGACGTACGAGGCGGTCATCGGCGACCAGTCACGTGGCTTGGCGGGGACAGAATCCGGCCAGATGCGGATGGTGGGATAGGTGTCCAACTGCTGTTTCCGGAACTCTTCAGCGCGTGTGATGGCCACATTCACGTCATCGGTTAAGCTCTGGCCGACCCCCTCCTGTTCGGGGAGCAATCGTTCCAACGCCAGCTCCACTCGGTGCCGGTCGATGGCCAGTGGCGCTTGTTGTCGGGCTTGCTTTAGTGCGATGACGAGACGATCGGCAGTCAGGACGAGGGTTTCAAGCTGTTCGATCGCCTGGGCAACCCGCTGTTGAGCAATCGCGCAGCTTTCCACCGGATCAGGCACACGCATCACGCGGGTATGCTCCCGGCCGCAGATTGGGCAGGGAACCTCTTCGGTCTTGGTGACGTGTCCCTTCAGCACCTGTTCCGCATCCCAGAGCAAGAGGAAGACCGTGTCGATCTGGGTCTCTGCGGTGGCCAGAATAGCCCATGCATCGCGTTCCGCGTCGGTTGCTGGAGTGTGCGTGTCCACCTTCTGCTGGACCGCTTGGACGTCGGCTGAGAGCTGGGGAATCCGCTCCGCAGCAGCGCGCACATCGCTGTGAAGCTGTTGGAGGAGCGGAATTGCGTCGAACGCCGCTTTAAAGAGGGCCTGAAGTCGTTCTCCCCCCTCCGTCGGTGCGCAGGGTTGGAACACTTCGGTCCGCAAGGTCTCGAGTTGCTGGACAATCATGGCGCACTGGGTGCGCAATTGGTCCAGACGTCCGGCTGTCTCACGAAGCTCCTGCACGGTCGCCGTCAGTGGCTGCACACGTGGATCGTCGTCAGGAAGATTAGCGATCGCCTGGGACAATTGTGCAGCCGCCGCGTCAAGCTGCTCCCCGGTCAGGTCGAGGAACCCCACCGTTCCCAGTCCGCGCTCTCGTCCAGGTGGCCCGAGGAGAAGAGCTGCGATGCGGATGAGCCGGTGGACGCGAAGCCAATCCGATGCATTCGGGCCGCCCTCTTGGGCCGCCTTTTGCAGCGTTTCCAGCAAACGGATCGCTTCGGACAGGGCAGCCTCGGCATCTCGAGCCCGCTGCAGGGCGTTGCCCTGCGGCGAAGGCTCACCCGAGTCTCCCAGGTAACGCACCGCATTCTCCAGGGCAAATGCGCCGGCCAGACGAAGTAAGCGGCGGCTCGCCAGGATGCGTGAATTGGCCGAGCGGACACTGGCCCGAATGCTCTCCAGTTTTGACTCCCGTTCCAGACGCTCAAACAGGACAGCCTCGGTCTCGAGCCGCGCGAACTGGAAAATGTCGCTGATCAGCTCTGGCGTCGGCTCCACCGGATACCGATACGCCTTGGACCGTGAACTGCTCGATTCCTGCTGCGCGGGCGCCGTCTGCTGCGCAAGCAGGGCGAACGCGATCACAAGGCCGCCCAGTTCAATCCAGGTCGCCATCCGTGTACTCCGATACGGTTGTGTAGTTGGGCGCTTCCTGGGTAATCGCCACATCGTGGGGATGGCTCTCCACAACCCCCGCTGCCGTGACTTCCACAAACCGGCTCCGGCTGCGGAGCTCCTCGATATTGCGTGTACCCGCGTAGCCCATCCCTGCACGCAGGCCACCGACGAGCTGGTACACGATCTCGGCCAACGGCCCCTTGTACGGGACCCGCCCCTCTACCCCCTCGGGAACCAGCTTCTCCGGTCTCGTCCCGCTCTGGCGGTAGCGATCGCTCGAGCCGCTAACCATTGCGCCCAACGATCCCATGCCTCGGTACAGTTTGAAGCGGCGTCCCTTGTAGATGATCAGTCTTCCAGGGCTCTCGGCCGCCCCCGCGAACAAACCGCCCAGCATGACCGCGTGGGCCCCGGCAGCGATTGCCTTCGTGATATCGCCGGAGTACCGAATACCTCCGTCCGCGATGATGCGGACGCCGGTGCCCTGTACGGCCCGTGCCGCTTCGGCAATTGCCGTCAACTGCGGCACCCCAACGCCAGAGACCACCCGAGTCGTGCAAATCGAGCCCGGGCCGATGCCTACCTTAACTGCATCGGCACCGGCCTCTACCAGAGCTTTAGCGCCGTCGTAGGTGGCTACGTTGCCCGCTATGACCTCGCAGCCATACCGGTTCTTGATCTCTCGCACCGTCTCCAGCACATTGCGGGAATGGCCGTGCGCCGAGTCCACCACGATGACATCAACATCCGCCTCCAACAGTTTCTCAACTCGCTCGAAGTCGTAAACCCCAACTGCAGCCCCCACCCGCAGCCGGCCGCGATCGTCCTTGCTGGCATGGGGAAAGCGGTGCATCTTGTCGATGTCCTTGATCGTGATCAATCCCCTCAGCTTGTACTCTTCGTCCACCAGCAACAGCTTCTCGACCTTATTACGCATCAGGATCCGTTCTGCCTCTTCCAGGGTCGTCGTCTCCGGCGCAGTGACCAGGTTGTCCTTGGTCATCACCTGCTCGATGGGTGTATCGTCGGCTTCGTGGAACCGAAGGTCGCGCCGGGTGAGGATGCCGCGGAGCCGGTTGTCCTCATCCACAATCGGGACACCGCTGATGTTCTGCCGCTCCATCACCTCTCGGGCTTCCCGCACCGTCTGCCAGGGATGCAAAGTCACCGGATCCACGATAATGCCGCTCTCCGAACGTTTGACCTTGTACACCTCCTGCGCCTGCTCCTCGATCGACATGTTCTTGTGGATCACGCCCAGGCCACCCTCCTGAGCTAAAGCAATGGCAAGATCCGCTTCGGTGACGGTATCCATGGGGGCAGATAGCAGCGGAATGCGCAGACGGATGGTGGGTGTGATCCACGTGCTCGTGTCCGCATCACGCGGCAGGAAATCGCTGTAGCCCGGCAACAAGAACACGTCGTCAAAGGTCACGCCGCGCAGCACGATTCGCTCACGCATCGAGACGCCTCCGGTACCGGTCAACCCGTGTGTTTTGGCCAATCCTATAAAATGACGGCAAGTCGGGCCGTACCATCCCGTGGCCGCGTGGTTGCTGCTGGGCGAACAACTCGCACCTCCTCCAAGCTGGGCAAACCATGGCGTCGGAGCACCGTGAATGGCAAGCGACGGGCACTTACCGTGAGCGGTCGCGGCGGTGGATGCTGCTTGTGCTTGCCGGCGTATGGTTGAGTCCCCTGGTTATCGCCCAATGGTTGCACCCAGACCCCCGCGGCTATGGGACCCATGAACAGCTTGGGCTACCACCCTGCGGGTTCAAACTGGTCACCGGCTTAAATTGCCCTGGGTGTGGAGGCACCACGGCCTTCGTCCTCGCCGCCCACGGGCATGTCTGGAAGGCGCTCCGCTGCCACATCGTAGGAACAACGCTTGCCGTGCTCGCTGCCACCCTGACGGTCTACGACTTGTTTGGCGCACTCACGAACGCCAGACTGTGCGTGCGCCGCTACCTCGTCCCCGCTCTAGTGACCTTGACAGCAACGTTGGTTCACATCATGCTCTGGAGCTGGCAAGTCGGCCTTCACCTGACGGCGGTGAAATAGGACATGTCAGCGACGGAGAGAAGGGAGGAAACGCGGAAATGGCCAGGATGGCCGGTGAACTGTTCAAGAATCGCTGGATTCTGCTGTGCACGCTGGCCGGCCTGACCACGACACTGGTTGGATGTCGGCCGGCAGCCCTCCTGTACTACCTGCTGCTTGCGCCGGAGCCGAAGATCCCGGCCGAATTCGACAGCCTCAAAGGATCAAAGACGGTCTTGCTGGTGCACGCGAGCACCAACGCCCAACTGGCTCATCCTACGATCGAAACCGAGCTGCAGCGGCTCATCGCAAAGAGGTTGCTCGAAAACGTCGAGAAGATCCAGATTGCCGATCCCACCGAAGTTGCTAACTGGTGTGCCGAACACGAAGGCTACAGCCTAGAACAGCTCGGCAAGGCGTTCGACGCGGACTACGTCGTGCAGGTGGAACTCCATCGCTTCGCCATTGAGGATCCCAGTAGCCCCGAGCTTTACCAGGGACACGCCACGGCCACGATCCAGGTGGCCGACGTCGAAAAAGGGGGCGAGATCGTGTATGACGCCTACGTCGAGAGCACTTTCCCGGCCAGTCGGGCGGTGCCGTCCAGCGAAATCTCTGCTCTGCGGTTCCGCGATCTCTACGTCAAGCGGGTGGCCGATGAGATTGCCCGCCATTTCCACGCCTACCGGCGGGAGGATACGTTCAGCTTGCACTAGCCGCACGCAGAGGCGGGCAACCAACGGAGCAGCACGTGTGTGATGGAGCCGTGTCTCACCAGGCAAACCGCACGCCACCACGCTTGACCATGCTCAGTATGTGGGCGAAGCAGGCCACCGCCCGGACCTTCCTCCCGACCGTAGCGCTCATGGCCCGGTCGTTTGAACGGCCTTCGTGGCGGCGGGAGCCCCCCCTTTGACGAGATCGGTGCAGAGCTCGCCATGGTACACACAGAGTGCGGGGCCGCTCAGGTAGACATGGTCGTCGCTGGCCCAAGTGATATCGAGCGTTCCCCCCGGCAGCTCGACCGCCACCTGCCGCGCAGTACGGTTGGTTAGCGCGCCGGCCACAACCACTGCGCACGCCCCCGTGCCACACGCCTGAGTCTCGCCGCACCCCCGCTCCCACACGCGCACTCGAACCCGCGACGGCGACAGCACGTTGACGAACTCCACGTTCGTCCGCTCAGGAAACTCATGCGAACACTCCAGCGCCAAACCATACTCCTGCACCGGGAACTTCTCCACGGGCTCCTTGAGAAAGACCACACAATGGGGGTTCCCCATGGACAGAACGCAAAGCTGGAGGACCCGATCCCGGACCACCTTCCGCACGTTCAGAGGAGGACGTCCGATCAAACTGGTGGGGATCTCCTGCGGTTCCAGCACAGGCCTGCCCATGTCGATCCGTACATTTAAGCCCCCTTCCGGTGCCTGCGACAAGACTTCCCCTTTCAGGACGCCAGCCGCGGTCTCGACAGGGATCGCGGACGGGTTCGTGCCCAGCCTCTCATACAGGTAGCGCACGACGCAGCGCAGGCCGTTGCCGCACATCTCCGCTTCAGATCCGTCCGCGTTAAAGATGCGCATCCTGGCCACAGCCACGTCGGAAGGTAAGACCAGGATCAGCCCATCCGCCCCCACAGCGTGACGACGAGGGCACAAGCGGCGCGCAAGGGCGCCCGGATCCTGCGGCGCCGACTGGTCAAAACAGTCGACCACGATGAAGTCGTTCCCAGTTCCCTGCATCTTCACGAATCGCATGGCGATCGATCCTCAAGAGGGTCGCTGCGGGGATCACTTCGCGCGCAGCCCGATTCGCCTAGAATCAGCATGTCCCGAGGGTAAGGGCAACCGACGGTCGTGGGCCAAAACGACGTCGGGGAACAGTTACCAGCGTGCGCTTCGCGGTCGCCCGAAAGCCCTGCACCGGTTCAGGACCGGCCTGCACGGGGGGTGGCAGGAAATCCGTGGCTGGAAAGCGGGGCCTGATCCCTGGGAGCCGAACAGCCGCGCTCACCCGGCGGCACCTCCAAGCGGCGCGGACTGCTCCCATGTTAAACAGACGCGATGAGATCCGCAACCGTCGTTATCAGCCCACACGTCTCACCGCCGCCAAGCATGCGCCGCGCCTGCTCCCAGCATGCCCGTGCCTTACGGCGTTGCCGACGCACCCCCACGAACCGACCCGCACGCCGCTTCAGCTTTGCCACCGCCACGTGGATCAGGGCCTTGAGCAGATGGGCCTCCGGGGCAGCTACGCGGCGTGCTTCGTGCCAGAGAGCTTCGAGCACAACATGGCTCTCCCACGGTGCACCGCCACGAAGCCAGCCTAGAGCCTGTTGAAACGCCTTGCAGTGACACAAGTTCGAAACGCACCGTGCCGGCCCTTCCGGGGGCAACGTCCTGTCCAGAAGGCCCTGTTCGTCCGGACGAGCCTGGGCCGGCATCGTGTCCGGCACGAACCCGCACCGGATCTGGACCGTGCTAATTTCGCAGTCGCACAGATCTGGGGCGGACTCGCTGTCGAGCTTGCACATCGGACCAGATGGCCTCACGCCACTCTCACCTGTCGGCCACCGGCAGCCACCCTCATTATCGCGATCACGGCGGCAGCCTTCTTCATGCCGATCCACCACACGCCCTACGGATCTACGCGCACAACTACCGTATCCGACTCCGGCACCGGCCCGTCCGTTGCAGGATGGTGCGACGGGGACAGCCACGCTAACATAAGCAGAACACCGACAACCGGGCGAGACGATTGGATCAAAGCCCTGGCACTCGCCCGCGGAGACCCGCGATGAAATTCGCAATCTGCAACGAGCTGTTCGAGGACTGGCCCCACGATCGGGTCTGTGCGTTTCTGGCCCAATGCGGCTACGAAGGCGTCGAGATCGCCCCGTTTACGCTTGGCCCCCGTGCCGACCAGGTGCCGACGGAAAGTCGCGAGTACGTACGCCGCTGCACCGAGGACTACGGACTGAGTGTGGTCGGGTTGCACTGGCTTCTAGCACGCACAGAAGGCCTGCACCTGACCTGTGCCGACGAGCATGTGCGGGCCAGCACGGCCGCTTATCTCGCCGAGCTCGCGCGGTTGTGCTATGACCTGGGCGGACGGGTCCTCGTGTTCGGCTCCCCCCAACAAAGGAACCTCGAACCGGGAATAACCAAGCAGCAAGGGATGAAATGGGCCGCGGAAGTGTTTCAGTCACTGACGCCGGTGCTGGACCGCTACGACCTGGTTCTGGCCGTGGAACCCCTCTCGCCCCGTGAAACGAACTTCCTGAACACATGCGCCGAAGCCTGGGAACTGATCGAAATGATCGGCCATCCACGGGTGAAGTTGCATCTGGACGTCAAAGCAATGAGTACGGAATCGACGCCGATTCCCGCGCTGATTCGGCGGTGGGGACGGCACGCCGTTCACTTTCACGCCAACGACAGCAACCTTTCCGGACCAGGCTTCGGCGACATCGACTTCGTTCCGATATTCGACGCCCTGCTCGAGATTGGATACTCCGGCTGGGTATCAGTGGAGGTGTTCGATTTCAGGCCTGGACCGGAGGTCATCGCACGACGAAGCCTCGAATACATGAAGGACTGCCTGCGCAAGCTTGGCGCGGAATGAGCCAAACCCGGCCGTCATCGCCACAGGGGCTCGTGCCCTTTGTCGGCTTCTACCGCGCCGCCGTGCGGCGGCGGAAAGAACGGCGCCCACGAGCGGCCAAGCGCATCGGTGCGCTGCCGTAGAGCCGCGCCAGCAGCGGCTCCCATCCGTGGTGCGAAAGAGAATGCGTTCCCCGAAAAGAAAGCGCATGAAATCGCGTCTTCGTCTTGATCACCGTGCGCGATCAAGCGTATCTACCCAGGCTCCAGGCCCAGGTTGTAGCGGCATCCGTGCGAGAAGGTAACCAGGATGACTTACGGGAAGAATACCACGCTGACGGTCGCCCTGGCGTTGGCCTCGCTCATCGGCACCCTTCGGCCGGTGCTGGCGGATCAAGCCGGTAAGGAGCAGTCGCAGGTGGAACACGAAGCAGTGCGTGAAGTCGTCCATGGGACCGTGGTCACGGACCCTTTTCGGTGGCTGGAGGACGGCGCTTCGCCCGCAGTCAAGGAGTGGGTACGACGCCAAAACAGCCACACCCGACGGGTCCTGGACAACCTCCCCTTCCGCGACCGGCTCCGAAAACGTCTGCTCGCTCTACATCGCATTTCCAGTTTGGGCACCCCCGTGCCTCGTCACCACAGGGTGTTCTACCTCTACCGCAGACCGGAACAGAACCAACCCGTCCTCTATGTCCGCGAAGGCGATGCCGCGCCCAGACCCCTGGTCGATCCGAATACACTGGCACCGGATGGAACGGTTTCCATCGACTGGTATTTCCCAGACCCGACCGGCTCCCTGGTAGTCTACGGCCTTTCCGAAGGGGGCAGCGAACGGAGTACTCTGTACATCGTTTCCGTCAACGACGGGACACGGCTGCCCGATGTCATTCCGAACACGCGAGCCTGCTCGGTCGCCTGGTTGCCCGACGCGACCGGGTTCTTCTACACCCGCTATCCGGATCCGGCCGCGGTTCCCCCTGGGGAGGAGAACTACCACCGTCACGTCTATTTCCACCGGCTGGGAACGGACCCCGCCAAGGACCCCAAGGTCTTCGGAGAAGGCCGCGCCAAAGAAGACTGGCCTACGCTCGATATCTCGCCTGATGGCCGCTGGCTCGCGGTCACCGTGCACCAGGGATGGGCGAAGAGTGAAGTCTACCTGGCCGATCTCCGGACGACCCCTGTGCAGTTCAAGCCGGTTGCAACTGGGCTGGATGCCGTCTTCACTGCCATCGCGCTCAACGACCGCTTGTTCCTGCACACTAACTGGTCGGCCCCCCGGTACCGCGTGCTGGAACTGGACCCGAAGCAGCCGGAGCTTGCCACCGCTCGGGAAGCTGTGCCTGAAACGGAGGACACCCTGGAGGATGTCGTCGTATCTGGGTCACACCTGGTCTTGCACTACCTGCACAACGTGAGTTCCCAGGTGCGGCTGGTGCCTCTAGCCCAGGGCGACGTGCGTGACGTGCAGCTTCCATCGATGGTTACTGTAGCCGGCCTGGGGACGTCCAAATCGGACACTCGCGTGTTCGTGCGGCTCCATTCGTTCGTTCGTCCGACAGAAGTTCACCTCGTGATGTCCGAGGGAGGAAAACAAGAGCTGTGGGACCGCGTCAACGCTCCGGTCGACCCGAATCGCTATGAAGTCCGTCAGGTGTGGTACCGGTCCAAGGACGGCACGAAGGTGCCGATGTTTCTGGTACACCGCAAGGACGTACGGCCTGATGGGCGGCGGCCCACGGTTCTGTATGGCTACGGGGGTTTCAATATCAGCGTCACGCCGCGGTTCTGGAACGCATTGCCCGTCTGGCTCGACCTTGGCGGTGTCTTCGCCGTGGCGAATCTCCGCGGTGGGTCCGAATTCGGCGAAGAATGGCATCGAGCGGGAATGCTGCACAACAAGCAGAATGTTTTTGACGACTTCATCGCTGCAGCGGAATGGCTTATCGAAAACGGCTATACCAACCCGAGCAAGCTGGCAGCGATGGGGCGATCCAACGGGGGGCTCCTTGTAGCTGCCGCCCTCACCCAACGTCCTCAGCTATGGCGTGCCATCGTCTGCGGCGTCCCCCTCACCGACATGGTGCGCTATCATAAGTTCCTGATCGCACGGTTGTGGATCCCGGAATATGGTGACCCCGACGATCCCAACGATTTCCGCTATCTCTACGCGTATTCCCCCTATCACCGAGTGCGCGATGGCGTAGCGTACCCTGCCGTTCTGATCACCACGGCGGAATCCGACACACGGGTCGACCCGGCCCATGCGCGGAAGTTCGCCGCAAGGCTTCAAGAAGCCACGTCTTCGGCACGACCGGTGTTGCTCCGAGTGGAGGAAAAAGCCGGTCACGGGGCGGGCAAGCCGGTGCAGAAGATTGTGGACGAGGAGACGGACGTGTGGAGCTTCCTCATCTGGCAACTCGGCGTCGAGTTCCCCGGAGACGAGGGTAACGCAGAGTAGCGCCCGTCTTCGCAGGTACGCTCTGGTGCGAACCGCCCCGACTCGATCGAGCATCCGCCTGGCTCTACTCGGAGGCAGGTCTGGCCCGGTGTCGGCGATGGAAGCCCAGAGAGCATCGTGGGTGGCAGAGGGTTCTGCAGCGACGGACTCGTCCGTTACTCAGCCGACGAGTTGATTCCCAGTTGCCGTTCCACGTCCGTTGCGATCTCCAATTGGGAATCACGGCGTCCAGGGCAGAGCAGATAGATCCGTAGGGGACCGAGGGATTCTCCCGGCGCGAGCTTGCACCGCTCGTGTCGTAACCTCACTTCCCGGAACAGCTCGCCCACGTGGTCTGGGCAGGCCAGGCCATAGGGTTTCAGTTCGGTCAGCACGCCGTCTGTCCAGATAGCAGCGATCTTATATGCCGCAGGGCGTTGGCAGTTCCACAGGTCGCAGGTCGGCACATAGCAGAAGTCCCCGGTTGACGATGGCATGGTCAGTCTCCCGACGGTTCTGCGAGCTTGCTGTCTGTTCGGGGTCCGCCCCCCAAATCGAGGCTAAGCCGGTCCGAAGTCACGGTTGGTAGAATCACATCATGCTAGTGAAGCGGAAACTTTGCGGTGTAGGGTGATGGAGATTCGCAAAGACAAGGCGTACGTGGTTGGGATCAGCGAAACTGGTCTTGCCGGCCTGGCGCCACCGGCGCGTGAGCTGGTCACCCAGGCCGACGTTCTCGTCGGTGACGCGGACGTTCTGAAGTTTGTGCCCGAATCGACCGCCGAACGGGTCGAGATAACGACGGACTGGTCCCGCGGGTGCGAACGGATCGCGGGTGAGCTGGGCCAACGGTTGGTTGTTGTTCTCGCCACCGGCGATCCCCTTTTTTACGGCACGGCACGCTACCTGACGGAACGTCTCGGCAAAGAGAGGGTCGAAATCATCCCCCACGTAAGCACGATGCAGCTTGCGTTCGCAAGGGTGAAAGAAAGCTGGGAAAACGCCTATTTCGTCGATCTTGCTCGCCGCGACCTTGAGGACGTTCTGGATCGGATTCGCACTTCGGAAAAGGTGGGCATCTTCACAAGCGACGTTTGGCCCCCTTCGAAGATCGCTCAGACGCTTCTGGAATCGAAGATGGATTACTTCACCGCTTATGTGTGCGAGAACCTGGGTGCGCCGGATGAACGGGTAACCGCGGCGTCGCTTGATGAAATCACAGCGATGACCTTTTCCCCGTTGAACGTCATGATTCTGATTCGGCGCCATCTTCCAGGCCCACCGGGTGCAGCACCGGCAGGTGTGCGGCGGTTCGGGAACCCGGACGAATGGTATGCGCACTCACCGGAAAAGCTTGTTCTGCTCACCTTCGAAGAGGTACGCTCGATCGCCCTGGGCAAGCTCTCCCTGGGCGAAGCCGACACGGTTTGGGACATTGGGGCGGGCACCGGATCGGTTTCCATCGAAGCCGCCCTGCTTGCCCCCAAGGGGCGTGTGTACGCGGTGGAAAAGAACCCCGACGACTTCGCTCTACTCCAGGAGAACATCGAGCGGTTCGGCGTATCCAACGTGGTGCCAATCCACGGAACGGCGCCGGCGATTCTCCACGATCTTCCTGATCCGGACGCGGTATTTGTGGGAGCGATCGCGCGCGAACTGGTGCCCGTACTGCATGAGGTCTATCAGCGGTTGAAGCAGGGCGGGCGTCTGGTCGTACACGTGGCTCCGGTGGATCAGCTCGTGCAAGCGCTGAATGAACTGCGCCAGGTTCCTGAAGAACCGGACGTCTGTCTTGTTCAGGTGTCGCGTGCGATCCACCAACTGGGCACGCTCCGGTTCGATCCGCTACCGCCGTCCTTCCTGCTCACGGTGCAGAAACTTGGGCGAGTTCAGAACGAGGGCCACGAGTCATGACGAAGACCGAGCGGATCCGAGCCGTGGTGCGGGGCGAGCGGCCCGAT
The DNA here is from genome assembly GCA_026981825.1 of Planctomycetota bacterium. GTDB lineage: Bacteria > Planctomycetota > Planctomycetia > JALXBF01 > JALXBF01 > JALSID01. The sequence continues at coordinate 43,071 of JALSID010000163.1, forward strand.
TCTGCACCGCTCAGTTTCTGGGGACACCACCCGCGCCACGAAATCACCACCGACGGCCTCGTCGACGTGACGCTCCAATTCCAGGCCACCTACGACTGGGACTTCGTGAAGATCAACCCGCGTGCCGAATACCACGCAGAAGCGTGGGGGAACCGGTACGCTCTGTACCTGGATGACCATCGCCGCCCGGAGCTGCTGGAGCATGTTGTGCGCGAGCCGACCGACTTCGAGAGGATCACCGAGCTGGATCCACGAGAAGGCGTTCTGGGCGAGCATCTTCGCGCCGTCCGCCTGATCCGCGAACGCCTCGGCGGCGAGGTTCCGGTCATCATGACCCTCTTCACCCCCCTCTCTGTTGCCGCCGAACTGGCCGGACGGCGGCGGTCCAATCCGGCGGAGATCCTCGCCCACCCCGGCCCGCTCAAGCGTGCACTCGACGCTATTGCCCGCACCTTCCGGGAATTCGCCCGGCTTCTGATCGAAGCCGGGGCTGATGGGCTGTTCTACGCGACCACACGGTTGGGAACGAGAAAGTACCTCACGGACGACCAGTTCCGCGAGTTCAGCGTCCCGTACGACCTCTGCGTGCTCGAAGGCGCTTCCGCTGCTTGGTTCAACGTCCTCCATGTGTGTGGTCCTCGATGCATGCTTGATCTCACCAAGGACTACCCGGTTGCTGCGTATAGCTGGGACATGTGTGACCCCACGAATCCGGGTCCGGAAACCGTCATCCACGACTGGGAGAAGACCGCAATTGGCGGTTTGCCGCAGGGTGAGTTGGATGATCGTAGCAAGCTCGGCACTCTGATCGAGCTGATGCATCGGCGCTGGGATCGCGCAGCGGGGCGCCGCCTTATCCTGGCAGGCGGATGCGTGATCCCAACCACAGCGGACTCGAGCCTGTTGCGGGAGCTGCGAGCGGAGGCGAGGAAGCTCCGCTAGGCCAAGCGTGGGCGTTCGTCCTGCCCCTTGCGACCAGTACCGGGACGGTCGGTCGCGCCTTGCGGTGCTTGCCCCCTTGTCTTGCCCGGCAGCTCCCCCGGCTGGATCTGCTTCAACACGATCGATCCAGGGAGGTGACCCCTTGTCAGACACAAGCGAAAACAAGGGCATCGACACACTCGACGTTCTTGCGGTGGGCGCGCACCCAGATGATGTGGAAATCGCGTGCGGAGGCACGCTTGCTTCCCTGGCGGACCAGGGGTACCGGGTGGGAATCGTTGATCTTACCGACGGTGAACCGACGCCCCTATCACCTGGCCCTCACGTGCGGTTGCAGGAGGCACACAAGGCGGCACAGATCCTTGGGGTGGCCGTGCGGGTCACCCTGGATCTGCCGAACCGAAAGCTTTTTGACACCTACGAAAACCGGCTCGCCCTGGCCAAGGTATTGCGACGGTACCGTCCGGCCATCGTTATCGGACCGGGCGGCGCCACACCGATGGCCTCGCCTGACCATTACCAGGCAACCTTGCTGACGGATGCGGCCATCTTCTATAGCCGTCTCACGAAATGGGATGACGAGTTCGATGGCCTCCCCCCGCATCGGGTGCTGCACCACGTCCAGTACTGGCTGGCTCTGCGCGGGCCCGATCCGCCGGTAAATGTGCCGTCGTTCGTGGTGGACGTTTCGTCCACGTTCGAACGGAAGCTGGAAGCGATCCGGGCCTATGAAACCCAGTTCCCGCCCGAGAAAAGTTTCGTGTTTGACGCTGTGGCCGCCATTAATCGAAGCATCGGACTACGGGCAGGATTTCAGTACGGGGAACTTTTTCTGACCCACAGGCTTCCGGGCACTGACGACTTGGTCGCCTTTTGCATGCACGGCAAACCGCCCCGACCATAGAGAAGGCCCGGCACAGGCGTGGCGACGCGCTCCCAACCCGGCAGTGATGCGGCAAAGTTGGTTCGGTTCTGAACGAACCGGGTATGCGGTCTGTACCGTATGGGTGCCGACGGCCAGACCGGCCCACTGAGCGGCTGATGGGACGCGGTCGTCGCTCAACGAGGTCAACCCCAACATCGCGACCGGACTCTCGTGTACCATTGATGGGACACGTGTGGGGACTGCGCGGGGCGTTCAGCTCGATCTTTCGAGCTCAGGCAGGGACCACGGCGAAGCGACATGTACGCATTGGGCGTTGCAGCCAAGTCGGAAAAGGGGCCATATCGCCGGTGCAACGAAGATAATTACCGGCTTGAAACTGGTCCGTCGGGCTCCTGGCACCTGTGCGTCGTTGCCGACGGAATGGGCGGCCAACAGGCTGGGGAATGCGCGTCGCGGATCGCGGTGGAGCAGATCGCCGACCATGTTCGCCGCCACCTGCACGGCGTCCGAGGCGATGAAGCCATAGCGCGTGTGCTGCAAGAAGCCGCGGTGCGAGCGAATAACGAGATCCTCAGCCTCGCAGCGGTGGAGCCGTCCTATGCGGGCATGGGCACAACGGTTGTCTTCGTCCTGGTGAAGGGGGACCGCGCCTACGCCGGTGGAATCGGCGACAGCAGGTGCTACCACCTTCGAAACAACATACTGGAGCAGCTTACCGAAGACCACACCCTCGCCAGCGTCCTGGAGCGGATCGGTTCTGTGGAAATCGACCAGATGCACCAGGTGCGGTTCCGAAACACGCTGTACAAGTACCTGGGCAGCAAGGAGGCGGGCGTCGGGCCCGACATCAAGGTCCTTGCCCCTCGCGCCGGTGATCGTATGTTGCTCACGACCGATGGGCTGACCGGAGTGGTCAGCGACGAGAGAATCGCTTCCATCCTGGGAGCCGCCGCCTCACCGCAGGAAGCCGTAGACCAACTTGTCAACGCTGCGTTGCGGGCGGATTCCAGGGACAACATCACCTGCGTGGCGATCTTCTTCGACCCTACGCGGTCCGATTGAACCACGGCGGTGCATCCAATCGTCCTGCGACCGGCGCTATAAACCGCAAAAGAAGCAGAACCGGAGCGGAAAGATCGCACGAAAAAGGGGCCAATTCTGCCCGGTCAAGTGTCAGACCCGAGGCTCCTCGTTAGCCCGTGTCCCCTTCGAACCCTGGGGGGCGTCGGACACGTGTCGCCCAGGCGGCTAAGCCGGCGGGCGAACGGTTTCGCGTCTGGCTCGAGAGGGCACGCGTAACGTTGGCGTTTTCCATCCCGGAGACACGTGCACTTCGCGAGGCACCCAAAGGCGCGGGCGTCTGGTAAGTGCCAGGCAACCCGCGCCACACCGGTTTGCGACCTATGTTTGTGTGGACTTCGGACGATCGTGGCAGGCACAGGGGCACGTTATGGCGACAACGACTCTGGTGAACGAGCTTCCACCTGGAGTGCGGAAAACGGCGACGCTGCTTTTCCTGCTTCCCGCTGAGGAGCGCCAGCGCGTTCTTGGAAAGCTAGACGAAGCCCACCGCCAGCAGTGCCTTAATCTTCTGGAATCCTTGCAGGAACTGCGTACGGAGGACCTATTGCAGCTTGCGATCGAAGAACTGGAAGCGGCGTTGGTTTCGCCTCACGCTGGTGACCGGAACCAAGAAGGTTTTGACCACAGCGAGCTCGAGACGCACGCGGAGCCCCCGGCTGCGACCGAATCCGGTGCGCAACCTCAGGAAACGGGAGGTTGCCCAGAATCCGCCGACGACAACGAGACCGATGATCCCCTGCGTGCGATCGCCGAAGCGGATCCCGACGTTCTCGCTGCCGCACTTGCCAACGAACCGCCTGGCCTGGCCGCGGTGGTTCTGCAGATGCTTCCGCCGGAGCAGGTTGCGGCAGTGATGAGCCGCCTGCCCAACCCGGAGCAGGTCTTCCTGGCGCTCGTTAACCCGCCGCGGATCCCCCCCAGAAGCATCCAGGGACTCCTGGCGCGGCTTAGCGCGTCTCTCAGCAACGGTTCCGACGGCGGGGAAGATCCCCTACCGAACGGGCAACTGCAGCAACTGATCACGCTCGTGCGAGCGCTTCCGGCATCGGTGCGCACGACCCTGCTTGCTCGGCTCAAAGAGGTGAATCCCGAGCTTGCGCAACAGGTTTCCGACAACCTCTACGTGTTCGAAGACCTCCTCCGCGTGGCCGACTCGTGCGTGCAAACGATGCTCGGCGAACTGGAGCTGCGGGTCGTCGCAACGGCTCTGTCCGGCGCGCCGCCGGAGCTGAAGAGCAAAATCGCACGGAACCTGAGCAAACGGGTGCGGGAGTCGTTGTTCGAAGAACTGGAGATGCTCGGCACCCTACCACCATCGAAAGTCAAGGAGGCACGGCAGCAATTCATCAAGAAGATGCTGGAACTGGACGAGAAAGGCGAGCTGATCCTGTTGGAGTAGCTCTCCGTCTCCGGGTATGCCGGCCGATAACCTCCGGACCATCCCCTGTTTTGTCGACGAGTTCGTTGCCCCGGTTGTCCGGAAGGCCTCCAGGGTTGGTTCTCACCCCCCGCGGTAGCAGCTCGTTTCGAGACAACCGATCGGATCGATTGTGATCCGGATGGTATCCCCAGGTTCGAGCGTGAACCAGTCGGGCGGAACAATGCCTGTGCCGGTCATGAGAAACACCCCATAGGGGAACTCCTGGTCGCGAAACAGCCACGATGCCAGTTCTTCCGGTGACCTGCGCAGGGCGTCCAGCCCGGTGGCACCAGAGAAAACCGGTTCGCCTCGCCGCAGAATCTCCAGTTCGACCTTGAGCTTGCGCCACTCGCCAATCTCGTCCGTGGTGAGTAGCACCGGGCCAAGCGCGCAGCAGTCCTTGAAAACCTTGGCCTGAGGAAGATAGAGGGGGTTCTCCCCCTCAATATCTCGGCAGGAGACGTCATTTCCGATCGTGCAGGCTGTAATCATCCCATCTGGACGGATAAAGACCGTGAACTCCGGCTCCGGCACGCACCAGCGAGTGTCGGCGCGCAGCCGTACAGCACCGCCGTGCCCCACCGTCCTCCGCCTGTCTGCCTTGAAGAACAGCTCCGGCCGATCCGCACCGTACACCTTCTCATAGAAAGCCCCAGCTCCCTTCGATTCCTGTACCCGTGCCTCTTCGCTTCGCTTATAGGTCACGCCCGCAGCCCAGACCTCCTGCTCCTCAAGCGGGGGAAGAAACCTGATCTCTTCCACAGACAAAGGGGGAAAGTCGGGGTCGAGCAACCTCTGGGCTTCCCGAATCGGGTGATCAGCCAGGAGAACATCCGTCAGGGGGTGTGGTGTGGCACGGGTTACGCGAAACGCCCGTACACGATCCCCGCGGACAATCCCCGCCCGTTCCGTACCGAAGGGAGTCTCGAACCTGCAAAGCCTCATTCGCGTGGCCCACCTGTTTCGTACGGGTTCCCAACTCGTTGCCGTCTCTAGTCGCCAGTTTCGGGCAGCTCCACTGCTCCGGGCTTCGCCAGTAAAACGCCGTACACGTGTTCCTCGGCGTGGACCAACCCGGTTGCCACACCAGAAAGCCTTCTCCAGAAGTAGACGTCCAGATCCTGCACACTTCGCGGAAACGTGATCCGCGCCTGCAACCGGTATTCTGGCCCCCCGAACCGCCCCCGAACCGCGTACTGCTGTCCGGTTTCTGCGGACACGAACATGCCCCGCACAATGCCTTGATCCGAAACCTGCAGCTCAAGTGTCCCGCGGAACTCTCCGTCCGCGAATAGCTTGTACCGCCCCGAATATCGGGCCGGTCCCTGCTTCGGCGTACCTGCCTCGGACGGTTCCCGCCGAGGTAGACGGTCCACGATCCACAAGCGGGCATCCCCTCGCGTTACGACCGCACAGTCGTCCGGTCTATCCCCGGAGAATCCCAGGTCCCCCCCAAAGGCAGGTGGCACAACCTGGCCGATGTCACAGTCCAGCTCCAATCCAGCAAACCACTCGATCCTTTCTCGCGACACAGCTATCCCCCCAGTTGGTCGTACCAGGGCAAAGCGCCGCACGAAAACGACCGGGAAAACCCGGTCGGCCCGCTTTCGTGCGGCGAACTGGCATTCGAGTACCCCCCAAGCCGATTGATCCGTCTGTACGAGGAGCAAAAGGCCGCGACCCGCACCGAACGGGCTGCGCCTCGATACGGCCTGTGCGAAACTGAGCCGCTTCAGTTCCCGCGCCCCCTGGAGAAGCTGTTTCACTACCGTGGAGTCGACGTTTTCCCAGAACCCGTCGGTCGCCTGAGCCGGAACGCCCCAAAGAGCAAGAAGCGTCAAGGCGAAGGTGCTGTACATCGATCCGTACCCGTGCAGTTCTGCGCCCTTATCTGAAACCGCGTAATCGTACCCACGAGTCCCGCACAGTGGTGTCCCCCTTAGTTACGATGTGTCCCCCCGACGCCCGTCCGGACCCGTCCAGCAGAGAAGGTATACCCCCAGAACCACCGGGAACCAGCCCCAGCCGCGTGCTGCCCGAAGAACGCCGAGTACCAGATTCGCCCGGTCGGTACCCAGATAGAGCACGGGCACAGGCTCCTTGTAGAAAACCCCGCCCGGACTGGTCCAGAACAGCTCATTAACCGCTACAGGAACAGCTAACCGGACGCGATGCTCGCCCACATCGAGCTGCGCGACGTAATCGGCCCAAGTGCCCCGAGGAACCGCCCGGATCGTTCGACCGTCCACGGTCATTTGCGCAAGCTCTCCGGACGCCAGGCGCGGCAAATGGAACGTGTAGATCCCTCGAACGGGTGCGAACACGACCAGGGTGGCCGATCGCTGCGGGGGCGACGCAACAACTCCAGCAACCCCATCGAGAATGGTCCCCCACGCGATCCCGACGACAAGGAGCACTGCACCAGCCCCCTGCCAACCGGACCAGGGGCGTCTGACCTCAACCCCACCCTGGGATTTAAGCAATACCCGCGCAGGGTAAAGCAGGCAAAGGAGGCCGATCAAAACCAGCCCTCCGGCAAGTGCAGCGCGTGGTATACGACCGGCCGATTCCGCCCTGGAGGACAGCCACCACCAGTCCGCCACCTGTCGATGAGAAATCCAGAGCGGCGACAGGGAAGGAACGAAGATGTGCTCGCTTTCGGTCGCCAATCCCGACCTCGGGCCGACCCGCTCCTCGTACGGATGCATACCGCTCGCAAAGAGCTGCAAACAGCCCAGGCCCACCAGGAGCGCTGACCAGGTTTTTCGCATGGTAGGCGTGCTATCCCAGAGGAGGGCAAGACTCAGGTGAAGGACAGGCAAGACGGGCAAAAGCAACCGCGGCCCCCAGCAGTACCCCCCATGCCATGTCCACCACCCTGCAATCAGAAACATGTAAGCAAGAACGGCCCCCAGAAGAGGACGCCACCAGATGGGGCGATAGATCGTACCGGCCAACACTCCCAAAGCGCTCAGCGGAGAAAACAGAAGCAACCCTTTCCCCGCGGAGACGGACAGCCCATAGATGCCCCGCAAGACGTCGCCTACGAACCCCTCCTCGCCGTACGAACCGGCGAATAACGGATCGCCGCGCAGGAGATTCGTAGCTGCCCAGAGCACGACACCCGCAAGAGCGCCAAAGCCGTACGCAGCCCACGCTCGAACGGCCCTGCCGCGTGCTAGAGCTGCAAAGCAGGCGAACGCCGGCGTAAGCAAGAGCAGTTCCGCACGGCACCAGATTGCAAGTGCCCAGCAGATCGCCAGAAGTGCGGTGCTAGTTCCGCAGGACAACACCATGCAACCTGCCACAAGCGCTGCAGCCAGTGGTTGGCTGTACAGGCTACCGGCATACGGCGTCGCAAGACTGGCAAGGCCATAACTGAAGGCGACGAACACGGCAGCCGCACGGCTTGCCCCCAAACGTGCGGCAGCGAGCATCAGACAAACCGCCGCCGCGGCTGTGGTAACGGCGTTAAGCTGATAAGCCCACACCCGAGCCACCTCACTCCCGCCCAGGACGCGACCGGTTGCATAAAGAGCTGCGGCGAGAAGGGATGGCAGTGGGCTGTATCGGCTGTACCTCCGCTCGTTCAGCGGCTCCTCGAGCTGCCACGACCTACGCTCGACCAGCGCACGGGCGGTCTCATAGACGTGCCCCTCGTCCACGCTCGTACCATGACCTCGACTGAATGCCACTAACCAGCACAGAATGCACAGGAAAGTGCACCCGATAAGTACTCGATTCGGACGCTCCTGCCGCGTCTCCATCGGATGCTCCACAATAACGAGGTACGCTGCTCGTTCGCCCGGGCTTGCTACGAGTGTATCGCGTCGCCGTGCACACCTCGGCGACCGGCGAACATCCGGCCCCGGAACAAGGGGTCTGCACCACAATACTCTGAAAGTCCCGGCAACGGGCGCGGGCCCCAGACGACCCTGTGTAGACCGAGTAGCTTATGCCAAAGGCAACGAAGACAAAGGCTGGGCAATTGTGATGCCCCCTAAACAGGAGAAGCGTTCCAAGCGGACCTCCGCGCCAAACCGCATTCTGCTTGGCGCGCACATGTCTATTGCCGGAGGGCTACACAAAGCGGTCTACCGCGGCCACGCCATTGGCTGCAATACGGTCCAGCTCTTCACCAAAAGCAACGTGCAGTGGAGGGTCCGGCCACTCACCGACGACGATGTCCGAACGTTCCGCGAAGCGGTGCACGAGACCGGCATCCGGTGCCCCACCGCGCACGCGTCCTACCTGATCAACCTGGCGAGCCCCCAGAAGAAGCTCTACGAACAGAGCATACGCTCACTCATCGAGGAGGTCCTGCGCTGTGACGCTCTGGGCATCCCTTATCTTGTCGTTCACCCCGGTGCCCACCAGGGCTACGGCGAAGACGCGGGGTTGCGGCGGGTCAGCCAGGCGCTGGAGCGAATCCTCTCAGCGACGGCGGACGCCAGCGTGACCGTGCTGTTGGAGACGACCGCTGGTCAAGGCACGGGGTTGGGGTACCGGTTCGAGCAGCTTGCCGAGCTGCTCGACAGGGCAACCGACGGTACCCGGCTGGGCATTTGCCTGGATACGTGCCACATGTTTGCCGCGGGGTACCGGCTCGCACCACGCCGAGCCTACGAGGAGACCTTGGCGGCACTGGATCAGACCATTGGCCTGGACCACGTGCGGGTGATCCACCTGAACGATTCGAAGCGACCGCTCGGCTCGCGCGTCGATCGGCACGCTCACATCGGCGAGGGAATGATCGGCCTGGAGGCTTTTCGCCTCCTCATCAACGACCCCCGTTTGAATCACGTACCCATGTACCTGGAAACGCCCAAGGAAAAGCGAGAGGGGCAGGATATGGACGTGATCAACCTCTCCACCCTGCGCAGCCTGGTGGGAAAACGCCGCCTCCCCACCAAGCATCGGCGGGCAAAACCGTGAAATCCTCGGCCGCCGGCCCAAGCATGGCACGGCTGATCGACGATCAACGATTCGGCGACGCACCGTGCGTGGGTTAGGATCCCGCTGCTCCCCACCGCGGGGCTGCCGACGCGGACGAACGTCACGGCATGGTCGGCACGACAACCCCAGGTGCTGCGGTGGCTTGCTATACTGCTGCATAAAGGCAGAGACATGTGTAGATTAGAGCGCTAACCCGAGATGGCAGCAAGAAGCGGGCGGGCAGGACGGCAAATGATGGCGACCTCTGCCGGAAGGCTGTTTAGGGAGCTCCTGGTCTGGTTTGCAACGGTACTGGGTCTTGCCGTTTGCACGGCAGGCGGTGAGCCGGTTCAAGGAAGGTCGTCGATTGATTTTGGACGCGACGTTGCACCGATCCTGCAGCAAAGGTGTCTGCGCTGTCACGGTCCGCGGCTGCAGCAGAACGGTCTGCGGCTTGATGTGCCGGAGGGGGCGTTCAAGGGCGGTCGGAGCGGACCTGCGGTGGTACCGGGAGCGCCCGAAAGGAGCCCCCTGTACCGTCGAATAACCGCTCGCGACGAAAACGAACGGATGCCCCGCAACGGTCCACCGCTGTCGGCTGCCGAAATCGCCACCATACGGCGGTGGATTGAAGAGGGGGCGATTTGGCCGCCTGGCTATACGATCGAATGGAACCCCGCGGCGGAGCACTGGGCGTACCGACCGATCGCAAAGCCGCGGGTACGGTTACCCCGTCGAAGCACGCGGGCCCGCTCCCCCATTGACGCGTTTGTCCTTGAACGGCTGGCCGAAGCCAACATGGAGCTCTCCCAGCCTGCCCCCCAGCCCGTGCTCCTCAGGCGGGTTTTCCTCGATCTGATCGGCATTCCCCCGTCGCCGGAGTTCGCGGCAGAGTACCTGGCCGACCGGCGACCGGATAAGTTCGACCGTCTCGTGGACCGATTGCTTGCCTCGCCTGCATTCGGTGAAAAGTGGGCCCGGTCCTGGCTGGACGCAGCTCGCTACGCGGACAGCAACGGCTACCAGGCCGACCAATACCGGGAAGTGTGGCCGTACCGCGATTGGGTCATCCGTGCGATTAACCAGGATATGCCGTTCGATCAATTCACCATCGAACAGCTCGCCGGAGACCTCCTGCCTTCTGCGACGATTGATCAGCGCGTGGCCACCGGCTTCTCCCGCTTGACGACCTGCAATGTCGAAGCAGGTGTCGACCCTGAGGAAAACCGAGTCGAGCAGGTGGTCGATCGGGTGAACACGGTGGCCACCGTATGGCTGGGCACAACGCTGGAATGCGCACAGTGCCACGACCACAAGTACGACCCCTTCTCCATGCGGGACTACTACAGTCTTTTCGCTTTCTTCAACAACACCCCCCTGGAAGTCGAGGGGGACGGCGTGACTTACAACTTCGTCGGCCCGAAGATGGAGCTTCCTTTGCCCCCCGAAGTGGCCCGCCAACGCGCGACGCTCCTGAAACGCCTTAAGCAGCTCCGTGGAAAGCTAGACGACTCGGTCGCTACCGCGATCGACAAACTGCGCCAGGCGGTGACAACAAGGGCAGACCCCCCCTGGACGATACTCCGACCGGTGGAGTTCTCCTCAGCGTCTGGCGTGGACGCCAAGCTGCTGGATGACGGCTCCGTGTTGGTACTCGGCGAACCCGCTGACACGGACACGTACCGTGTGCGGTTCGAACTCCAGGCCGGGCTCGTCGGAGCGATTCGCCTGGAGGCGCTCACCCACCCAGGCTTACCGGGAATGGGCCCTGGTTTGCACAGTTCCGAGCGACCCAATTTCGTGCTGAACGAAATCCGTGTTTGGCTTCTGGTCCATGATGAGCGCATCGAGCTTCCGCTGGCCGCCGCTTCAGCGGACTATGCCGCTCCGAACTACGGCCCGGCAAAGGCCATCGACGGGAACGGCCGCACCGGTTGGGCAATCCATCCCCAGTTCGCGAAGGACCACTGGATCGAGTTGCGCCTGGGTCGGCCGTATCCGGCGCAAGAGGGGGCCATACTGGAGTGCGAGTTGGTCCAGACCCATGGGGGTGGTCGGCTTCTTGGCCGCTTCCGCGTGCTAGCCGCCCCCGCGGCGCCCGTTCGAGTGCCAAAAGCTATTGAGAACGCGCTTCGCAAAGAACCCGATCAGCGCTCGAAGCAAGAGCAGAAGCAGCTCCGTGAGTATGCCGTTCAGAAAGATCCGGAACTGGCGGAGCTTGCCAGGGAAATCGAGGAGCTGGAGAAGGAGGTCACCAAGCTCCGGCCCCCAACAACGCTCGTCATGGTTGAGCTACCGAAGCCCAGGACGACGCACATCTTGATCCGAGGCGACTACCGCACGCCGGGCGACGTGGTCAAACCGGATGTGCCGGCGATTCTGCCCCCCATGAAGGCGGAATATCCCCGCAATCGTCTGGGGCTGGCGTTCTGGTTAGTTGATGCCCGCAATCCGCTTGTTGCACGGGTCACGGTGAACCGGTGGTGGACGGAGCTGTTTGGCAGGGGCATTGTGCCGACGCCCGGCGATTTCGGCACGCAGGGCGAGCCACCATCGCACCCCAGGCTTCTGGATTGGTTGGCAAGCGAGCTTCGCCGGCACGGTTGGTCCAGGAAGCGCCTGCTGCGAACGATCGTGACTTCCGCGGTCTACGGCCAGGACTCGAAGATCACGCCCGAGCACCTCCGGCGCGATCCCCAGAACCGTCTGCTGTCCCGGGCACCCCGGTACCGATTGCCCGCTGAAACCATCCGTGATCAAGCTCTGGAGGTAAGCGGGTTACTCACACGCGTGATGGGTGGCCCACCGGTATATCCCCCTCAGCCCGAAGGGATCTGGCGCCATGTGGGGCGGAATGCGCCCATGTACAAAACGTCGGTGGGGCGGGACCGGTTCCGCCGGGGCATCTATGTCATTTGGCGGCGTAGTGCCCCGTACCCCTCGTTCGTGAATTTCGACGCGCCGGATCGGACGAGTTGCGTCGTCCAGCGTCCGTTGAGCAACACCCCCCTACAAGCTCTAACCCTGATGAACGACCAACAGTACGCCGAGTTCGCCTTGGGGCTGGCGTTGCGAGCAGTGCAAGCGGTTCCGGAGCATCGGGACGAGGCCCGGATTGAGTACGCATTCCGATGCTGTCTCGTGCGATCCCCCAGTGCGACGGAGAAGTACGTGTTGCTGGAGCTCTTACGGGAGGAACGGAATCGGTTGCGGGCTCAACCGATAGATGCGTTTCAGCGGCTCGAACCCCTGCTGCCCTTCGTATGGCCAGGTCGTGATGCTAGTGACCTGACGGAGGACGAGGCCGTAGAACTCGCTTCACTCTGGGCGGTAGGCAACGTGTTGCTGAACCTGGACGAAACGATCAACCGTGAGTGATCAGGTGCCATGGGAAGCGGGCGTCGTTTTCAAGCTGATGCAGAGTTGCTCACCAGGCTAACCCGGCGCGAGCTGCTCGGGCGGGTTGGCATCGGCGTAGGTCCGGTGGCGCTCACCTGGCTATTGCATCGCGAGGCGGCCGCTGCGGGGCATGCGCATCGAACGGATCCCCTACGTGCACGGCCCGCTCCGTACAGGCCCCGGGTGCGGAGCGTGATCCACTTGCATATGGTCGGGGCACCGTCACAGCTTGACTTGTTTGACCCGAAGCCGGTCCTGCGGAAGTACGATGGCGAGCCGTGTCCGAAGGAGTTCATCGAAGGGAAGAGGTTCGCGTTTCTGCGCGGACATCCGAAACTGCTGGGCTCGCCGTTCCGCTTCCGCCCCTGCGGGGAATCTGGCATCCCGCTCTCGGAACTGCTGCCCCACCTGGGCAGCGTGGTCGACCGACTTGCCTTCGTGAAGACGGTGCGAACCTCGGAGTTCAACCACGGCCCAGCTCAGCTCTTCCTCCACACGGGGTTCCCACGTTTTGGGCGTCCCAGCATGGGGGCCTGGGTGACGTACGGCCTGGGGACCGAAAATGAAAACCTCCCCGCCTACGTGGTAATGATCACGGGCCAGAAACCAGGAGCCGGAAACGCTCTGTGGGGAGCCGGGTTCCTGCCCAGCATCTACCAGGGGGTCGAATTCCGCAGTAAGGGCGATCCTGTGCTGTTCCTCTCCAACCCGGCCGGTGTGACCCGGCAAGATAGGCGACGGATCCTGGACGCCACGGTCCGCCTCAATCGGCAGCATCTCGCGCTGGTTGGAGACCCGGAGATCCAGACACGCATCGGTCAGTACGAGCTTGCGTTTCGCATGCAGACGGCGGTCCCGGACCTCATGGACATTCGACAGGAGCCCCTGCACATCTTGAAGATGTACGGTGCCGATCCGGCCCGCCCGTCGTTCGCGAACAACTGTCTGCTGGCGCGGCGGCTGGTAGAGCGCGGTGTTCGGTTCGTGCAACTGTTCGACCAAGGCTGGGATCACCACAGCGGCTTGGCCAAGAACCTGCCCAACAAGTGCCGCCAGGTCGACCGTCCTGTTGCGGCGTTGATCCGTGACCTCGACCAGCGGGGGCTGCTTGACGAAACCCTCGTTGTATGGGCTGCCGAGTTCGGTCGCACCCCCATGCTGCAGGGAAGCGCGTCACGAAACGCGGGTCGGGACCATCATCGGGAAGCGTTCACGGTGTGGTTCGCAGGAGGGGGCATCCGAGGCGGTACGGTTTACGGCCAAACGGACGACCTGGGCTACTACCCGGCGGAGAATCCGGTGGACATCCATGACCTGCACGCCACCATGTTGCATCTGCTGGGGATCGACCACACGAAGTTAACCTACCGGTTCCAGGGGCGGGAGTTCCGTCTGACGGATATCGGCGGCCGGATCATCACAGGTATCCTCGTCTGACGCCCGACCTCCTTTGGCCGCTCCAGCCGCCCCAACCGGCGAAGAAGCCGCAGCCGGAGCGTCGTAGCGACCGGATCTCGCGATTCCAAAACAACCCGATGCAGTTTGAAAGACGATGACCGAAGCTGATAGTTCGATTGCCCGCACACGCGCAGCATTGCTCGCCAATGAGGTGAGCTGTGCCGAACTGGTCGAGCGATGTCTGGAGAGAATCGCGGATACCGATCGGCACGTGCAAGCCTGGTCCTACCTGGCACCGGAGGCCGCGCGCCGAGAAGGACGACGTTTGGATGAGCGGCGTTTGGCGGGGGCGGACCCTGGGCCCCTCGCCGGGGTGCTCGTGGGGGTCAAGGATGTCGTTGACGTGGAGGGGATGCCGACCGGATGTGGGTTCGGTCCCTGGACCAACCGGATTGCGACGCAGAATGCGTGGTTGGTGGCTTGTCTCTGCAGCGCAGGCGCCGTCGTTCCCGGCAAGACCGTAACAACTCAGTTCGCCGCATTCGACCCACCACCTACCAGGAACCCGTGGAATCCAGAGCGAACGCCGGGTGGCTCGTCGAGCGGCTCGGCTGTTGCCGTTGCCGTGGGGGCCTGTCCGGCCGCCATTGGGACCCAAACCGGGGGGTCCGTGCTGCGTCCCGCCGCCTACTGCGGGGTTGTGGGGATTAAGCCTACCTACGGCACGGTCAGCCGCCGGGGAGTGTTCCCGTTCGCGGCCAGTTTGGACCACATCGGCGTGTTCGCTCGCACGGTCTACGACGCGGCGGTTGTGCTCAACGCTATCGCTACACGTGATCCACTCCGCCCTAAGGAAGGCAGGCCGCTTCGGGCCGATCTGACCGAGTGGCCCCCACGTTCCCGGCGTCCGCTCCGTGTTGGCGTGGTGGAAGCGTTCTACCGGAACCGCTGTACGGATGAGGCATGGGATACCGTAGCAACGTCGGTTCGTTGGTTGGAAGAGGGGCCGGCGACGGTTGAACCGGTGGCGTCGCTGAGGGAAGATGAGTTCACCGACATCCTGACCCACCACCGCGTCCTCATGACCGCCGAGGCGGCCTATGTCCATCGCAAGCTGTACAGCGCGCGCCAAGCCGATTACGCCCCCGCCATCGCGAGCGTCATCGAAGAGGGTCTAAAGACCTCCGCTCTGCGCTATCAGGAAGCTCTGGCCGCACAGCGGCGTTATCGCAGGCATATCCGGCGACAGTTCGACCGCTTCGACGTGTTGCTCACCCCCGCGACCGCATCCACGGCGCCGGACCGCTCGACCACAGGAGACCCCGCTTTCCAGTCTCCGTGGAGCTTTCTCGGTTTCCCCGCTGTAGCTGTGCCGGTGACAATGGGGGCCGATGGACTCCCCCTGGCCGTCCAGATCGTCGCCGGTTGGCGCCAGGAAGCCGTGCTCCTGGAAGCAGCCCACAGGATCGAGCTCGGGCGCGGGCGGTTCCCGGCACCGCCGTTGTAGCGTCCCCTCCTTCCCTCCCGGTCGTCCCACTCCCCCCTTATCCCGGGAACCAGGCCAGGCTCGCGCTCGGCGGACCTGCGGTACGGGCCAGGTCAGGGGAGGAAGCCTTCCGGATCGGAATCGCGGATACGAAGGATCGCGTCCCGATCCCACGGTAGCAGATCGAGCGGAGTAAGCACCTCCGGGCCGTTTTCCGTACACAGGACCGTGTCCTCGAGCCTCAAGTGACGTCTATTCCGGCGGTCCAACCAGAGGGGTTCCACATTGAACACGACGCCCGGTTGGAAGGGCCGATCGTACGAGCCAACGTCGTGCGCAGCCATGCCGGTGTAGTGGCCCGCAATCGGGAGCAGGCCCTCCAGCCCCACCTCCCGCGCTTTTCTCACCATGGCCGTGGCCACGTCGCGCGGGGTGTTGCCGGGCTTGACCGCAGCGATGCCGGCCCGGTGCACCTCCACCAGCTTGTCATAAATCCGATCAAACGGATCAGGAAACGGGCCGGAACTAGGCCAGCAGCGGGTGACGTCGCTGGTGTAGTAATAATAGTCGGGGCCGGCGTCGAGAAGCAGCATCTCGTTTGGCTGCAACGTCCGGGAGTTTTGCATGTAATGGAACCGGACCATGTTTGGCCCAGAAGCCACGATCGGGGTCCACGCGCTGCACCGAGCACCTTCGCGACGAAAGACGTACTCGCAAATGCCGGCCAGCGCGGACTCGCGAATCCCTGGACGAGTGACCTGAATCGATAAGCGGATCGCTTCGGCAGCGATCCGGGCCGCTTCGCGCATCACGTCGATTTCTCGGCTGCTCTTCACGCGACGCAATGGATCGGTGAGGAGTTCAGCCGGACGGACGCTAACCCCCTCGCCCAACACGTTGAGCACCGACGCACGGAATGCCCGAGTGTCACGGGGCGGGGGGTAACCCGGCAACAAGCGAGGGATGGGCGAGAACGAGTCACGGGATTGCGCCTCGCCTTCGCCCGGAAATCGCTGCACGTAGAAGGTGACTCCGTCACCGGAGAGCGAACGAAGAGCATCGCGAACCGCCACACTCGGGCGGACACGGGCAATTCCTCGCTCCGCAAGGACACGCGTTGCCTTCGCGATCTGTCTGGCGGGCACGTACACGGTCACCGCATCGGTGCGGCCATCGGCGACCAATACGGCGTCCGGTCCCTCGTAGCCGGTGAAGTACCAGAAGGTGTTGTACTGGCGAAAAGCCCGTTGGTTCTGTGGGGCGGGCGCCCCCTTCAAGATCAACACATCGTCGCCCAGGAGCTTGAACAGACGCGTCCAACGTTCACGGTATTCCTCCGGAGGAAAGACACTCTCCTGGGCACGTGCCGCTGTCGCGCTCCAGAAAACCCCCAGGAGAAGCACGGCGCAAACGTAGCGGCCTCGCATTCTTGTACTCCACATTGTCAGTTTGGAACCATCCCACCTTTGTAGCTTAGCTGAACGGCCAGCGAGAGTGGGTTGCTTCCCCACAGAAACACAGCACCCAAGGACAATGATGCCCATGGGCTCTGCCACAGCAGGCGACAGATTCGCTCCGCAGCCAGCGCCAATCCCCACTCGCTTCTCCTTGGGGCAGCGTCCCTCTTCTGCACACACTGCACGCGTCCTTAAGCCGACTCCTACCGGTTGGTCGCGCGATCAAGCCGTCCTCTTCGCGTTGTCGGCCGAGCCGGCTTGCCACAGAATGCAGAGGCGCGGTCCTGGCTCTCCGTGTGGCGGTGCAGTCCGTTCCGCGGATCGACCGAGCCGCGTTCCCGCGATCCAGGAGCCACTAAACATGCGTTCACCAACAACGGACGTCTACCCAAGGAAGAAAGCCATTCCGCACTTGCGCATGGGCACGAACCTCGGTTAGAATGGACAGCGTAGCGGCACGGTTGCCCGCTTTTAGGCATGGAGGTAGCAAGGATGGGACGACCGTCACTGGACCTGTTCAAGGCAACGGTTGCTCGCGCGGAGCGCTTTGCAGATCTGGGTCTCTACGGTCAGGCCATTCCCCTCGCCAAGCATGTCGCTTCGGCTTCCCGTGCACCACGGGACGTCCGTGCGGCGGCGTTGAAGCTTCTGGGACGCATCGCCCTGGAACAGGGGCTTTACGCGAAGAGCCGCCGGTACTTTCACGCAGCACTTACTCTGGAGCGCCGCTCGGCGTATACGGCTTTCGTGATCGGCCTCACGTACGAATGGCAGGCCAAACCGGCCTTGGAACGAGCTTACCAGTACTACCGGCTGGCGTGTGAGTGGGACGAGTCCGAGCCACTTTATCGGGCGGCCTTCCACAGCGTGCGGGTGGAGCTCTTCGGGAGCAAGCATGTAAGACGCGATGCCCTGCGGGAGCTGGACCGCTGCTTCACCGAAGAACCGGACTCACCAGAAGTCGCCCTTTACTACCTGCGGGCCCTGCGAACAGCAGGCCGGCATGGAGCAGCCCGATGGTTGCAGACGCTTTGCCGCCGACGGTGGCCCACGTTGCCCGAGTTTGCAGCACCTGAGTCTCCGCTTCCCCAATCACGCAACTGGCCGCTGGCTGTTCGATCGAGACCCAAGGAAGCCACCCACCGTCGCCTCCGAAAGCCGCGTATCCTTCGTTTCTCGGCGCAGCAACCCTCAGCCGCGCGCCGGGCTGCTCGGTGATGGCA
The DNA here is from genome assembly GCA_026981825.1 of Planctomycetota bacterium. Classification (GTDB taxonomy): domain Bacteria; phylum Planctomycetota; class Planctomycetia; order JALXBF01; family JALXBF01; genus JALSID01. The sequence goes on from JALSID010000163.1 coordinate 61,300, forward strand.
ACCGACGCCTGGAGTAACCTGCGCCCCCCGTCTTCTGCCCCCGCTGCCGGCGTGGGGCAAAGCGGTCCTTAACACGGAGCGTCTTCCTTAGCGTTTTCGGTCGCTGCGGCAAACGGCCCGGGCAGGCAGGGAATGGCTCTGACGCGGCGTGGTCGCGGGGCCGATGAGCGGTTTCCCGGCTGGTTTTTGCGGCAGGCCCGGTGTGCCCGAATACCGTAATGGGGTAAAGCCGTGCGACGGTCGTCTGGCCGGTGACGACGGCCCCCGTCGAAAGATCGGGATTTCGCGGGGCGGCCTCGGAACACGGTACTGCACTCGTCCGCAAGATGTACAGATGCAACTGGGTCGCTTCCGATGGCTACGCGCCGACGGCGATCGGAGCCGCGCACGCTGCCCATTGGTCGCTCGCATCGGGAGTGCATCCGAGAATCCGGGCCATGGCCCCCTGTATTTCCCCCTCACGCTCCGCCGTCTTCAGACGACGGTCGTGCGGGAGCGAGCAGCACGCGGCCGCAAGCCACTAATGTGACTGCTTTTCTGGCCAAAGGTTGGGCTCTAACAGGTGCACGAATGCAGACAGAGCACTTGCACAATGACGCGTGGCCGACTAGAATAAGCATCCCATGGCGAAGGCAAACTCGCTCGGGCGCGAGCGTGGAACGTCCTCGAAGTGTCCTACCTACGGAGCGACTCCACAATGGCGGTTTATCCTACCCGTTCCTTGATTGCAGCCCTTGCAATGGGGGCAGTTACCTTGGGCCTCGCTCTCACCCCCGGTTGCAGCAATAAGCCCGATCTTCCGGAGATGAGCGAGACCGACGCTGCGAAGCTTCGTGATCTGAATGTACCCCCTATGGGTTCCCCCAAGGATCTCCCCTCCGGTGCAGAAGACACGACGTCTACCGATGGTTTCAACCCCCCGATCATGGCGCCGGGGAAAGGCGGCGATGCGGAGGCTCCAGAACAGTAAGCGGTAATTTTTCCGGGTTTTTTGTTCGGTTACGTGGAGGTGTGTGATGCGGACCAGACGCCGTGGATTTACGCTCATCGAGCTCCTGGTGGTCATTGCGATTATCGCCGTTCTGATCGCCTTGCTGCTGCCCGCGGTGCAGATGGCAAGGGAAGCGGCTCGTAAGGCGCAGTGTCAGAACAACCTGCATCAGCTTGCCATCGCAGCCCACAACTATCACAACGCGCACAACATGTTCCCCATGGGTTGCGACTGGCGCTGGTACCTGCCCCGGCCCGGCTGGGCAGTGACGAATACAAGCCCCTTCGTCCAAATGCTGCCTTACCTGGATGCTCTCCAGGTGTTCAACTCCTGGAACCAGGACCTGGCCATGTGGCGGCCGCACAACACCACGATCCACTCGACGATCATCGAGGCCCTGAACTGCCCCTCCGACATCCGGCCGCTCCGCGAAAGGGTCTGGTTTGGCTTGCCGTCCCCCTACTATCGCGGTGCCGTCCTCATGGCCTACAGCAGCTACGCGGGCAACGCTGGACTTCGCTGGTTCTACTTCTGGAGGAACAACTGGAACGACGGTGTCTTTTACTTCATCAGCCGGACGCGGTTCCGGGACATCATCGACGGTACTCAGAACACGTTCCTCTTTGGCGAGCGTGCGCACAGCCTGGCGCCCGAGCGTCAGCGCAGGTGGTGGCACTGGTGGACGTCCGGCAACTTCGGCGATACCACGTTCTCGGCTCGTTACCCCCTGAACATGCAGACCCGCATCCGCGACCAGGCGTGGGATCCGACCACGGGGTGGAGCGCAATTCTGTTCGGCGCATCCAGCCTTCACCCCGGTGGGGCCAACTTCGCGATGTGTGATGGCAGCGTCAAGTTCATCTCGCAGGACATCGAGAGCTGGGATCTGACGCAGCGCGAGCTGGTCATGCTGCGGTGGTCCAGGACGTACCCCAAGCCTCGTGGCCTGTTCCAGGCGCTGTCCACACGCGCCGGTCGCGAACCGATCCCAGAGGAGTACTAACGAACGTTTGGAATCCGACAGTTTCGTGAAATTGATCGCTACCTCGTGTGCCCCTGGCGGGGCACACGGGGTAGCTTCTGCTTCTATTTCGGCAGCGGAACTGTCGTAGTGGTGGCCGGTTTGCGGCACCGGCCATGACGATGCCTTGAGGGAGTAAGGCACGTACCGGCAGCCTCTCTCCTAACTCCCTCAGCGCAGGGCTGGTACCCGCTCTGCTCCGTGTATGCGGGAAATCCGGCGGGGACGGATCGGGCCTCGAGTGGTCAGCGCCGGTTCCGCGTTTGCTCGTGCGCGAGGGCAGAACCAGCAGCAATCCACCCCTTGCCTTTAGCGGCGTCCCATGTCTTGCAATCCGGTAGCCATGCCGGTAACGTCTATGTCGACAGTGGTTCGGTGGTAAGCACGACGTTGAACATCCCCGGACAGCCCACGAGGACGGGCCGAGCTCCACGGCCCAAGCATGGCTGCCAGCGGCGGATTGGCTTGAGCGCGGCGCAGGTGACGCCGACCGGCGTCGGCTAACGGCGACCAGAAACCCAGGCTCAGGATGTCGGCGGACAGGTGTGGCATTCGTCGCCCTGTTAGCGCGAGGGTTGGAAGATGTCCCCCCAGTTCGTGTTCGTCCACGGGATCATGGGCGCGGAGAGCAAGCTGCCCTATGACGAACTGGCCCGGGCACTGGGGAAGAGACTACCCGAAGCTGGTCTTCATTTGGCGGACTGGCGAGAACTGGGGTTCACGACGAAGCGACCGTTGTTGGACATCGACAGACCGTTCAACCCACCGTTGGAAACCGTGTTGCGCCAGGTGCAACCGCCGTTGTTATCGGAAAGAGCCTGTGTTTGGCTCGACATCCTGGAACGGGACGTGTGCAAGCAGCACCCCTTGTGGTTTCCGACCACGGCCATGTTCAAAGCGGAGCTCGCCGTACTGCGTTGGCTTCTGGACTATGTGGCGGACATCGAGGTCTACCTGCGGGACGATGAGCGGCGTGCTGCGATTCAGGAGTACGTGCGAAGGATCATCGCAAGGGCGGCCGAGTCTGGCCCGACCATCGTCGTCGCCCATAGTCTGGGCAGCGTGATTTGCCATGAAGTTATCCACGCCATGGCTCCGGACAGCGTATGCTTACTCGTCACTCTCGGTTCCCCCCTGCAATTCATGCTCTACCAGCTTCACGGCACGGGCCTCGTAACCTTCGGTCTGCTGCAACACCCGAAGCTGGACTGGCTCAACGTGCACGACATCAAGGACGTGCTCGCATCCCCGCTCGTGCAGGACGACTTCGTTCCCCCTCGACGCGTTGACTTCTACGTGCACTGGAAACTCATCGAGGGTGAAGTTGGGTTCATCGCTTTCCAGGACGGCCGTGCCGTATCCTTCGAGGAGTTCTGGCAAGAGCATTGCCCCGGGACGGGCCTGCGTGCGAATGTCGCCATTAATCGCTATTCCAGTGCGTTGCTGGCGCATCAAAGCTACTGGCAGGTCTCGGCCCGGTATCGTGCGCTGGTCGAAACACTCGTTGCCTACGCCACGCAACTCGGCTCCGCCCGGTCGCCCGAGACGCGGGGGGAACTTTGAGGATCGCGACCTGCACAACCCACCGCCACCACTTGACGGCCTGTGTCCGCGGCCACATTCGCCATCCAGCGGACCTGCTTGACGGGTCTTGAGACGACGTGTCGATACTCCCCCCTTTAAGTCCGTTTGCGGACTTCATCCTGATGGGGGTTCACCGTTGGTTGGCGGAGGGAAGCCGGAGCAAGACCCAAGTCGTTACGATCACGTAGGCAAGGGTCAAAGCAACGAGGGTATACCCAAGGTGCTCATGGGCGACGCGTGTCCCGATGTCAGCGGTTCCGGTGAGCAGCACGCGGCCCAGGATAAGCTGGGCAGCCGCCAGGGCACCGACGAGACCACCCATCACAACCAAGACCACGCGCACCCGTACGCTCATCACTTCACCTCGCTCTCTTGTTCCAACCGCGGAGACTGTTCGCCCCTCGAATCCGCATCCACGCACATGGGGTTCCCGGCCATCGCCATCACCGCTTGACGTATCTCTGCCTGCACTTCGTCAATCGTCCGCAGCCGCTGGTCTGTGGCAACGGGGATGCGGATCCAGCCTGGCTGTTGTTTCGCCAGTGACGCATAAACCAACCGAACCTGCTCCAGGTAACGACGATCGGCTTCGTGGAGATCGGCGGCGAGTGCGGTGTACCGCCGCGCCCCCTTGCGGCGGACGAGCTGTTGCGCGATCTCGACGTCGATGTCGAGCCAGACAACGGCATCCGGACGGGGAACGCCGAAGACCTCGTATTCCACCCGCTCTAGCCATCGGCAAAACCCGCTCCGCCGATCCGGCGGCACTCGGGCGCCCTGATGCGCCAGGTTCGAAGGCACATACCGATCGCACACGACAAAGTCGCTGCTGGCCAGGGAATCCAGCAGCAAGCCCCTTGATTCGAACCGCTCGCACGCGAACAGCAACGCGGAGAACTCTGGCGGTACGGCGTCGAGAGAGCCGAATTCACCGTTCAAATACCGCGCAATCGTTGCGCCAAAGACGGTCTCACCGTAGCGCGGGAACGCAATCAGCGTCGCCGTCCGGGACCGGGTGCGAAGCCACTCTACCAACAAGCGGCTGTGCGTTCCCTTACCGGAACCGTCGATGCCTTCGATGACAACAAGACGACCGGGCACGCAATCACTCCTTATTCGGTCTTATCTTCCAGCGTATCTCGGGGACCGTGCTCCTGTTCGCCGGCATCCTCCAGCCGGCGCCCCCCCGAATCGGTACATGCCCCACCCGGTCCGCCCGGTTGCTCCGGTAAGAGGTGGCCAAGTTTCTCGCGCTTTGTCTGGAGATAACGGGCACGGGCGGGCTGATATGGTGCCACGATCGGAATCTGGTCGACGACCTCCAGGTCGAAACTCCGGTACAGGAAGTTGATCGCCTCGATCTTCTTCGGGTTGTTCGTCAGCAACCGGATCCTGCGCAAGCCCAGATCCTTCAGGATCTGAGCCCCGATGCCGTAATCCCGCCGATCGGCCCGATAGCCCAGCGCTTGATTCGCCTCCACCGTGTCCAATCCCTGGCGTTGCAACTGGTACGCCCGGAGCTTCTCCGAGAGTTTTCCGATCCCGCGCCCCTCTTGAGGTAGGTATACGAGAACACCCGCCCCCTCCTGGTGCATCATTTCGAGCGCCTGGAGGAGCTGGTCGCCGCAGTCGCACTGTAGCGAAGCCAACAGGTCACCCGTAAAGCAGGACGAGTGCATGCGAACCAGGGGCATTGGATGGGCCTCCGGATGGCCCACGATGATCGCCAGGGGCTCCTGCTCCTCATAGGCAACCCGGTAGCAGACCACCCGCACCCGGCCATAGCGGGTCTCCAGCGGGAGTTCCACGGTCCGCTCGACCAACCGTTCCGTCCGTCTGCGGAACCGGATGATATCCTCAATGGCAACCAGCGGAAGGCCGTGCTCTTTGGCGAATGCCTCCAATCGCGCCCCCCTCGCCGTATCGCCGGAGTCGTCCAGCACTTCACAGAGCACACCGCAGGGGCGCAAGCCTGCCATGCGACAGAGGTCGATGCTGGCTTCGGTATGACCTGCCCGACGGAGCACGCCGCCTTCTTTCGCGATCAGAGGAAACACGTGTCCGGGACGGACGAAATCCTGCGGCCCACTTTCGGGATCCGCAAGAGCCCGTATGGTTCGACACCGCTCGAACGCCGAGATTCCTGTCCGGCAGCTCACGTGATCGACGCTCACCGTGAACGCCGTCCGCAACGGAGCGGTGTTTTCGTCGACCATCAGGCGAAGCTGAAGGCGGCGAGCGGTCTCAGGGAGAATGGAGACGCACAGTAAGCCGCGTCCCCGAGAGATCATGAAGTTCACCAGCTCCGGTGTAATCTTCTCGGCAGCACAGATCAGGTCTCCCTCGTTCTCCCGATCCTCCGCATCCACAACGATCACCAGCCTTCCCTGGGCGATGGTTTCGAGCGCGTCTTCAACGCGAACAAAGGCAGAGTCCGACATGGCGAGTCTCAGGATCTCCCGGTTCAAAAAACCCGACACCTGGCAGGATACGCTGCGAACCGATCTCACTCGGATTATAAGAAGCGGGCCCCTGGCGTCGTCCGCCGCCCGGACCCGGGCGACCGGATGAGGACGTCGGAAGCAGGAGTCGGATCGGATTTGCCCGCTCGACTGCCTGCACATTTCGGTTGCCTCGCCTCCTAACGCGATGCCGGTCGCTGTTACCGGAAGAAGGTCAACAGGCGAGCTCGGAGATGTTGCCAGGGTACAATGGACTGCAACCAGACCAACATTAGTTGGGGAGCAAAGGATGGACGTTCATGAGAGAATCGCACGGTTCCGCCAGATGGTCGAGGCGGACCCGAACAACGATCTGGGACACTTCAGTCTGGGGCGGGCACTTCTGGACGCCGGCCAGCTCGAAGAGGCCGTCACCGCATTGCGACGCGCCCTGGAACTCAACCCCCGTCTCTCCAAGGCTTACTACCTGCTTGGCTCAGCCCTGGCCGACCTTGGACGAACCGAAGAAGCGATCGGTGTCCTTCAGGAAGGCTACAGCGTAGCCACCGACCGGGGTGATGTGGGCCCTCGATCGGAAATCGCAGAGAAACTTCGCAGCCTGGGGGTCGAGGTCTCCGAAGCGGCAGAAGAGCAGGCAGGCGAAACGGCGGCGTTCCGCTGCAGGCGGTGCGGCAGCCCTGGCCCCCGGCTCCAAGAGCCGCCCGCTTCCGACGAGCTTGGCCAGCGCATCTTCGAACAGATTTGCGCCAACTGCTGGCAGGAATGGCTCGCGATGGGGATCAAGGTCATCAATGAACTGAGGCTAGATCTGAGTGACCGACGGGGCCAGGAGATCTTCGATCAGTACATGAAGGAGTTCCTCAACCTCTCCTGAGGGACGCCGTCGACGACAGGCCCCCCCAGGGGCGAGCACGCCTTATCCGTTCCTCTCCGCTTCCGTGTTCGTCCTACGAGAGCGTCTGGGCGGGCGGCGGCGTTGGTTGCCTCTCATGCGACCTCCGCGGTCGGCTGGCGAAGCGGGGGAATCGGCACTCAAGCGCAGCTCCGTGCACTGTTCCGGCCGAAAAATCTGTCCGATCGGATCGACGCGACGGTTTGTCTGCGCCTGCCACGTGAGGAACAGCCGCCCCCTGGTGATGCCCTCCCCGGCGGTGGATAAACCCGTGGGGCTCCGGAGCCGAAAGCCCATGGTCAGTCGATCACCTTGTTTAGCGGGAATTCGACGATGCCGCGTGCTCCCGCCTGCTTCAACCGAGGGATGATGTCCCGCACGGTGCTTTCGTCAACCACCGCCAGGACGTCGACCCACTGGGGATCGGAGAGGGCGGAAATCGTAGGCGTTTGCAGCGCCGGTAGAACGCTCAGAACGTCGTCAAGCTTGTCCTTGGGGACGTTCATCATCAGCCCCACCTTTGTTTCGGCACGGATAGCCGCCTGGAGCAAGAGCGCCAGGCTCTCGATTTTTGCCCTCTTCCACGGGTCCTGCCAGGCGCGCTCGTTGGCAATCAGCCGTGGGGTGCTGACGAGCACCGTATCGACGATCCGCAGGTTGTTGGCGCGCAACGAGCTGCCCGTTTCCGTCACCTCGACAATGGCATCGGCCAGGTCCGGGGGCTTGACTTCCGTGGCGCCCCATGAGAACTCGACCTCGGCCCGTACACCGTTTTGTTCCAGGTACCGCCTGGTCAGGTTCACGGCTTCCGTAGCGATTCGCTTGCCTTCCAGATCGCGCACGCTTTGAATCGGTGAGTCCTGGGGCACGGCGAGCACCCACCGGACCGGCCGCCGGCTGACTTTGGAAAAAACAAGCTCGCATACCTCGACAACGCGAGCGTTGTTCTCCACGATCCAGTCATAGCCCGTGAGGCCCGCGTCGATTGCTCCCTGCTCCACATAGCGGGCCATCTCCTGAGCACGGATCAGAACACAGGAAAGCTCTGGGTCATCGACATGGGGGTAATAGCTCCTGGACTGGAAGGTGATCTTCCAGCCGGCTTTGCGAAACAGTTCGGCCGTCGCCTCTTGCAGGCTTCCGGCGGGAAGCCCCAGCTTCAGTACTCGCTCACTCATCGCCGTCCATACACCTCATCTGGATCGAACACCCGCTCAGCCACAACCTTCAGCTCCCCGTTCTCGTATCGGCGGTAGAAGCAGCTCTTGTACCCCTTATGGCAGGCAGCCCCGCCAACCTGCCGGACGCGAAGGAGAACCGTGTCGGCGTCGCAGTCCAGATAGACCTCCTTGACCTCCTGCACATGTCCGCTCTCCTCGCCCTTGCGCCAGAGTTTGCCCCGACTGCGTGAGTAGTAGCACGCGCGACCGGTCCGCATGGTCTCGTCGAACGCTTCCTCGTTCATGTAGGCCAGCATGAGAACCTCGCCACTGGCTTCGTCCTGGACGATCACGGGGACCAGTCCCCCTTGTTTGGCGAAGTCCGGCTTTTCCATTGCTTTGCCCCTTGCCTGGACGGGAACCTACCCAACAACTGCCGTATCCCCCTCGCCCTGGGCCAGATCCGTGCGGACAGATTGCCATGGCCGCCCATACCGCGCCAGTCGACGGGTTAGCAGGGGCGAGTGGGCAAACAAGGCGGGAGTTCCGCCGGTATGGATGAAGAGCACGTCCTCCTGCGGGGCGTAGACTCCCTTGCGAACATCATCCAGCAAGGCTGCGAACGCCTTGGCCGAGTAGATCGGATCGAGCAGGATCGCCTCCTTGCGCGCAAGCAGCTCTAACGCCTGCAAGCCTTCCTCAGACGCCATACCGTAAGCAGGCCCGATGTAGTTGACGTCGACATCCACATCCTCGGCGCGCAGCCCTGGCTCCTCGCCAATCCGGAACGCCGCCCGGTTGGCCAGGTCGGCAATGTGTCGATCCATCGGCCACGGCCACTCAATCGGAGCAATGATGCGGAGCCGGCCAGTCCATCCCATGAGGCGGAGGCCGGCCGCCAGCCCGGCCCCCGTAGCACCAGATGACGACACGTAGATCGCTTTCGGACGAACGCATCGAACCCAGAGCTGCTTGAATAACTCGGCGGCAGCCACAATGTAGCTCACCGCCGCCAGCTCCTCGACAACCGGATCCGCGGCGCAGAAGACAGGGCCACCGTGGAACTCCGCTTCCCTGGCCACGTCCCAGAGGAGCTGTCGAAACCGCGGACCGAGGGGGACATCAACAAACTCAACCGTCGCGCCCAAGAGGTGGTCGAGCAACAGATTGCCCTGGGCAGCAGCGTACAGCGCGGTATCCGTTGTTTCGCCGTGGGCGGTCGTTAGCACGAGATGAAGCGGGAGCCCCAAGCGCGCGCAGGTCGCTGCTGTCTGGCGACAGTTGTTCGATTGAACCGACGCGCCCCAGACCACCCCGCGCACGCCGCGGCGCATCGCCTCCCCGAACACGAACTCGTTGTGCCGCGTCTTGTTCCCGCCGAACGCCAACCCGGTGCAGTCGTCCCGCTTGATCCAGAGCCGAACGCCCCCGACCTCGGCCGATAGCGCGGGCAGCGGCTCCAGCGGCGTCGGCAGATGGGCCAGCCGCAACCGCCTGAGCCTGTCCGCTGCGACCAGTCGCTCGATCAGAAGCAGGATGTCGTCCGGTGTCATCCGTTTGTCCGGCAGCTAGGAACGTTGAACCAGAATTCTAGGAAGACGTACGAGAACGGAAGACCGTGCCACGAGCGACGGATCGACGCGCTGCGGGAACACGAGGCCCGTCCCCCAACCGTGTAGCGTACCAATCCGTCCGGTCCGTCCTCAGCCCGAAACCGGGTATTCACCGGTCGCCGGAAGATACGGCCCCCCGTGTGCAGAGGCTAACCACAAAAGAGCGAGGGAACGTGCGTTCGCCTAGAACCGGAAACAGGCCGTTCAATCCTTGTAAAATCGCTCCCCGCTTTCGGCGTACTGCCTGAGAAGCGGCGGGGCCTCGTAGCGTTTGCCGAGCTGCACGTATTGCCCAAGGCGAGCCACAATACGCTCCGGCCCCTCTGCATCCACGTAGCGAATGATTCCACCGCGGAACGGAGGGAAACCCGTCCCCAGTAACAGCGCTACGTCCACGTGGTGCGGATCGTCGACAATCCGCTCTTCCAAACAACGCACCGCCTCCGTCACCATGGGCAGGAATAGGCGATCCTGCAGAGCCGGAAGTTCAAACCGTTTTCCGGAGTTTCCGCCTATTTCGTGGATGATCTCCACCGCCTCGGGTGCGGGTTCGGGTGAGCGTTTCCGCCCGCGGTACACATAGAAGCCCCGGCCCGCCTTCTGGCCCAACAGGCCCCGTTCTACCATCGCACCCAAAAGACGCGGTAGGGTAAGCCGATCGCCATAGGCATCCACCAGGACCCGACCGGCGAAGAGTGCAACGTCGAGACCGACGACATCGTGCAGCTCAAGCGGTCCCATGGGCATGCCGAAATCGCGGGCAGCTTGATCGACCTCGGTGATACTTGCCCCCTCCTCCAGCAACAGCAAGCTTTCGATCATATACGGCACAAGGATGCGGTTCACCAGAAACCCCGGACAGTTGCGCACTACGACAGGCGTTTTGCCTAGGGCGCGGGCGAAGTTGGCGATCGTGGCCAGGGTCTCGATCGTCGTATGCTCCGCTTTGATGACTTCTACCAGCGGCATGCGTTCCGCGGGGTTGAAGAAATGCATCCCGGCCATCCGCTCCGGCCTGCGGACCCCTTCCGCGAGCCGGTCGATAGAGATTGTCGACGTGTTGGTGGCCAGGATGGTCTCGTCGGAGACGAGCTCGCTCAGTCGGCCAAACAACTCCTTCTTTGCGTCCTCTCGCTCGACAATCGCTTCCAGGACGAGATCCACGTGTCGGACGGCATCTAGGGAGGTTACGGGGGCGATGCGCGCCAAGGCGGCAAGCCGGTCGTCCTCCGCAAGACGGCCGCGTCGGACCAAGGTGGAGTAGATCCCGTTGATTCGAGCCATTCCTTGCTCGAGGAGTTCCCGGCTCAAGTCGACCAGGACCACCCCAATTCCCTTCCGCGCCATGACGGAGGTGATCGCAGCCCCCATCACGCCGGCACCGATCACCGCTACCTCACGCACCTGGCGGGGCTCTGCTTGGTGCACTTTCATCCCCGGTTCTTTTTCGACACGGCGCTGCGCAAAGAACACCTCAATTAAACGCTGAGTCGCCGCGCTTTCCAGCAACGGCACAATCGCCTCCCGCTCAACCCGCAGCCCCTCCTGCAGGGGCAGGTTAACCGTGCGTTTAATCACGTCCAGCGCCACGTACGGAGCTGGATAATGGTCACGACGTACGCGACGAGCGAGGGTGCGCTCGGCGATTTCAACCAAAAAGCGGAGCTGCTCGTCGGTCAGTCCGATGGGCTGGCTCCTGCGCAGTCTTACTTCCGCCCAAGACTGGTCTTCGTTGACCAGTCCGATTAAGCGAAGCGCAGCGGCCAGCAAGTTCTCCCGAGGTACGGCGTCCCAGACCAGGTCACACCGAACCGCCTCCTCGGCCCCCACCGGATCTCCCGAAGCAATCATCTCCACCGCCTTCGATACCCCAACCACTCTCGGCAGTCGCTGGGTACCCCCCCAGCCAGGAATGATCCCCAGCTTCGTCTCGGGCAGCCCAAGCCGAGTGGCAGTGTCATTGGAGCAGACACGATAGTCGCAAGCGAGGGCGAACTCCAACCCCCCACCTACCGCCGCGCCATGGATCGCCGCTACAACCGGAAACGGAAGCTCGGACAACCCCTGAAAGATCTCCTGGCCGCGGCGGGTTAGTTCCAGCAGCTCCTCGGACCGCTGCCCGCGGACCGTACCCAACACTTCTCGAAGGTCAACCCCCGCGATAAAGGTGGTCGGTTTCCCGGAGAGGACAACGCAGCCACGCAGATCGCCACGCTCGCGGAGCTGATCGATCCAGTTGCCCAGGGCTTCCAGACGAGCCATGCTAAACGTGTTGACCGGCTCGCCGGGTGCATCCAGCG
>JALSID010000164.1 GCA_026981825.1 Planctomycetota bacterium
CTGAATGCGGCCGCGGCTGCCGTTTTCACCGTCCACCAGCCGCGGCTTGTCGTCATGGCCCAACTGGCGATCCCGCTCTCGCCCGCCGTCCGCCCGGGCCAGCTCTTCGCAACGAGAGAGGTGGTGGTCGAGACCGAGGCGGGGCTCATTCGCACCCCCGTGGGCGAGCTGACCGTATCCGTCGAGTACCACAGTCCGGTCCTCAGTGTACGGGATCTTCCGTTGCGTACGACGAAACGCAGGGAGCTACTGCGGCGGACCGGTGCCATTGCTGCCGCTTGGCGGAGCCATACGATCGCGCGGGCCGTGTGCGGTCATCGGGGTGTCGACGTGGCGGTGTTTCAGCCCATCACCGCCGCCGACAATTCCCTTCCACCGGAAGCTCTCGCCGTTTACGGCAGGGGGCCTGGCTTTCGGTATGGCGCCGCCGTCGGCGCGCTCCTGCAGGGATGGGACCGATTGAAGGTGGTCCGCAAGTTGCGGCAAGAGGCGGCCATGCACATGCGCGAGTTGGCGCGGGGCACGCTGGCGATCGTCGAGCGCATCCTCGCTCAGGCGGGCGATTGAGCTTCTCTATGCAACTTGCGGACGCCACCGTAGCCGCACTCCGGCAGGGGGGGCCTACCGGCCAGCCTGCGCCTGGACCCAGTTGATCGCGCAGGAGAGTCGGACCGCCCTCGCCGGCGCGATGGCGGTCCGGCGCGTGCTGGCCGGCCCCCGGTGTGCGTGGGCGGCCCGTGGCGCGCACGGGGATCGATCCGATCAGTCGGATCGGACCGATCCGACCGATCCAGCCTCGGGCGCCGAGTTTTCCGATGGCGGGCGGGGTCCGTGCGAGTTCCCATTGCGCCCGCGCTCAAGACCCGACCCACGGCAGGCCGCAAGATGCGGCCACTACGGCCAAATTCCCGCGCCATGCCAGGATGGTTCCGTCTGGTCCAGAGAAAAGGATCTGCGATCGAAGCCATCAGCCTCGTGGGCCGCCAAAACGGCACCAACGCTCGATAGCCTTTTTAGGCTGGTTGGAAGCTATTCCACCGTTCCTGTAGGCGATGAAGCCGGTTCGCTGGGTTCATCGGGGGCATGCCTGTCTGAGTTTCCGGTGCTCTCGTCCTGGCGACTGCGTGGGAGTGCAGTTCTCGCTGCCGTTGCGGGCGCGCACAGTCGGTGAACAGAGGCTTTGCTATGCCGGACACCTCTGCTCCTCTCTGACCGCGGCCGACTCGAACTCGCGAAACCTTGCATCGTTGCCGATGTTAGAATTAGCAGGGTCGATATTTCCCGGTCCGGTTGTGGAGAGCAGGGCGTGCAGAGGTTCGTGTTGGCAATTGGCGTGGTATTCGGCCTGGCGTCCGTGGTGCCCGCGCAACAGCTCGGGCTCGGGCAGGCAATGGGCGGAAGGTCCGGCCAGAACCCAGCGGCAGCCGTCGGGCTGCAGTTGCCCACGTTGGGACAACAGAATCAGCCCCGAACCCAGCCCACGTCCGCCTTCGGCGACCTGCTTCAGCAGCCGGTAACCGTCGATCCGTTCGCGGCCCGTTCTGATCCCCGTGCCGCCCAGGCTCAAGGGGGGACTGCGGGGGCGCGAACCGGATTTGGGGGTGCCACGGGTTTCGGGCGGACCGGAATTCCCGGGGGGGTACGGACCGGCGGAGGCTTTGGACGCACGGGTATCGGCTTTGGGAGGGGGACCGGAGGGAACGTCGCCAGCCAACGGCCGTCCTTCGTCATGCGGTTGGCGCCGGTGGTTGCGGGCCTGGCACCGCCACCGTCGATCAGCCGTGTGGGTGGTTATGTGCCGCGCCGCCGGGTGCCTCCGGTACAAGCGAGTCTCCAGCGGATCCAGGGACTGAGAACCGTCGACGTACAGGTCGAAAACGGTGTGGCTGTGCTGCGGGGCATTGCCGAGAGCGTGGAAGCTCGGCGACTGGCCGAATTGCTGGTGAAGATGGAGCCTGGTGTCCGGTCGGTGCGGAACGAAATCGAGGTTGTCTCGGCGACCATCGCTCCGCCAGTTCAGCAGTGAGCCTATCTCGTTCCGTTCTTTTCTGCGTGTTCCTGTATTGGTCGGAAACGGCTCCCGATCGCCTCTTCGTTGCGGAGCGGGCCAGCGGTCTGGTTATTTCCACGACGTTCCAGTTTGTCTCTCGCGAGCGTCGCCGCTCTTGAGCTTGAGTCGGCGTTCCCTCCTGCGCTTGACGGTGAGTCGGTCTGCGTGCGGATTGGGGCAGTAGCGTGCGGCCGGTCGTGGGTATTATTCGAAAGACGCGGTGGGAGTCGGCGGTATGGCGTCCGAGGAGTTCCGATCCATCCGTTTTCCGGCCAAACGGCGAGGTGCACCGCTCGCGCCGCCAAACCGATTCGAGCGCTATCGCTACGAAAACGAGGGGGAGCCGTCAGGGGACGAAACCGCCAGCCCACCGGTTCGGACGGAGTACCTTCCGGACGATTCACGATCGATCATTGCGGAGAACGACAGTCCGGACGTGGGGTTTCGCTACAGCGTTAACCCGTACCGTGGTTGTGAGCACGGTTGTCCGTACTGCTACGCTCGCCCCACTCATGAAACGCTTGGTTTTAACGCCGGGATCGATTTCGAGACGCGGATTCTGGTCAAGTACCGCGCTCCGGAGCTGCTTCGGGCGGCGTTGAGTTCACCGCGCTGGCGTCCGGAACCGCTTGCTTTTTCTGGAGTGACGGATTGTTACCAGCCCGTTGAACGTCGCCTTTGTTTGACGCGAGCCTGCCTGGAGGTGTGTGCGGCGTTCAGGCAGCCGGTGGTGGTGGTGACGAAGAACCGGCTGGTGACGCGAGACCGGGACATCCTTGGCCCCATGGGGCGTGAGAACCTGGCCCGGGTGGTGCTCAGCGTCACGACGCTCGATTCGCAGCTCGCGCACGAGCTGGAGCCGCGGGCGAGCCTGCCCGCGCAACGTCTGGAAGCGATCGCGACTCTGGCGGAATCGGGCGTGGGGGTCATGGTGCTTGTGGCTCCGGTGATCCCGGGCCTGAACGATCACGAGATCCCGGCGATTCTGCGGGCCGCTGCGGAAGCCGGTGCTCGTGGCGCCGGTTACGTCCTCCTTCGACTTCCGGGGGCGGTGAAGGATGTCTTTGCGGACTGGCTCGAGCGTGTTTTGCCCTTGAGGAAGGACGCTGTGCTTGCGCGGATCCGTGCCTGCCGAGGGGGGCGTCTCAATGACACTGCCTTCGGACGAAGGATGCGCGGGCAGGGGCCTCTGGCGGAGGCGATCGAAAACACCTTTCGGTTGGCCAGCCGCCGGTACGGCCTGGACAAACCTTTGCCCCCCTTGGATTGCAGCCGTTTCCGAGTTCCTGGGCAGCGACGACAACGCACCCTGTTTGACGATTGA
>JALSID010000165.1 GCA_026981825.1 Planctomycetota bacterium
TCGCGAGGAACGCGGATCTTGGGCAGGTCCTCGCGCAGGTCCCAGTCGCGTTGGGTGTTGAAGTAAGCCAGGAAGTTGTAGTACTCCCGCTGGTCGACCGGGTTGTACGGGTGGTTATGGCACTGAACGCATTTGAACGTGAACCCCTGCCAGACCTCCCAGGTCGTGTTCACCCGGTCGATGACCGCGACCACCCGAAACTCCTCATCGTCTGTGCCCCCCTCTGCGTTCGTAGGCGTGTTCCGATGAAAAGCGGTGGCAATGAGATCCTCCAGGGTGTTGTTCGGCAGCATGTCGCCTGCGAGCTGCTTTATGGTGAACTGATCAAAGGGCATGTCGGCGTTAAAGGCGTCGATTACCCAATCGCGGTAGGGCCACATGGTGCGCAGGTTGTCTTTCTCGTAGCCCTGGCTGTCGGCGTAGCGGGCCAGATCGAGCCACATGCTGGTCCAGCGTTCGCCGTAGTGCGGCGACGCCAGCAGACGATCCACCAACCGCTCGAAAGCATCCGGCCGATGGTCGGACAAATAAGCGGAAAGCGTGGCCTCATCGGGAGGAAGCCCGGTCAGGTCGAAACTCACTCGCCGGGCCAGCTCCAGCGGCGACGCCTGAGGAGACGGTTCCAGCCCCCGTTCTTCCAGCGCCGCCAGCACAATCCGGTCCAGCGGCGAGATGCACCAGCCTGGCCGCCGCACCGCACGCAGAGATGGACGGCGGGGCACCACGTATGCCCAGTGTTCCTCCCAGCGTGCCCCTTCTTCGATCCAGCGGCGAATCACCGCGATCTCCTCGGCGCTGAGCTTGTCGCCTTTCTCCGCCGGAGGCATCCGATAGGCAGGGTCGTCCGCCGTGATCCTGCGATACAGCTCCGACGCTTCCGGGTCGCCGGGAACCACGACCGCTTTTCCAGGGGGGAGGACCGTTTCTGGAAACAGGAACGATAGGCCCTTGGTCCGCTTGACACCTCCGTGACACGCAACGCAATGCCGCGCCAGAATCGGCCGCACGTCCCGATTGAAGTCAAGTGGTGCGTCGGAGGCGGGTGCTTGAAACGGGGCAAGCAGACTGAGCAAGACAATCGATCCACGGATGGAATATCGGCGGGACATTGTCGGATCTCCGACCACTTCGCATCTTGCCCCTCGGTTGGGTGGGTCGGCCTCTTTAATGATACTCAAAGCCGGCGGCCATGCTGAACTCGGATGCCACAGTACGAAAGCCGGCCATCCTTGGTCTTTCAGGCGGCAAGGCGGGGGCTTGCGTCCGCAAGCAGAGGCCACACCCTATCGGATGGCTACGGGCCTTCGCGGGTAAGTTGCGTCGTCCGCCCGAGGCCTGGCTCCTTACCAGGGGGCTAAGTCTCCGCTTTGACGCACCGGTTGTTGTGCTCACCGGTTGAGCACTTCGTCCAGGTTGAGGATCGTATTGGCGACGAGGGCAAAGGCGGCTCGTTTCGGATCGCCCGCCAGCGCCTTGGCCAGGTCCGGATGCGCCGTGTACTCCCGCAGCCCCTCCTCGTACACGCTCCTCAACACCGCAAGCGTCTCCTTATCCGGACTCCGACCCGTCGCACAACGGTATCCATACGCGAGCTTCTCCTCCACACTACCCCCATGCCGCAGCATCCGATCCCCAAGACCCACCGCACATTCCACATACGCCTCGTCGTTCAACGTCACCAACGCCTGCAACGGCGTGTTCGTGATCACTCGCCGCGACGAACAGACCAACCGTTGCGGCGCATCAAACGTCAGAAAACTCGGGTACGGACTGGACCGCCGCCAGATCACGTACAACCCACGCCGGTACCGCGCCGGCCCCGTGTCCGTCTTCCACCGCAGACTGCTCCGCGCCGCACGCCAGATCCCCTCCGGTTGCGGCGGCATCACCGGCGGGCCGTGCAACTGGTAGGTCAGCAAACCCGACACCTGCAACGCATTGTCCCGTACCATCTCCGCCGTCAACCGCAACCGCGGCCCCCGTGCAAACAAACGGTTCTGCGGATCCAGCTCCGCCAACCGATCCGTCGTCCGCGCCGATTGCCGATACGTGGCCGAAACCACAATCTCCCGCAACAGTCGCTTCACGCTCCAGCCAAAATCCCTCTGAAACCGCACCGCCAAACCATCCAGAAGATCCTGGTTCGAAGGCGGCGTGCCGCTGAGCGTGAAGTCGTCCGAGGTTTCCACAATCCCAACCCCAAACAGCTCCTGCCAGAACCGATTCACCGTCACCCGAGCCGTGAGCGGGTTCTGCTCCGAAACCAGCCAACGCGCCATGCCCAGCCGGTCCACCGGCTGGCTCCGCACACCGAACATACGGGGCAGAGCAGGTTCGACGATTTCCGTCTTGTCCTGCCAGTTACCCCGGCGAAACACCGCCGTGGCCCGACGCAGCCAGGGATCCTGTTCGAGCATGATCGGCAGATTCACCCCCTTAATTGCTGCTTGCTCTCGCTTGATCTCCTCCAGCTCACGCCACCTTTCCTGGAAGACACTCGAATTCACGTACGATGTCCACGCATCGCTGTCCGTCACCGCATAACGGCTGCGGTGCATCACGAGCGGGGCCAGGTCCTTCGGCGCATCTTCCTGACGGATGACGAGGCGAAGACGCGAGCCGGGCGCGTAGTCGACGGGACTCTTCGGCACAAGCACCAGACGGCGCGTATGCGTCATGCGTGGTTTGGCCCCCCAGCCGGCCTTGTCCGGCTTCAGGCTCGCCTGGGCGTCGCCAAAGGGCAACGTCTCGTCCCCCAACGCCCAGCGCAGCTCGATCGGAGCCGCTTCCCATTCGTCCTTGTCTTGCCCGTCGCCTTCCGACGACTTCCGACGAAGCAGTTCCGCCTTGATCTCCGAGATCACAAACCCCAGCTCCGGCGTGTGGATCGCTTTGTCCGGATTCAGAGGCTTTACTTCCACAAGCAACGCGGTGATCCGCGTGTGTTGTTCAGGCAGGGCAAACTCAAGCGTGAAACGCGAGTCATGGGAGACCGTTCCCGTCGCGTGGATTTCCGGCACCCCCTTTTCGTCGAAGCGTACAACCAGTTCGGTCAAACCGGTGGAAACCGCGTGTACGGGGCGGAGGTAGGTCCAGGGCGTTTGGGCGGCCAGGCTTCCGGTTTCGGTGACTTGATCGTGCTCCAACGCGGCCCGCCGCCGGAACAGCTCCATCGTTCGACCGAACTGGGCGCGATCGCGAGGAACGCGGATCTTGGGCAGGTCCTCGCGCAGGTCCCAGTCGCGTTGGGTGTTGAAGTAAGCCAGGAAGTTGTAGTACTCCCGCTGGTCGACCGGGTTGTACGGGTGGTTATGGCACTGA
>JALSID010000166.1 GCA_026981825.1 Planctomycetota bacterium
AATCAAAACAGCCCCCGCCACAAACACCCCAATACGCCACCAACTCCCACTCGCCGGCTCCACCGGCCTCAACCCATGCTCCCGTAACTGACGATCCGCCTCCTCCATCATCCTCTTCGTCACGGTCACCCCCCGCGACGCGCTCTCCACGCTAGCCCCAGGTAGCTTTGATTCATCGATATGCACATCCGGCTGCAACCGCGTACCCGGTGGCGGATCAATCACGTAGGCGTCATCCGGCGCGCGCACGTTGATCTCCACCGTGTCCGGTATAATCACAATCCGCACTTTATGGCCTCGCATCACCTGAATCTTTCCAAGCGGACCGTACCGGTAAAACGGCGCAAACTCCTCCTCCACTTCGACCGGAAGCCAGATCTCCACATCATCGCTCTGAAAGCGACGAACCTCCGTCGCTCTGGTCGTGCTTCTCACCACCTCCGTGCGCTCTTTACCTGGTTCGCGCGAACGCGCCACAGACTCATACTTGAGAACCACCCCGCGACCAACGTCAACCCAATAGTGGTAGCCAGCCCGCTCCTTCGGAACGTCACCCCGCGCCGCCATGGCCACGAGTTCCCGATACCGCCGCTCGCCTACGATTTGGCGTCCAATCAGGAACACGTGCGCGCATCTACGAAGCCCGACTCGCTCCTCTCCAACGAGGAACGCAACATACTCCTTTCGGTCTATGAGCATCGGATCGAACAGCAAGGTAACGCCGCCTGCGCCCCAGGTCCACATATCCGACCTCGTGGTCCGGTAAAGGGTCCCCTCCACGCTGTCCGATCTCTTCTCGTACCTGCTGTACTTGCCGCGCAACATGCTCACTATAGTGTGCGTGCTGAATGCCCTCCCCAGGTATTGAGAGCTTTCCTCCTCAATGAAGGCCTGCTCGTGTAGCCGAAAAAGAAACCTCCCAGTCCTCGTAACATCGACCGTCCCGTCCTGCCCGTAGTCGACCCACTTGTCATACTCAAAACGCAGGTCGTACACGTCCCGGTATGCCTCCGTCACCCGGTCCAGAACGGCCCAGGCCTCCGCGGCTTGCTGAGCGACAGCCTGGGCTTTAAGAAACGCGGACGCCAACACGGCCAGAAGGACATGGTGCACAAACCAGCGACACAGGACACACTCGGAGCGGCCCGTCATGGAAACATATCCTCCCATTTCTCTTGACCGGTATTCGTGTGCCGGATGCTCTCCGCGACTATTTCGGGCCGACAATTGGCTGCTGCTCCACCAACTGCAGGTCCCTGCATTCCCGATCGAGCGCCCGGGTGTTAACGCAGGCATAGGTCTCGTTACAACGTCCTTCGACCACCTTGCCGCAGTCGTACAGAGTTGTCATCCTCCAGCCGTCGCCGCCATTAACCACCAGCTTGCCCCCAGAACTCACCTCACACTTCGTGCACGGATCTCCGGGATCTCCGCACACGGGCACAAAATAGTTTTCGTAATCGCATGTGCTCACTCTCTCGCCAACTCCCGTGTCGCCCGCACGCAACTCCAGTAACGCCGGGGCCTCGACGCGCTCCCCAGGCGCTCCCCCGACCCGCACGCTCGCCAGCACCAGAAGCGTCCCAACCCCAACCAAGAACACCCACAAGACGCGCCGCACATGTACTCGAACCATTCTCATACCTCCGCAACTGGCAGGCTTACCTACCACATGCACAGTTCACCCGTCAATTTGCCCATTCCGGCCTCACTTCCGTTAAGGATCACGGGAAAGTCAGATGGCAACTCCCTATCCCTTCACCACTCAAGCGACACCAGCTCCCCTCCGTCCCGCGTGCCTAGCGCTCGCCAAACCTTCAGATCGATTGAGCCCGACACGGGCCGCACATGACCGTCGCCAAACACCACATTCACCACACCACCAGCGTGAACACTCCTCGCACTAAACGCTCCCCAGTTGTACGCTAGAGAACAGTCCCAAACCGTCGCGTTCGGAACCAGCACGTGGTTGTACAACGCAAAACGACCCGTCGTGGGCAGCCAGTACCGACCCGCCAGCCAATTGGGCCATACCACCCCCCAGTTCACCACGCTCGCAACGGCACAAACCGCCGCCCACTGGTCCGCTCGACGTGGCACGTCCACGCCCGTTGACGCCGGAAGCATGGCCCGACGCACTGGGTCCGTGTCCCGACTACGCTGGCCCGCTTGCACGCTCCCCACGACCCGCTCCGCGTACATCGCCGTCACTGACAGACCATCCGTCACCTCCGCCAACGTAATCGGAGGCGCGCGGAACATCCCGTGCCCGCTGTCCGGCCATCCACGCCTAGTCGGAATGTGATCCAGAAGCCCCATATTGCCCCGGTAAGACAAGCACGGCCCTTTCCGGGCCTCCCCATCTGCAGGACACACAAACACCTCCACTCGTGTCCGCAACACCGTCAGATTCGCTCGAAAAGCATACGTGTCCGCAAGAAACGGGTGCGCCATGAAATGGTCTACTTGGAAATTGATCGCGTTATACAGCTCAGTCTGCCCTAGCCACGGTAGTAGATGCGACTGGGGACTAAAATCTCTCGAAATGACGTGGTCCGATAGCCCAGGTGCCAGCCATTCCCACCAACTCAAATCCGTCGGCGGCATGCAGCCCATCGCGTCGTGGTACTGGATCGTGGCCACCGCCAGCTCACGCAGATTCGCCGCACACCGCAGCCGACGAACCGTCGCCCTCACCCGCCCCAACGCCGGCAACAACAGCCCCGCCAGGATCAACAACACCCCGACCACCACCAACGCCTCAACCAGGGTCATCCCCCGGCGACGCACCACACCGGCATTTCGACATGCCTGTGCAAAGCACATCCCGCCTACTCCCCCGTACGCCCCGCATTAGCGCACGGATCTTGCTCCCTTCTCTTCTACTCTCACCGACTCGCGCTCAACAGCCAAATGCAACACAGGAATCTTCACCAACCGCTGTTTTTCCGAATCGAAATGAAGCTGGACCTCGGCATAGCTGGGCGAGTCCTCCCCACACGTGAAGACGCTGCGTACCACGTACTCCCCTGCCTCGGTCTCTTCCACAGAGGCGTGCACCGGTCCCCGGCACACAAGCTTGGCCACCCTCGCTACCTCACCGTCCCTACCCCGCACCACGTTCAGGAACTGATGCTCGTGCGACGTGCCGTCGCACTTCAAAACCACCGTCCGCGGCTCGACCTCATACCTCGAGTCCGCCCTGAGCAGGAACCAGGTGCGACCGAGCTCCTTTCCGCCTGCTTGTACGATAACATCGGCCGGTGGCGAGATGCCCGGTTCGAGCGGAATCTGCAACCTTCCCCGCACCCGCCACCGGTACTCGACAATACGCCCCCCAATCTCACCGTACCCCAAGAAATCCCTGACCTGCAGGTCGCCAGTCGCCCCCCCAAGGACCAGGGCGTATGCCGCTCCGTCCTCGGGAACCTTCTCTCCCTTCAGCGCGCGGACGTGGAGTTCTGCTTCCACCGGCACCGCATCGCCACACAAACCAGCCCCAAGTAACCTCGTGTCCGCCTCGCTCCCAACCAGCTCGACCGGCTCCAGGACCGAGACCCTAAACCGCGCCGGTAGGGACTTGGGACTAATACGCCGCGTCTTGTCCGCCGTTGAAACCACGAAGCGGCATTTTCCCCCTATAGTATCCGCCTGAACCGGTAGCCGCACACGCCGACCGTACGGTTTTGACTGACCGGCACGCAGCAGAAGGGGCCCCCTTTGCTGCGCCGCCACACAGCACGCAGGACTCACCTCCGCCAGCCGGACGATGACATCCTCCGAACTGTCATTCACAAGAACATAATGGAGCGTGACAGTGAGCTCGGTTGTTAACGCCACATCACGGACCATCGGATTGGCCAACCGTACGGCACCGAGCGGATCCTGCCTCACCGACGTTTGGGAATCTCCCCCGGCCCTGCCGTCGGCCGCCACCCGACAACCTACAACAGAGAGGGACAGACAGACAGACAGACAGACACGGCCAGCACGAAACGAGCTGACTTGAGGCACCGAACCCGTTCCATGACGTGTTCTCCAACTCTCCGCCTCTGGTTGCAGCATACCCAACTCAGACCGAGCTGTCAAGTCCCTCGTCCAAGACCGTCCGCACCCCGCTGCAGCGGTTCAAAACACGCCATTGCGATACCGGGCCGCGTGGACAGCGTTCTTCGCGTACCTGCGTTCGGCGGGTCGCCTTCTCCTGCGCAAGGCTGGCCGGATAAGGCAAGCCCAGGAGACGGCCTCCCCGGCAACGCGTGCTACTTTCTCTCGCGGCTACCGACCGGCTCCCCGGCCCGAAAAAGACGAAGGCAGCGTTCCGTCGCTCAACACCCCTTCAGCCCCTCGGCCAATGTCCAGCCCCCTTCGGCTGGCACCAGCGATGCCCCCTACCGACCCGGACTGGCGAATCCGCCCCAGGCACAACCCTGAGGCAAGCCATCCGAACCCGGCGAGGCTCACCGGAAAAGTCGTTCGGAATCCGGTCCCCTTCAGGCCAAGAGCGATACACGGCGTCTTGGAACACACCGGGCGGCGCGCCGATGCGGACAGAACCGGGGCCGCTCAGCCGCAGCCCCACGCTCAGACCGGTCGGATAACGGCGCGGCCGTATGATCACGTGTGCCACCAGAGCAAAGTGCGCCCTCAGCGAGCGCATCACCCTCTAGCCAAGCTTTTCTCGAAGCCGCGGAAGGAAAAGATGATGCTCGGCACCGACGAGCAACAGACCGGAGGAAACAGCGGCGATCCCTCCCGCCGCTGGTGGCAGCAGGCTGAGCGGAACCTGGAAGCTGCTGAACTACTTGGTGAGCATGGCTTCTTTAACTGGTCGTGCTTCTGCGCGCACCAGGCTGCGGAACTCGCTCTCAAGGCAGTCCTTGTCAAGATGGGCAGAGACGACCTGCTGGACAAACACTCCCTTCAGGACCTGTACCGCGCCGTGCGGCGAAAATACCCCTTTTTTCGCTCGGTCCGCCGAGAACTCCGCGCCCTGGAGTGGCACTACTTGAAAGCACGCTACCCCCAGCCGCACCAAGGCTGGATGGCCCCCCATGATGTCTACAACGCCAGGGACGCCGCAACCTGCATTGATTACGCTCGCCGCGTCCTCGAGCTCTGCCGGCGCCCCCTCGGAGACGAAGCGTCGTAACCTGTGCCCATCGGGCCACAGCCTGCGCGCCGTGTCGGGCCGCGCGGGAAAGGCCGTCCGGCCCGAATCAGACCGTTTCACCCTCTCGTTCCACCCTGTCGCATCGCGGCGCGCGTCGCCAGGCGGTAGAGCGTCTCCACCTCGCTGGTCCCGTGCCCCAATGGAACCGGCCACATTCCCCCTCGTTGAACTCGTTGTCTTCCTCGCGCATCCTTGCCCGAGCCGTGCTACACTCGGTTCAAGCAACGCCGGAGGTGACACCATGAACCCGACATGCCTGCCGATGGACCGAAGAAGCTTTCTGGCCCAAGTATTCGGCGCATTGACCGTCCCTCTCATCTGGAACCGGAAGCTTCGGGCGATGGTTGATCGGCTCGGTCGCTACTTGACCGTCGATAAGGTGAATCGCACGACGTTGAAAGTACCGTACCGCCCCGTGCCTGCGCGGAACATGGCGCGCGAACTGCCTCACTGGCAGTACACCGAGATCTGCGAGGTCACTCTGCGCTCCGGTATTACAGGCTTCGGGGAAACCCTGCTCTACTACACGTGGGGCGTTCCCAGCGACGAGGACGTACGGCGCGTGATCGGGCAGAATGCGGCCGAGCTGATGTGGGACGACTCCCTGGGTGCCGGTCTACAAATGGCTCTATTCGACGCGGTCGCACGCACGCTGGAAGTTCCGATCCACCGCTTGTTGGGCCGGCAGGTTCACCGCGAGACCCCCCTGTCCTGGTGGAACATCGACACCTCGCCCGAAGACATGGTCATCGAATGCAAGGAAGCCCTCCGCCAGGGCTACCTGGCGTACAAGACGAAAGGTCGGCCCTGGTTCGATGTCTGGGCGCAGGTCGAAAGCGCGGCCAAGGCGCTACCCCCAGAGTTCAAGATAGACCTCGACTTTAACGACACTCTGCTCGATGCCGACCGGGCAATCCCGATCCTTCGTGAGCTCGAGCAGTACCCCCAAGTGGGGATCTACGAGACCCCGATCCCCCAGAGCGACGTGTCGGGCAACAAGCGGATCCGCGCGGCGGTAAAGACTCCGATCGCCATGCACTACGGGAGCCCCCCGCCTCTGGTAGCGCTCCGCGAAGACGTATGCGACGGATTCGTGATCGGAGGAGGAGCAAGCACTGTGCTGCGCAACGGCCACGTAGCAGCGATGGCGGACAAACCGTTCTGGCTGCAGCTCGTGGGTACCGGAATCACGGCGGCCTTCTCCCTACACTTCGGTGCCGTCCTCTCTCATGCGACCTGGCCAGCAGTCAACTGCCACCAGCTTTACGAATCTCAACTTCTTGCATCTCCCATTCGCGTGGAGAAAGGTATGGCCCGCGTTCCGGAAGGCCCCGGCCTTGGCTACGAACTGGATCGGGATGCGGTCGAGCGTTACCGCGTGCCCAAACCGAAGCGTCGGCCTGATCCACCCCGGCTGATCGAAGTTCGATGGCCCGACGGCCGGCGGCTCTATGTGGCCAATACGGGGCGGGTGAACTTCATGCTCGACATCGCTCGGACCGGCCAGATGCCTTACTTCGAACGGGGCGTGACCACCCGACTGGTGCCGGACGACGGCTCCGAGGAATGGCGCCGTCTCTACGAACAGGCCCGGCGGAAGCCGGTACTCGTCAAGCGTTGAGAGGTGCCAGCGTCTAATGGTCATCCCGGGCACCAATCAGGCGCCCTCAGGAATGCCCGTATTTCTCCTCCGGGGTCAGGAACCCCCAGCGCAGGGGTTCGTCCTGAACGTAATTCTTCGCAAGGGTAAGGGCCAGAAAAGCTTTGCACATCTCGTAGCCCAGGTAGAAGGCGTGCTCGGCGCTGATCTTACCGGTGCGGTTGCACTCCCGGAATAAGGCGAACGGGTCGGTGTGCGAGCGGTGCCCCTCGTTGTTGATCGCGTGGATCTTCCCCCCTGCGGCGAAGATCCGGTAGTTGGGGTCCTTGATCCGCTCGGCGAGCTCGGCCAGAAACCCTTCGTCCGGTTCGTTCAAACGGGGGTCCCGCAGGAGAACGAGGTCGGGTTCCAGGTTCTTCGGGGGGACACGTTGGCGCACGGCAAAGTGGACCAGTCGCCGGGCCAGGTCCAGCTCGCGAACGCTCGTCCGGCACCAGTTGATTACCGAAGTGGTAAGCACGCTTCGGATGCGGAGTTCCTCGCAGATGCCGGCGAGGAGCACGTTGATCGGGGCCGAGTCCGCGTCGGTCAGCTCCGTGATGTTGCCCACCCCCATGAGCATCTCACACTGGGGCCAACGCCGCCGAGCCGTGAGGTAGCGGCCGATCGACTGGGCAAACCCGCTGCCAATCGGTTCCAGGATCGGGTCGATGCGGAACTTCACACCGAGCCTTTCGAGCCGCTCCACCGCCTGCTCCAGGCTACCCCAGTCCCCCGGCCGCTCGGGGATAGCGACCACTTCGCACCCCCAATCGGCTGCCAG
This sequence comes from Planctomycetota bacterium, assembly GCA_026981825.1. Lineage (GTDB taxonomy): Bacteria > Planctomycetota > Planctomycetia > JALXBF01 > JALXBF01 > JALSID01. The sequence continues at coordinate 7,597 of JALSID010000166.1, forward strand.
CGGTGCCGTCCGATGCGTGACGCTCAAGACCAGCTCAGCCCCGGCCCGAGCGGCCTGAGCTGCCTCCCAGGGATCAAGCGTGTCCACGGAGACGCGGTACCCGGCGTCCACCAACCGTCGCACACAGTCGCTCACCCCCAGCCAGCGTTGTCCGGGGCTACAACCGACGTCGATCACATCGGCCCCCTGCCTGCGGAACTCCTCTGCCCGGCGCAGGACTTCCTCCGGCTCCAGCTCAGGACAGTTGTTGATCTCGGCAATGATCTCGATCGAGTAGGCACCGTACTCGGCGGGCCGTTCGTCGCGGCCGCCGAAGAAGCGGGCGAGCTGCCAGATGTCTTTGGGACCCTTCCGCACAGGTACCCCGAGGCGGTCCTCGATCACTTGCGGGTCTCCCCGGCACAGCCCCGGCAGCAGCACCAGATCGACCGGGGAATCGAGCCGCAGATGGCGCGCCACCCATTCGGTTGTCATCAAGCCCGCCACGCTGATGTTCAGAACCGACACCAGGGGCTCGAAGTCGTAGCGAGGCGCAAGTTCAGCCGTGACTCTCCGGACGGCCGGTTCAGCCAGCTTACCGGTCACGAACGCGATCCGCCTCGCCATCTTCTGCAGGCCCCGACGGTGTCAAGCGTCAACGCGACGCACCCCGTACCATCCCCCTTTCCGCGCAGGGATAGCGGTAGCCCCAGAACCGGCGGCTTCGGCGCCGGTCCAGAGGCGAGTGGCGCCGAGCGGCCTACGACCGTCCGTGTAACAAACCCCCTTATCGATCAATCGCTCTTCTTCTCCGGCCGAACCCAATTCTTGGGATAGCCGGGCAGGGCCGAGCCTTCGGCCGGTCGCCAGAGGGCGAGCCGCTCGATTTCGCGCGCCAGCTCGAAGTCTTTATCCGTAATACCTCGGGCCGAGTGTGTCTGCAGCTTGACCGTCACCTTGGCGTACCCGAGGGTCAGATCTGGATGGTGCCAGGCCGCCTCGGCAATGTAGCCGATCGCGTTCGCCAAAAGGAGCGTGTGCGCAAACCCGGGCGTGATGTAGGTACGGCGAATCCAGCCATCCCGGTACTCCCACCCGGGCAACTCGCGCTGCAGCCGCTCACGCACCTCAGCTTCACTGTACGTCTTCTCTTCCGCCATCGCCGTCCTCCGCGCATGAGTGAACCATCGCCCGTTGCGACTGGACACAGCCGCGCTCGCCTCGTCAATTTTTCCCTGCAGGCGCCCGTGTGACCCATGGCAGCTCGACCACTGTTCGCACCAAAGCGAACGGCCTCCTGCGGCAGTGATCCACTCCCCTGCTAAGTTACGGCGGTCATGCCCGGACGGCGCCCCCGTTCACGCGGATCGTCTGACCGGTGATGAAGGACGCCTGGTCGCTGCACAAGAATGCGACCACAGCCGCCACGTCCTCCGGCGTCCCCCACCGACGCAGAGGGGTCTCATCGAGCACCCGTTGTTGCCAGTAGTCCGATGCCGTTGCTCCCCATGACGTGCGGATCCAGCCGGGCGCAACGCAGTTGACCCGAACCGACGGCGCCAGGTCCACCGCAAGGGCTCGCGTAAAACAGATCACGGCCCCCTTCGTGGCCGCGAACAACTGGCCACTGTCCCCCTCCATTCCGGTCTCTGCCTGGTCCCAGCCGACCGTCACGATTGTGCCTGAACCTCGTTTTTTCATGTACTGCCCAATGGCCCGGGTACAGAGGACCGTGCCACGTACATCAACGTTCCAGAGCAATTCCAGTTTCCGTTCAAAGGGATCTTTGCGATGGGGGCCTGTCAGGACGTCTGCCCCCGCATTATGGATCCAGACGTCGACCGGGCCCCACGTCTCCCAGGCATGGTCGACGAGTTGCCGGCACTGGGAGGGGTCTCCGAGGTCGGCCACCGCGACGGCCGCTTCCCGACCGAGCTCTCGGACGAGTTCCACCACCCGGTTGGCCTCCGAGACACGCTGTCGACAGTGGACGAGCACGTCATAGCCGCGCCGGGCCAGTTCCAACGCAACCGCGCGCCCGATTCCACTCGATGCACCGGTGACCACGGCTCGGCGAGACGGAACAGCCTCAGACATGCACGGCCTCCGAAACCACGGTAGCCCACTCGCTCGCCGAATCATATCGGCCATTCGCGCCGCAGCACGCCGCGCCGGCCCGGAATCATCCCATCGCCACCGGCCGCAGCGGGCTGGCCCGCAAGCCGGCGTGCAGCCTCCAGGAGTATTCCGGAGCCACCGGGCAGAGCTCCCTCGTCCGCTCCGGCGTTCAAGCTATTGCAAAACGGGCACGAACTTGCTAATTAAGTAACGGTTGCTTTGCTCCAGGCGCGACGTCGGCCAAGTCTCGGGAAACCGGGAGGTTGCGATGACCCGCTCCCAGATCTTCTCCCTTCTGTTCGGCATTGTCGCTGTGGGCGCCGTGGTCTACCTCCGTTCGCTCCGAACCGACGAACGGCAAACGGTCCGCGAGGTTGTCGCCCGCATGAGCGCCGGATCCGCGGTGGAACGGTACCAGGCGATGCAGTCGGCGCTTGAGCTCGGTACGGACCAGGCCCTCGAAGCATTTCGCCAGGTACTCCAGGCTGGCGCGCCGGAAGCAAGAAGCGTGGCCCTGATGGGAATCAGCAAGCTGGGGAAGGATGCTGCCCCCTTGCTTCCCTTCATCCGTCAACAACTGATCGACGACGATAAGCGGGTCCGCCAGGAAGCGGTAGCTGCCCTGGGGGCAGTAGCGGGTGAGGAAGCGTACGCCGTACCCGAACTCGCCCAAGCATTGGAAGATCCTGACGCGGAGGTCCGGTGCGGCGCCGTTCGGGCTCTGAGACGCTCCGGCAGCAAAGCCGTCCCGCTCCTGCGCCGCGCGTTGAATTCCGGCAACATCCAGGTCCAGGTCGCCGCTCTGGAAACGGCCGGGGAAATCGGTGAGCCCGCGGCCGAACTCACCCCCGATATCGCCGCTCTCCTCGATCAACCGCGCCGCCTGCTGCGGTGGGTGGCGAGCTGTTCGCTGGGCAGGATGGGGGCCGAGGGGGTAAAGGCACTGGCAAAACGCCTGGCCTCCGACGACGACGAAACGCAGGTCATCGCCGCAGGTGGGTTGATCTTGGCAGGGAAAAAAGCACGCCTGGTGCAGAATCAGCTCCTTGCCGGGATCCACGACAACTCCGACGACGTCGCCACCGCCTGTATCGCAGCTCTCGATCGCTGTTACAAGGGTAAGTTCCCCGCGCAAATCGCAAGCGAATTGGCCGGCGTCGCAAAGACAGCCGCGCGAGTAACCCCGATTCCCCCCAACATGGTCTGGAAGGACGGCAGTCTTGTGCTGGAAGACGCCTGGAAAGTCCTCTACGGACTGCGCTCCGGGGGACAGTACTACGTGCACCGGTATCTTGATGCGGCGCTTACCGTCGACATCGATCGCCGCGCCCTGGCCGTCCTCACGCTCGCCCGGCACAATCCGGAACACGCAGAACTGCTCGAACTGCTTACCCTTCTTGCCCGGGACAAGTCCATTCTGGTCCGGCGAGCGGTAGCTCTATCGGCCAGCCTGGCCGCTCGGCACCAGAAGCGTGCAACACGACTACTGGCCCAAATGCAGCACGACAAGGACCACGGCGTGCGTTACATCGCCACTAAGGCAATCCAGGCTCTGGACGCCCAGGATCTGGCCGCCTTTGCCACACGACGCTGACCGTCGCGGCCCGGCTCCGCACACTCCGTGATCACTGCCTGCTGCGCGCATGCAGAGCGGCGCCCGGTACGGCGGCGCAAGAGCACCATCCCGCTGAGCGCGACGCCGAGCAGCTCGACGCTGCACTCTGGGCTACCACATCGCCGACATGCCCGTTCGGGACGGATGGCCGTCGGCTCTCCGACCAACTGGTCTTAGCGCAAGCTGACGCACTCAGTAGCCTTGCTGGGACTGGAACCGGTCGGTCTGACGTCGATTTGGAGCTTCCCAAGTGTCCTCGCGAATCTCGCTTGTCGTATTCAGGAAGCTGCTGCTCTTCGTTGCTGCTGCGAGCCTCTTCGTCCTGGTCTACCGCAACGTTGTGCCGGGACTGCCGGACGGGCACTGGGCCAAGCGGTACCTGGACGGGCATCCCATCGAACGCTGGACCGTGGCGCTCTTCTTGGCGGGCATGGCCATGCTCGCCGACCGGTGTTGGACCGTGGCCTGGGAGCGGTTGTGCCTGAAGCGAGCCCGCTCGCTGGTAGAACGGATCGATTTCCCCCGTTTGGCGCAGAGACAAAACGCAGAAGCCTGGCTTCGAGACCAACTCGGCCCCCTTGAAACCTCGCTTGCTGGTCGTAGGATTGCCGCAATGGCCGACCCGGCCGGTGGACTCCGCACGCCCGAAGCGTACGCCGCGGTAACCAGGGACATGGGTGAGCTGGATTACGACAGTCTCGAACGGAGCAACACCGGGCTTCGGTTCGTTACGTGGGCGATCCCCATCCTCGGATTCCTGGGCACCGTTCTCGGAATCACGGCCGCGATCGCACACGTTACCCCGGAACAGCTTGAGGAAGCTCTTGGAGAAGTCACCGGCGGTCTGGCCGTCGCTTTCGACACGACCGCCCTGGCCCTGGCCCTATCGATCGGGCTGATGGCGGTCAGTGCGGGGATCGATCGAGCGCAGCGGGAAACGTTGGCCGAGGCCGACCGGTTCGCCCGGTTCGACCTCCAGCAACGGTTGGCCGTCCTCGCCCAGCCGGTCTCGAACGAAGCCCGCCGCATCCAGGAGGCGATTCGAGCCGCTGTCGTTCCTGTACAGCAGTGCTGGGAGGCCGAACGGCACGCGTGGGCCGCCACCATCCAAAGGATAGCGAAGGAACAGACGCAGCTCCTCCAGGACGCAGCAGCCCGGATGCTGGAGGAGCTCCGCAGCTACGAGCGCTCCCAACACGATTCCTGGAGAGCGCTCGCGCAGGAACTGGCGGAAACCTGCGCCGACATTCTGGTCCAGGCTGCGGGTCGGTTGGAACAGGCCACGGCTGAGGGGGCCGATAGTCTGGAACGACAGCTCGCCAACACCGCCCATGCTTTCAAGCAGCTCGCCATCTCGCAACAGGAAACCCTCTCGGACGCTTCGGCCCAGCTCACCCAGGTGGTGACGGAGCTGACCAGTTCCGTGGCGGCGGTCCAGGAACTCGCCAAGGCGATCCGCGACTTTCTGGATAAGACGGACCGCATCGCAACCATGGAACGTACGCTGCAGCAGAATCTGGCAACCCTGCTTCAGGTAACCGGCCTGGAGGAGACGGTCCATCTGCTTGGGAGCACGGTGCAACTGCTCAACGCGCGGGTGCGCTCGCTGATAGTCTCGTCGGAGCCCTCTCCGAGCAGCTCGCAACGGGAAGCGGCTTGAAGCGTCGAGCACGTTCTGGACACAACGCGGAGGGACTGCCTTTGTTCCCGGTGCTCGCCGTGTTGTTGAGCACGGTGGGCGTTCTCTGCTTGCTGCTGCTGGTGGTGAGTCGCCAGGCACTCTTCAACGACACTCGCCGCCAGCGTATCCGTGAAGCCCGCCGGGCGGTCTCCGAAGCACGTGCTGCGGTGCGGGCAGAGGTCCAGAGGCGGGAGGACCTGGCCGGCCAGGTGGCCGCCCTGCGGAAGCAGCTCGCTGCCCTCCAAGCGGAACTCGCCCACATCGTCGAACGGACGGCTAGCGAACGCGAGCAGACAGCCAGCCTGAGAGGGCGTCTGCGAGAGACCCAGCGCCGAACCGCGCAACTGCGTTCCAGGTTGTCCCACCTCCAAAACACGGAGCAGCAGAGGGCGGCGAAGATTGACGAACCCGGATGGGTGGTGACCCTGGTGGCAAGCCCCCATGGCGACGATCGAGTACCTCTGTTCTTTGAATGTCGCCGCGACCGCGTGACGTTGCAGCCTGCGGGAATCGATCTGTTCGAAACCGATTTTGCGATGGGGCCCGCCGGAAGGTCGGCCTTTCAGATCTTCACCCACACGCTCGTGCGCATGCTCGAGCGCCGGGGTATTGCACGGCCCTACCCGGTCCTGATCGTTCGACCGGCCGGGATTGCTCCCTTTTACGCAAGTATGCACCAACTGGAGGCCGCAGGGCTCCGGTTCGGCTACGAGCTGGTCGAAGCGGAAAAACACCTGCAATTTCCCGAGCTGGACCGCGTGACCCCGGGCGAGTTGCGCGAGCTGCTGGCCGTGGCGCGCCTGCAGGCGCGTCAGCCGCCCGGTAGCCCGGCGTCCTCATCGCCCCACGGTCTACCTGAGGTGCCATTGATCGCAGCCAAGGCGGGATCTAGCAGTACAGCCCCCCTGCGGAGCGGCTCGCACACGCTCCCTAGAAACAAGCATAGCAGGACGGAAAAACCCCCCTCAAACGCCCGCCCCCGCAAGTACGGTACGCGGCCGAAAAACGTCCCGGCCAATCGCCCCCGCAAGCCTGGTACCCATGGGGCAGCCGCTCCCGCCCCTGCCCCAAGCCCCCTCGTACTCACTCCTCCACACGGCGGTGTCTGGTACCGACCCGTACACGCCCTGCTAACCGGACACTCCATCTCCGTGCTGCCGCACGTGGGAACTTATGGGGCCGAAAACCTCGACGACCACCGGCTCAACGAACTTCTTCGAAGCCTCGCCAGCCTGACCGCGGTGGAATCGCGTCTCGTGGTGCTCGAAGTGCGTCCCCGGCTGATCTGCATGATTACGCCAGATGCGGTGTTGGACTACTGGCGGCTCAAGTGGCATCTGGCCCGAGCCGGAGTGGAAATGGAAGCGGTGCTGATCACGGACGACGACGCACAGACTCTGCGCAGAAGCCTCGCCTATCTCAAGCCGCTGACGACCGGAACGCAGAAGCTCAGTGCCCCACACACCGCACCGGGATATAGCACGGGGGGCCGACGATGAAAAGACGGGACAACAGCGAGGTGGGATCCGAGTCCTTCGTGGACGTGGTGGCCAACCTGATCGGCGTTCTGGTGGTGCTCGTCGCCATCGTTGGCGTCAACGTCACGACCCGAGCGGTACCGGACCATGCCAGGGCGCTGCTCGACAACGAACTCCACGCGCTCCGGGAACGCGCCTCGGCAGTTCGCCAGGAAATCGACGCCATCCAGCGGAGCCACGACCGTCTTGCCGCCGAACTGGCGAAGCTAAGGGCGGGCGTCGAACAGAAAAGGGCAGAGCTGCGTGCAGCGGTGCGTGAGCGAGAAGTGGCCGAGAAAGAGCTGTCCGAGCAGCTAAAGCTCGAGGCGGACCTGCAGCGGCGTCTGCAAGAGCTTGCCAGCTCCTCCGATCTCCCCCCGCAGCCGCCCGCAGCACGAGTGCTTGAGCTTAAGGCTCCCGTGAGCAGGCCGGTGGCGCCGGGCGAGGCTGAGCTGCATTTCGAGTTGCAGCGGAACCGGCTTAGCTTTATCCCCCTTGCGTCGCTGTTGAGCGGCGCGCGGCGGCAACGGGACCAATTGAGGCCCACCCTGGAACAGACCGGTCACGCGGAGGGAGTGGCCGGACCGATCGGTGACTTCGTGCTGCGGTACCGCGTCGCCGTTGATCAGGAATCCCTCCCTCAACGCATTCTCCTCGGAGCTCCAGTGCGGCGTGCGCGGCTGGTCGAGTGGCAAATCGTTCCGACGAACGACCACCGGGGAGAGCCCGTCGACCAAGCCATCGGCCCCGGGGGCCTACTCTGGAAAGTGCTCGCCGGCCGCGACCCCAAGACCACGTTTGTGACGATCTGGGTCTATCCGGATAGCTTCGGTGGATTTCGCACCGTACGCGACGCCCTCTACGCCCGGCGCTACTACGTGGCCGCACGGCCGCTGCCCCCCGGAATGCCGATCGCCGGCTCCATCGACGGAACCCGCTCCTACGCCCAGTAGCGTAGATGCACCAGAACGACAGACACATCGCGCGCTTGGCGACACATAAAGTAATAAAGGAATAGCGACTCCAGCCCGCAGATCCGCGATGGGGGTTACTACCTCGCCGTTCAGTGATGGTGTTTGAACTGGATCTTCTTCGACCTGGGTTCGTAATCGGTGCGGAACTCGGCCACATACCACTCCTTGTAGCCCGTCTTGCTGTTTTTCGCGGTCATGACGTGCACGATGGCATACGTCTCGAACCCCTCCGTGCGGATGCGGTAACGGATCAGGGCATAGTCGCTGTCGCCTTCGGTCCCGTATTCCTCCACCTCGTCCAGCGTAACCTCGGGACGGATGTCGTCCACCAGGAAGTAGCGTGCTCCTCCCGCCAGGAAGCGACGGTAATGCTCTCTGGCCTGGTCACGGTTTACCGCAGGGTCAAACTCGCGTCGCCACTCCTGCGGTACCGTCAGCCAGAATGCCTGGTCCAGGCGTCCATTGCGGAGGTGGTCGATGAAGATCTCCGCTGTGGCCACCGCATCCCGCCTCAGCAAGTACCAGCCCAACAGAGTTGATGCCACGGCCGCAGCGCCCAATCCCAGCGAAGCCGCCAGCCCAATCTGGGCGAGGCGTTCTCCCCCCCACACGTCTGGGTCGGCGTGGATCTTCCGTAGGGCGACCACACCGCAGATCGTACCGAGCACCGGGATGGCCCAAAAGACCGGCAGCGCGAACGCAAGGATGGAGAAAATGCCGCATACGAGCGAGAGAATCGCCCAGCGGTTCAGTTCCCGGTATTCTGGTTCCGCAGTGCGGTCAACGACGATACTCGACAGGCGAACCTCGCCCGGCATTCTCTTACCTCACCTCCACCAACAGACCGGTCGTTACTGTGTTGTACCGAACCTGGAGCGAACCGGTTCACGGGCCTGAGAGGATTGCCCGCGCACACACGCCCCCACCTACCGGCGCCCGAGCCACCGGTCACCGGTCCCTGCAAGACCGGCCCTTCTTATTGTTCCTGCTCTTGCACCGCCGCATGGGAATGGACGTAATCGGCGGGATGGCAGACCAGACCGCAAGAGGCGGGGTCGATCTGGATGGTGGAATGATGGATGCCGAAGCGGTCGTGGAGCTGGTGCGCCACCCAACCGGCGAAGTTCCGATCCTCTGGGGGTTCCGGCATAATCAGGTGCGCCGTCAACGCCTTCTCCGTCGTGCTCAACGCCCAGACGTGCAGGTCATGCACATCGGTCACTCCGGGCAACCCGAGCAGGAACTTGCGTACCTCTTCGAGGTCGACGTCGGACGGAACCGCGTGCAGGGCGAGATTGACCGCCTCCGTCAGCACTTCCCAGGTGGTGTACAGGATCACGGCCCCCACCAGGAGGCTCACCACAGGATCGAGCCAGTAGGTCTGGAACAGGTAGATGACCAGGCCTGTGCCCACAACGGCGGCGGAAATCGCCGCATCGGCCGCCATGTGCAGAAACGCACTGCGGATGTTCAGGTCCGCCTCACTACCCCGCAGCAGAAAATAGGCGGTCACCGAGTTGATCACCACCCCGACCAGAGCAACGCCGAGCATCAGCAAGCCGGGCACGGGAGGCGGCTCGAACAACCGGTGAATCGCCTCATACGTTACCGCCCCGACGGCTCCGACCAGCAGAAGACCATTGCCCAGCGCTGCGAAAATCGTCGTGCTCCGCCAACCGTACGTCCGCCTCTGAGTGGGGCGAAGCCGGATGAGCGCGTGCGCCCCCCAGGCCATCAAGAGCCCCAGCACATCGCTCAGATTATGACCGGCGTCGGCAAGCAGCGCCAGCGAACCGATCCACAATCCGAAGCCCGCCTCCACCACGATGTACAACGTGTTCAGCCCGACGGCCACGGCAAACACGACGTCGAAGCGGGCGGCGTGTGCCGCTACCCCATGAGTGTGATGCCGGTGCATGCGAACTCCCTGTAAACGCTCGACGATGCGGCTATACAAAATCCTAACCACGCGTCCCGCCCAAAGCGATAGCACGTTGCCCCCCCTTTGGAGAAAGCCTTCAAGCAGCAACCTCCAACACCGTGCGGCCATTGCAGACAGCCCCCACTGTGAGCAATCCCACTCGGTCTGCTTCGAAGCCGGTCGCCCCCCGATGACGTCGTTGCGTACCCTTCCGGCACCGGTAACTAAGGACACCGCGCGTGCCCGGACAGCACGCTCGTGTCGGTACTCCTCCGCGCGGGCTCACCGTGGGCATCCGCCGGCATTGATGCAACTTCCCCTTTCCGGCAGCACGCACCGATCATGGCCAAGATCGATGCGGTGGCGGCCTGATGAACAGGAAGGCAGCACGGGTTGTCGAGATACGAAACGGCGTTGCCAACCGAAAGCTAAGGGAATCACCGCTCCAGAGCGCGGTTCTATAGAATTGCAACCAATTGGCCGGCGTTGGCTGGCGTTTTGGCCAGAAGATTCAGTACGGAGGTCGAACCGTGGACAGGCTCCTATCGGACGAGAAACGGACGGAGCTCGTTGAGCTGGCGAAGCGGATCCGCCGGCACATCATCAAGATGACAACCGAAGCGGGATCCGGGCACCCGTCCAGCTCGCTGTCCGCCGTGGAGCTGCTTGTGACACTTTACTTCGGCGGCTTCCTCCGCTATCGGCCGGGGGAGCCGGGCTGGCCGGACCGGGATCGGTTCATCCTGAGCAAGGGACACGCCGCGCCGGTGCTCTACGCCGTTCTGGCGGAGGCAGGCTTCTTCCCCGTCGAGCAGCTTTGGACCCTACGTCGGATCGGCAGCCCACTGGAAGGCCACCCCAACCGGAAGCGTCTCCCCGCGGTCGAGGCGTCCACCGGTTCGCTCGGCCAGGGGCTCTCCATCGGCCTGGGGCACGCGTTAGCGGCTCGGCTCGACGGGAGGAAGTACCGGGTTTTCGTGCTATTAGGAGACGGAGAGATCGACGAAGGCCAGGTCTGGGAAGCAGTCGCTGCGGCCGCAAAGTACCGGGTGGGCAATCTGATTGCCATCGTCGACCACAACGGCTACCAGCAGACGGGCCCGACGCGCGAAGTGCTGGATCTCGATCCGATACCGCAGAAGTGGTCTTCGTTTGGATGGCACACCCAGGAGATCGACGGCCACGATCTTGACGCTGTGGCGGCAGCCTACTCGGCCGCGATCGAAACCGGCGATCGGCCTTCGCTAATCGTGGCCAGGACCGTGAAGGGGAAAGGCATAGAAGCCGTTTTAGACGAGCTCGGCGACCACAATATGCACGGAAAGCCGCTGCCCAAGGGGGCCGCCGAAAAAGCGCTCGCTCTGCTCGCGTGAACTCTACTCCTCAATGCTTCCCCTGAGCATAACTGGGAAGCGATGGGTCGAGCTGAAAAGATTGGCATCGTAAGGGGGCATTATGAAGATCGGTCAACGAATCGGCTTGAAGCTGGGGAAGGCGACACGGGACGCGTTCGGGCTTGCTCTGGCCGAAGTGGGCCGGGAGGACCCGAGTGTCGTCGTCATTGACGGCGACGTCCACAACTCCACGCGGACCGAGTATTTCGCGGCGGAGTTCCCGGACCGGTTCTTCAACGTGGGGATTGCGGAATCGAACATGGTCGGGATCGCGTCGGGGCTCGCTGCCAGCGGCAAGACACCGGTGGTAGCGAGCTTCGCTGCTTTCATCATGTGCAATGCCTTTGACCAGCTCCGGATGGGGGTCGCTTTCCCTGAGCTCCCCGTCAAGGTGGTGGGCTCCCATGCGGGTATCTCGATCGGTGCGGACGGCCCCAGCCAGATGGGGATCGAAGACGTGGCGCTGGCGTGTGCCCTGCCCGGCTTTGCCGTCGTGGTACCGGCTGACGAGCCCTCCACGAAAGCAGCCACGCGCGCGATGATTGCCCACCCCGGCCCGGTCTACCTCCGCGTCGGTCGCCCCAAGGTACCCATCGTGTACGAGAACGGGTGCGATTTCCAGATCGGCCGCGCCATCGAGGTCCGTGACGGGGTGGACGTGACGATTGTGGCGAACGGGATCATGGTTGCCGCCGCCCTCGAAGCGGCCCACCTGCTCGAGCAGGAAGATATCAGCGCCCGCGTGCTCGACATGCATACGGTCAAGCCCATCGATCAAACCGCGCTGCAGGCCGCGGCCGAGGAAACAGGTGCCATCGTGGTCGCCGAGGAACACCTGCACTACGGGGGCCTGGGAGCAGCCGTGGCACAGACGGTCGGCGAACTCTGCCCGACGCGACTTGCCTTCGTAAACCTCGGTGACCGGTACGCCGAATCTGGCACGCCCGATGAACTGTTGGAGAAGTACGGACTGACGGCGGACAACATCGTGGCGGCCGTGAAACGCGTCCTCGACTAGCGTCGCCTGTGCGACGGAAGAAGCGAGAAACCACGCGGGATACTGTCAAGCGATGAGCAAAGCTGCCGTACGCAGTTTTTGGAATCCCCCTCGATTCGACCCGCAGGCGGGAGTCGTCATTCGCTCCCCGCTGAAGGATGAGCCCGGCTACTGGGTAGGAGCCCCAGGGTCCTTGTACGACCCGGATAGTCGCCGCTTCTTCCTGGTCTATCGAGTCCGCCGCCCCCGCGGCGTCCACCCGGATCGCGGCGCCGAACTGCACATCGTCTCCGGAACGAACGGTCTGGAGTTTGATACCCCGGTGTACAAGCTGGACAAGGGGGCACTGGGTTCCCCGTCCATCGAACGCTGTGCACTGGCTCGGCTGGACAACGGCCAATGGGCCCTCTACGTCAGCTATGTGGATGGGCAGGACCAGCGGTGGCGGATCGACGTGATGCTGGCCGACGACCCGTCGGGGTTCGAGCCGACGGAGCGCAAGCCTGTTCTTCTCGCCGGCCCGCTCGGGATCGAAGGTGTCAAAGATCCATTCGTCTGCAGAGTCGCCGGCGTCTGGCACATGATCGTCAGCTTCGCCACGGCTGTGGAAGAGTGCGATGAAACGGCCCTGCACGCCACCGCAGACGCTTACAACACCGGGCTGATCCGCAGCGCCACAGGGCTCGCAGTCAGTGCGGACGGCGTGAACTGGGAGTGGCTCGGCGAGATCTTTGGTCCGCGACCCGTCGGGTGGGA
>JALSID010000167.1 GCA_026981825.1 Planctomycetota bacterium
CCCGGCTCCTCAGGAGCGGTTCGGCTCGCCATGACCAAGCTCATCCTCCCCGAACTCACCCACCTCCTCGGCCAGTTGCGCCGGGCGTGAGCTCCCGCAGCGACCGGACCTGCAGGTAGCCCCGGCCGCATCCACTGCCGCGCGCCTGCTGTGGGACCCTACCGACAATCCCCAGCCGTGGGCCGAAGAGCCAGGGGGGAATGCGCCCTGTCTCCGAGACCGCGGTGTCCCGTCCGGCGGGTTCAGACGTGCGAAAGGTCGGACGGAGCGGTGCGTAGAGTGAAATGGCCGGACGCGAGCCGGTAGCCACACTTGCGCAGGTGGAGCCGGCGCAGACCTATACTGCCGCTCGGATCCGAGACCGCGGCCGAACGGACGGGGGCCTTTCGACGGCAGAGTGCTCGCGCGTGTGGTGTCACGCTCCCACCGGACGGGCGATCCAGTTGGAAGCGAGCCGGCTTACGGTCTGTTCTGAACAGAGGTGGAGTTTCCATGGCCATCGATCTGGCGGTCGTCCCGGTTGCAGGCATTGGAACCAGGTTGCTGCCGGCGACCAAATCGCAACCCAAGGAGATGCTGCCGGTCGGGCGTAAACCAATTGTGCAGTATGTGGTCGAGGAGCTGGCCCAGTCGGGCATTAAGAGACTGCTCTTCATCACGGGCGCCAGCAAGACATCGATTGAGAACCATTTCGACATCAACGCCGAGCTGATCCAGTACCTGCGCGAGACCGGCCGCGAAGAGCAGCTCGCCGCTCTCGACTTCGAGCGGCAGGATGTGCAGTACTTCTACACACGCCAGCGCCGCCCCCTCGGACTGGGACACGCCGTGCTCTGCGCACGCCCCCTGATCATGCGCCAGGACTTTGTCGTGGCTCTGGGGGATTCGATCATCGGATTGCACGCCCAGAGCCGCGTCGTGGAGCAGATGGTGGAGCTTTTCGAAAACGACCGGGACGTCAAAGTAGTGGTGGCATTTGAGGAGGTCCCGCGGGAACACGTGGCACGCTACGGGATCGCACGACCGAAGGGAGCCGTTGACGACGTGTTCGAACTGGAGGACGTGATCGAGAAGCCAACCGTTGAAGAGGCGCCCAGCAATTTGGCCGTGGCCGCACGCTATGTGTTCGCGCCCGAGATCTTCGACGCCCTGGAGAGGACGGCTCCAGACCGACGCGGCGAGATCCAGCTTACCGACGCGATCAGCTTGCTGCTGCGCGAAGGGGCTCGCGGCCTGGGCGTCCGGCTGCCCCCTTCCGAACGTCGCTACGACATCGGGAACTTCGCCAGCTACTTCGAAGCGTTCGTCGAGTTCGCTCTGGCCGACCCTGACTACGGTCCCGGCCTTCGCCAGCACATCGAGCGACTGCTCAGTGAGGGCACCACGCAATGTTGATCATCCGCCGAGAGGCGTACGCACGAGCCGGTCTTGTGGGCAACCCATCCGACGGCTACGGCGGCAAGACGATCTCGGTCATCGTGAAGAACTTTGCCGCGCGCGTCATCCTCTACGAGTGGGAAGACCTGGACATCATTCTCAGTCAGCAGGACCGGTGTCAGTTCAGCAGCGTCCACGAACTCGTCCGCGATGTAGAGCTCCACGGCTACTACGGGGGAATACGCCTGGTCAAGGCGACCATCAAGAAATTCGTGGACTACTGCACAGCCCGGGAGATCCCGCTGCACGACCGCAACTTCTCCATCCGCTACGAAACCGATATCCCACGGCAGGTGGGGCTGGCAGGTTCCAGTGCGATCATCGTGGCAACCCTTCGTGCTCTGATGGACTTCTACCGGGTGACGATTCCCAAAGAGGTCCAGCCTTCGCTGGTGCTCAGCGTTGAGCGCGACGAACTCGGCATCGCGGCCGGTCTGCAGGACCGGGTGATCCAGGTCTACGAGGGAGTCGTCTACATGGACTTCAGCCCGCAGCAGATGCGCGTGATCGATGGGTTCGAGTGCGGGCACTATGAACCGCTCGATCCCACGCTGCTGCCCCCGTTGTACGTGGCCTACAGCACGGCGGCGGCGGAGCCCACCGAGACGGTCCACGCCCCTCTCCGCGTCCGGTTCCAACAAGGGGATCCTGAAGTGCTCGAGGCCATGCGGCGGCTCGCCCGGCTTACGGACGACGCACGCGAGGCACTGCTCAAACGGGACGCCGAACGCCTTCACCATGTCATCAACGAAAACTTCGAAATCCGCTGCTCCATCTGCCCAATCGCACCCAATCACCTCCGCATGGTGGAAGTCGCCCGATCCGTGGGCGCATCGGCGAAATTCGCCGGCTCCGGTGGAGCCATCGTGGGCACCTACCGCGACGAGTCGATGTACGAACGACTCACCGCAGCACTGTCGGAAATCGGCTGCGTCGTGGTGAAGCCGATCGTGAGCTGAACGAAGCGGTGCCCGCGCCGAGTGGAGGCACCGGCCGCACGGAGCAGCAGCGTGGCGGCGCAGGATCTCTCCCGTGTGGGGGGAGGCATCCCTCCGTTCCACCGGCAGCCTCCCGTCGGCGGACACGCTGCCTAGCGGTTCCACTCGGACAGGGCGTCGTCAAGGAGCGACGTGTCGTAGTAGCTCCGCCACACGTAGCAGATCGGTTGTTGCGATCGCTCGTAACCGGGCCACCGCTCATTGGCCGAGGTCGAGTACCGCGGAGGTGCGTCGCTTTTCGCGCGGTACTCGTAGAGCGGCACGATGGGAGATTCGCCCTCGGGAGGGGTCCGAAGAGCGAAGAAGACCGCCCCGCGAGTGTGGCCGTCGCCGACTTCTTCCGGGTGCAGCCCCCCACCTTGTGCGGCAACGATGGCCACCGCGCCTGGGAACGGTCGATCCGGCGCCCAAAAAGCGATCCGGCTACCGGGATCGTCAAGACCATCGGGCAAGCCCGTTCGGAACCTGGTGCGGCTCTTGTCCGCAGAGACATCGTAAACAGGCACGGGAAGGACCACGCGTGGGTCGTCCAGCTCGAGCTTGTACATGATCTGGTTGTAGTTGTAGCGGGGCGTAGGGAAGGGGGCCCCGCTGATGAACGTCGTGTACGTGCCCTCGAAATAGATCACCCTGCCACCGTCCTTGTCGAAGTAGGGATGATGCTTGGGGTTGTAGAAGCTGTACTTGTCGTGGGTGACCACCTTGACACCATAGCACCAGGGCCCGATCGGCGTGTCCGCCTCGGCATACCAGATCTCGCCCAGGACCGAACTGCCGAGAAACTCGGTCGTGATCATCACGTACCGCTTCCGATACTCGTTCCAATACACCGAGCCCGCGTGCGCCAGCACCC
>JALSID010000168.1 GCA_026981825.1 Planctomycetota bacterium
AGAAGTTTCACCGCCTCGTCGCCGTAGCGCTCGAGGAGTCGCACGGCCGTGTCACCATGCCGGGCAATCGCCCCAGCGGCGTCATCTCCATACTTCTCGATCAAACTGACCGCGCGCGGGTTACGCAGAAGTTTCACCGCGTCGTCGCCGTAGCGCTCGATCATCCGCAGAGCAGGCACGCCTCGCCGATAGGCACGCCAGACGACGTCGACTGCTTCGTCACCGCGACGGGCGACGATCTCCATGAATTGTCGGCTGGCCTGTTCCCCGGCCTCGTCGAATACGCCATCCTCGAACCACATCATCAGCCGGCGCATGTTGCGTCGACTGACGGGAACCAGGGCCTTGGACGCTGTCGAGCCGTAGCGCCTTACGAGCGGTGCGGGCGTTGCGCCATGGCGGACGAGCGCTTCAGCCACTTCATCGCCGTAGCGCGCGATCAGTTTGACGAGGGCCGGCCGCTCGACGACCGGTAGTGCCCTCGTGCCATATCGTCCGAGCAGTCGGGCAACGTGCCTGGCGTACCCCGCCTCGGCACGCTCGATAGCGCGCACCGCTGACGGACCTGCCTCGGAAACGGCCTTCACGACATCGTCGCCGTAGCGCCGTGCCAGTCTGGCGCCGGCGTCGACGGTTTCCTCCAACAATTCTTCCCCGAGCTCTTTGCCGGCCTTTCGCGCGAACCGTTGCAGGGCCTTGCGGATGAGCGCGCGCCAGAGACCGGCCTGCGGCGCGGCAACCGCGGCTGTACTCTGATGGACAGTCACTTCGGCCGCGATCAGAACGGTCGCCAAAGCGACTATCCAGCACCTGGCGACGCGTCCAATTGCTGGGAGCACAATGGTCATGACGCGAGTACGTTTTCTAGCCACCATTTAGCCAGTTCCTGCTGCGCCTTTTGGGGGTCGGGCTAGCGTCGTTGGGGGTTAACGCGTTGCATCGCCGCTTGGCCGTAGTTTCCGTAGCGTTTGACTTTTCGGTCCTCACCGCGATCCTAGGGGTCGGCTTGCTCCAGCTCCTCGAGGACCTGCCGAATCGCGCGCGATCGAAGCTCATGTCGGGCGTTTTCGAACCGCAGCAGGCGCTTGTGCACTTCGCGGACAACGGTAGCTTCGCATCGGCTGAGCGTGCGATTGACTGCTGCGGCAAGCCGACCCGCCGGGTCGTAGATCTTGCTATAAGCCCAATCGACCAACAAGGCCAGGACGATCGACAACCCGAATGTCCACCAACTGATTCCCAGGCCCCCTATGCTGATGATTCCCAACGTCGTCAGCGCGCGTTGTACCTGGTTTTCGATCATAAAGATGACGGCTGTGATAATGGCTTCATTCCGGAGATCCTTGGCAATATGACTTCGCGCATCGGAGGCAACCTGTCGCATAGCTTGTGCATAGCGGTCTCGGAGATCCTGGATTGAGACCTGACTGAGTTGGGGGGCCACGGGAAGGTCCGTGTCTGCGCGCAAGTCGATGAGCAACCGGTCCTCCTCCTCTTGGATCTTGCTGAGAGCCCTTGCCACGGCAGCCCGGACGGCCCGCTGGATGTCCCGCGCGGAAATGACCCTCCTCTCGAATTCCCACATGAGCTCGCGTTGGAACTGCGCCTTGTTCCCGGTGACATATGCCTTGATGCAGCGCCACTTCCACCGCCAGGTCAGGACACTTTCGGCAAACCGCCGGCTCCGCCAACGCGCTTCCTTAAACTCACGTCGGATGTCACTGAGTGCAGCTACGATGTGCCACTTGATCTCCTCGTGGGTGCTTGCCAGGAGAGCGTCGATGCGGTCCCGGTCTGGCCGTGTGCTTGGCTGGCCAAGTCCTCGATCGCCGTTGCGGCGGGACGACCGATAGGCGTTTCGTCCCGTGTACCCCTCGCCGCTGGCACCTGGGCGCTCCGGCTGTCGGCCCTGCTGGGCCCAGGCTACCCGGAGTGGCGTCTGAGCGAGCAACAACGCGATGACGGTGATGACGGCAACGCACTGTTTTAGTCCGTAGCAAGTGGCTGACAACAAGTGCTCTTCTCCTTTCATCGCCCTGTCTTCTTCGGCCCGTCGGGCAGGCCATGGGTCAGCCGCGAGCCGCCACAGGCTCGTCCCTCGGCTAACCCCTGCGTAGTAGATACCGATCCCGGCACCGAAATCTGACAGGGAACCCGGTCGGCCCCTCCCTTCTTCGGCCCTTTGCACGGGCCACGAGTCAGCCGCGAGCCACTGTGGGCTCCTACCTCGACTGACCGCTTCCGCAGTACGTACCGATTGCGCCACACAGATCTGACAGGGAATCCGGTCATCGCCCGTCTTCTTTGCCCCTTCGGGCTGACCATGGGTCAGCCGCGAGCCACCACGGGCTCGTCCCTCGGCTGCCCCCTGCGAAGCAGATACCGATTGCGGCACAGAAATCTGACGGGGAATCGGGTCGTCCGCTCTCTTCTTCGCCCCTTCGGGCGGGCTATGGATCAGCCGCGAGCTATCATGGGGCCGCCCCTCGGCGGGCCGTTTCACGTAAGCTACGCATGGCGACTTAGAAACCTGACACGGACGGAGGTCACTGTGCGGGACGGAGTGGGTGAGCCAAAGGGGTTGCCATCGCCGTGGCGTAGCGAATGCGCCGATCTGGGCCCTCACACGTGGGCTAAGGTGCCCCGGAGCGCTCGGACCGCCAGGCGACGCCGACCAGGGAAGCGGCTGGATCAGCTTGGACAAAACGCCTTCCCCGGCGTGGTGTGGTTGCGACCTGGTAGCCGTAGGGGTTCACCCAAGCGTTGCACACGACGCGGCGGCCGGGTCTCGCACGGCGGATACCACGGCACTACTGGCTTGGTCGTCGGCGCACTGGACCGCGCCCGATCCTGGGCACGGTCGCCTTGGCTCGGCAAAAGGTTGACGCTTCCCAGGGCTCCGGCGGCTCGCCGATCAGCTAACCACCGGCTCTTCCCCGTTTCCCCTGTGGCCAATTCGCTCGGTCTGGTCGGTCCGGGCGCAACCGGTCCGGTGGGCCGCCGCAAGCGTCCAGCACAGGGCCACCGTCGACGCCGCGACCACGGGGGCAGAGGCTGTCCTGCTGGCATTCGGCATCAGGGATTAACTGGCGGCCCGGTCCCAAGCCCCGCCGCCTCCTCCAAAGAACGTGACTGTCCAGTAGACAGCTCCGAAGCAGGTTTCCCGATCTGCCCGTCGAACGCCGCGCGCCCCCTCGTGCGCGTTCATCCTCAGCCGCCGGCCCCCCACGGACCCCAGTGCCCGCCAACGACGGCTCCGGCAGTTTGTGGAAAGCGCC
>JALSID010000169.1 GCA_026981825.1 Planctomycetota bacterium
GCTGGCCGTGCCCGGAAGCCATGGTGGAGAGCGCCTTGCGCTACATCGAGCTCGCGGAAGCGGAGGGCTACGACCAGATTATCGTGTCGCTGAAGTCGAGCCACGTGCCGACTGCCGTCAGGGCATACGAGCTGTTCTCCGAGCAGTGCGATTACCCCACCCACATTGGCATCACGGAAGCAGGGGCTCCCCCGTACGGCGTGGTCAAGAGCGCGGCCGGACTCGGTGCCATCCTCCTTCGCGGCATCGGTGATACGATCCGTGTGTCCCTGTTGACCGAGGACAAGACCGAGGAAGTTCGCGCGGCCTTCGATATCTTGCAGGCCACCGGACGGCGTGTGCACAAGCCGGAGGTGATCGCTTGCCCCACGTGCGGCCGGCTGGAGATCGACTTGCAGCGGATTGTCTCCGAGGTGGAACGCCGCTTGGAAGGCCGCACACTGCCCGTGAAGATCTCGATTCTGGGCTGTGTTGTGAACGGGCCGGGGGAAGCTAGGGAAGCCGATATCGGCATCGCCGCCGGTCGCGGTAAGGGGGTCATCTTCCGCAACGGCGAGATCGTCCGCCACGTCAAGGAAGAGGAGATGGTGGACGCGCTGCTGGAAGAGCTGGCCAGATGGGAAGCAGAGCAGGGGGGTAATTCGACCTCGCGCATCGCCGCGGACCAGTCCGCCTCGTGACCCACCCGGTGAAGCCGAACGAAGAGGGTTACCCGGCGGCCGGTTTTTCGCCGTGGGTGAAAGGGACACCCTTCTGTTGGGGGGTACAAAGCCGCAGTTTGCCGTGCACGACCCGTCGGTGGGGGGCCGCATGGCGGACGCAGCCGGTGCTCGTTGCCCGAGCTCCGGGTGCGGGGCCGCTCTATGGCCGGAGGATGAAGTCCTCGGGGAAGTATCGGCCCGGGCATCTGGTCCGGCCGTGGGCAAGCTTGCCATGTGTGGTGATGTGATCGAGGGGGATAGAGTAGTGGGCGGCCAGGTAAGCGACGAGCGCCCGGGCGGCGCGCACCTGCAATTCCGTGGGACGCGTTTCCTCGAAGTCTCCCACCAGGCAGATCCCGATGCCGTACTGGTTGTATTCGGGGTAGCCCGCTACTTTGGTGTGGGCACCGTGCTTCTGCTCCAACCAACGCTGGCTCACTTCGATCTCGCCGTCGCCGCTGAGCGTGCCGTTCCCGATGACGAAGTGGTAGCCACATCCGTCCCACCCCCGTACCTCCCGGTGGTAGCGGTCGATCGTTTCCAGCGAATCCTGCTTCGAAGCGCTGTGGTGTAGGATGATGTACTGCCACGCGCGGGGCGGACTGGGTGGATAGAGGAGGAGTCGCTCGTCGGCGACCCAGCGCGAGACCTCGGCCTCGAGGCTGAGCAGGTTTCGGTCCGTTAGCAACCTGTTCGACGGTGCCAGTGCCGGTCGCCATGCGACTCGGATGCGCCGCCCCCCCAATGTCGCAGGCAATTCGTATGCTGGTCCGGTCCTGGTTGAGCGGATCGACCGGGTGAGTCCGGAGGCCGGGGCTGGTTGAAGGCCCGAGTCGGCGGGATAAGTCGGGCGTCCTGGTGTGGGTGCGGGGCCGGCACGACAACCGACAAACAGGAGCACGCCCAGGGCTAACGTTGAATGGGAGAACGGAGGCCACCACAACCGGGGCACGTCAACCTCCACCAGTGTCTCTGCCAGGGAGGGATCGGACCGATGTTGCGCCTACCCCCTCCCTGGTCAGCTTGCTTGCGCGACACCGGCGTCCTTTGCCTCCGGTCCGAGTTGTGGATCAGATTTCGGCCAGCGTTTGAGCGCTTCCTGGTCCAGCCATTGTCTGAGTATCGGTCGTTTGAGGGAAGCAGATGCGTGTTGGATCGCCTTTTCGAGGGTGGCTTGCGCCGTTTCGCCCCAAGCTATGAGCAGTACTGCGTGCTCCGGGTGTAGCGGGAGTGCGATGCCGGTTGGGAGTTCTTCGGAGAGGAGGCGGTGCATCGGTTTGACGAGGCGAGCGTCCTGTATGCGACACAGGCAGCCAACGGCTGTGCCCTGCGCGGCTTGGGTCGCGAACCGACGCACCAGTAGCACGGGGTCGAACTTAAGGAACGTGACCGCAAAGACGGTTCCGCGGCCTGGGGCAGAGCGGACATTGATGCTGGCGTGTTGGGCTTTCGCCAGGCGGCGGACGATCGAAAGCCCTAGGCCGTAACCCGGGTGGTCGGCCGTCGTCCCCCGTCGGAAAGGACGCAAGAGTTGGCGAACTGCAGCGGCGTCCATTCCTGGACCCTGGTCCGCGATCTCGATCCGGACATGGCGCAGGGAGAGCTGGGAGAGGCGCAGGGTGATCGTCCCACCTGTTGGTGTCACTGCGACCGCGTTCGTGAGCAGGTTGGTCAGAATACGCTCGAGCATCTCGGCATCGGCCAGCACAGCCGTAGCCGAGTCGATCCCCTCGGTCCGAACGTGGACATGTTTCGCTTTCAGCGTTAAACCAACCCGATCCAAGGCCGATGCGATCGCTTCTGCCACCTGCACCGGGCCAAGACACGGCTTCAGCCGCCCGCATTCGGACCTGGCCAGATCCAGCATATTGCTGACCAAATGATCCAGGTCGGTACAGCGGCGGAGCACGGCTTCCAACGCTTCACGTTGGGCCGGCGTTACGGGGCCGTAGTGCTCGCCGAGCATTACTTCCGTGAGCTGGCGGATCGCGGCAAGGGGTGCACGCAGGTCATGGGCAAGACCTGCGAGATCAAGCAGCGTGGCGTCCACGCTCTGGGCGTCCTTGGCTGGTTCGGAGACGACGCATCGACCAGTTCCTCCGCCTCTTCTGCCCTCTTTTCCCTGTTCCACCGGTCTGGAAACCTTGAGCACCGCCCGAATCTGCTGGCCGTTCTCAGGTGTCCGCTCTACCACTGAGTTGCGCTCCAGAGTTGCTCGCCTCTCAGGTTGCCCATCTCCCGTCTGCTGGACTAATCGGCTATCTTTCCTATCTTCCCTAACTTTTCTTCCTCGACTTTCCCCACACCGCCGAGACCGGATCGTACTGCAGGGGGGCAGTACCGCAGTAGGGGCTGGATCGGGAGAACCGGTCCCTACTACCATGAGAGCGGTGGTGTAGAAGCGGTGGCACGAACCGATCCAACGGGAGACTGGCCGTGAGAGTTGCGCAATCCTCCAAAGAAGAGAGCCACGTGGTTAAGGGCAGGGGGTACTTGGTCGCAAGGCGGAAGGACGCTCCGACCGTGCCATGCCCATGCGGTAGAAGTACACGCATTATCACGCGCCAGGACACAC
>JALSID010000170.1 GCA_026981825.1 Planctomycetota bacterium
GTTATCTGGATGCCCTTCCTCAGGATAGCCCGGAGTCGCGCGCGATTGAGGCGAGGCTGCCGACAACCGCCGTGGCGTTCGAAATCCAGGTGGGGCTGAAGGATCGTCAGCCTACCCGCTGGACCGGAAGCGTAAGCATCTCGAAGGGAAAGCTCCTCGGCCACTCTGTGCTGAGCGGACGGTGCCAGGCTCGGTTGGAAGGCGGCCAACTGACATTCCAGGGCCGAACGCAGCAGCGGATTCAGAGGCAGAAGAAACGGCGGAAGGCACGAAAGGCAAAGACGCAACTCGTCCGGGTTCCGATCCGCTTGCAGGTCATGGTGGATGCTCCTCCGGATGCAGTGGTGCGTCTGGAAACCTCCGGTGGCGAGCTGGAGTTCCCCTTGAGCAAGGTCCTGTATGGTGGCGTTGTTGCCAGCGGGGACGGTTCTGTAGCGGTGGAGGGGCGGTTTGCGTCGCAACCGCTTACCGGTAGTCCTCTCGAAGAAGATTTCCCGGCCGCGGCTGTCGACGGTGGCGGCAATGTCTGGGTTGTCTACGTGGCTTACAAGCCGGGCGGTCCCATCCAGTTGCCCAGCGACCAGATCATTCCCGACGATTGGTCCAGCCTAACGCCTAAAGGGAACGGGGACCAAGTGCTGCTGGCGCGGTACGACGGAGAGAAGTGGCAGGGGCCCTGGGCTGTGTCTGCGGCAGGTCTGGATGTGTGGAGGCCGACCGTCGCGGTAGATGGCGATGGTCGGGTGGTCGTGGTTTGGAGCCAGAACTTTGCGGGGAATTGGGATCTCGTTTCTCGGATCTACGACCCCTCCAGTGGTACCTGGACCAAGCCGCGTCGTTTTGGCGGCCCCGGATCGGACATCCACGTGGTCGCGTGTACCGACAGCGACGGTGTCGTCTGGTTGGCGTGCCAGAGCTGGAATGGGAAGAACTTCGACATCGTCGTCAGCCATCAGGAAGGCGACGGCTGGAGCGATCCGGTGCCGGTGGGAGCGACCCCGTCGAATGAATGGACGCCATCGATTGCGGCAGGCGCAGGGGGGAACATCTACGTCGCGTTCGATACGTACGAAAAGGGGAATTACGATGTTCGCCTGGCAATCGTCCCCCGCGGGAATCCCTCGGCAGCACGGCTGGTACCTGTGGCGGATAGTCCCAGGTTCGAGGCTCGGCCCAGTATCGCGGTGGACAAGAGCGGCCGGGTATGGATCGCCTATGAGGTGGGCGGCGTGAACTGGGGCAAGGACCAGGGGCAACGGTGGGCCGGTCCCAGCGGCGTTCCCTTCTACCTGGAGCGCAGGATTGCCGTGCGCTGCTGGACAGGAAAAGAGGTGCTCCAGACCGTGGCGGAGGTGCCTGCTCTTGGCCTCACGCAGACGCGCTATCCACCGGGGCGACGTATCCGGATCTCGTTGCCGCGGATCGCGGTCGCCGAGGACGGCCGGATCTGGCTGCTGTACAGGCAGCATCCCAACCCAAACGGCAGTGGCGAGGTCTGGCATAGTGTGGCGACTTTCTACCAGGGGAATCGGTGGGCCAATCCGGTGCCTGTTCCAAACAGTCGTAATCTGATCGACAACCGTCCCGCGATCGTGCCCATCGGCGGCGATCGCTTGCTGGTGGTGCACTCAACGGACTATCGCAACAGCACCGCCTCCCGCCGCCAGGATGATCTGTTTGCCACTGTTTTGGCGCCGCCCAATTCGGATTGCGCCGAGCCGCAACTGCGCCGGCCCGCCCGGGAGTCGGCGCAGGTTGCTGTTGTACACCCCAACGAGCCGGCTGATGTGGAACGGATCCGCCGGTTCCGGTTCAAGCACAACGGCAAGGAGTACCGCCTGTTCCGGGGCGAGTTCCACCGTCACACGGAGCTCACGGCGCACCGCGATCAGGATGGCCTCTTCGAGGCGATCTTCCGCTACGCCCTAGACGTGGCCGCGATGGACTGGATCGGTCCGGGTGACCACGACAACGGTGCGGGTAAGGAGTACATGTGGTGGCTGACCCAGAAGCAGGTGGACATCTACCATCATCCCCCCGTGTTCGTGCCCATGTTCACCTATGAACGAAGCGTGCGCTATCCCAGCGGTCACCGCAACGTGATGTTCGCCAAACGGGGGATCCGACCGCTGCCCCGGCTAACGGGAGGCAATCGGTTGATGGGCACTCCTGAAGAGGGGGCGCCCGATATCAAGCGCCTCTATGCGTACCTCAAGCATTTTGGCGGGATCTGTTCGGTTCACACGTCCGCCACGAACATGGGCACCGACTGGCGGGACAACGACCCTGAAGTGGAGCCTGTGGTGGAGATCTATCAGGGGCACAGGCAGAACTATGAGCACTTCGGTGCGCCATACAGTGCGAAGAACGCTCAGGATTCGATCGGAGGGTTCCAGCCGGCCGGCTATGTGTGGAATGCGTTGAAGAAGGGTTACAAGCTGGGCTTCCAGGTGTCGAGCGACCACGTGTCGACTCATCTCTCCTACGGCGTCGTGCTCGTTGAGGAACCGACGCGGGAGGGGATTCTGGAGGCGTTCAAGAAGAGACGCTCCTACGGCGCGATGGATAACATCATCGGCGTCCTCACCTGTGGCGAGCACCTGATGGGGGACGTTTTCGACACCGAGGAGAAGCCCACCATTCAGGTCATCGCGATCGGCACGGCCCCCATCGCTCGGGTCAGCATCATTCGAGGTGTGGGCGGGGAAACGCCGACTTACGTCTATGAGGCGCGTCCAGGCCGCCAGAAGGTGGAGTTGAGCTGGACTGACCCCGATCCGGCCGTTGGGGTGGAAAGCTATTACTACGTGCGAATCGAGCAGTCCGACGGGCGGGTGGCCTGGTTGAGCCCCATGTGGATCACCTATCGGCCCAAGGACTGATCTGGCATTGCTCGAAGCATAACGACGTGCCGGGCGCCGCTAAAAAGCGGTTCCCGGCCGTTTTCGTGCGCCTGTGGCCCGGGTCGGCCCGGGGGCTTTTCCGCAGGTGTGAGGGCGGATATGCCTGGCTTGCTGGGCTGCCTGTAGGATACTGCGTGTGGGTCGGCACCGCCTGCGGAGGTTCGTTGCGGCAATGTGGCTGGATCTTTACTGGTTTGTGCTGTTGCTGATGGCGTATGTGTTCTGGCCGTGCTGGCTGGCGTTGCTCCGCCAATGGCGGCTGAAGGTGGAGGAAGGGCGGTCGGACGCCAGGTCTGCCGGTGCCGTGTCCGTGATTGTGCCGGCTCGAAATGAACAGGATGCTCTGGAGCGCTGCCTGGCCAGCTTGGCGGGGCAGGACTATCCCGATCTCGAGGTGATTGTTGTGGATGATCGGTCGGAGGATGCAACGGCCGAGATCGCCCGTCGTTTTAGCGCGGGGGATTCCCGATTCCGCTATGTGCGGGTGGAGCAGCTTCCGGAGGGTTGGCTGGGCAAGAACCATGCCGCCTATGTGGGTAGCACGGCGGCTCGGGGCGATTTTCTGCTCTTTACGGATGCAGACGTGGTGTTCGAGCCGTCGGCGATACGGAAGGCGGTCACGTACATGCTCCGCCGCCGCCTGGACCATCTCACCCTGCTTCCCGGTTCGCCGCCGCTTCCCTTGTGGGAAAGCGCCGTGATGGTCTACTTCGCGGCGCTTTTCGTCTCCGTGACCCGCGCTCCCATCACACGCTTCTCGCGGTGGGGCTACGCGGGTGTGGGGGCGTTCAACTTGGTCCGCCGTGCCGCCTACGAGGCCATTGGAGGCCATCGGTCACTTCGGCTCGAGGTGGTGGACGATGTGATGCTCGGCTGGTTGCTCAAGAAACACGGTTATCGACAGGACGCTGTTCCTGCGGTAGATCTCGTGCAGGTGCGCTGGCAGAAGGGGGTATGGGGGATTGTGCGCGGCCTGGAGAAGAACGCCTTCGCCGGTCTTGGGTACAGCCTCGTGCGCGTGGTTGCCTCCACCCTGTTTCAGCTCGGCGCGTTCGTTGCTCCGTGGGTCGCCCTGGCAGCCTATGGGTTTCAGTGGCCGCTTGCCGTCACGGTGGCTCTGGCGCTGGTGACGTTCTGTGGCGTCGCTGTGCGATTCACCGGGTCGGCTCTTCCGGGACTGCTCTATCCGGTGGGGGCGGTGGTGCTGGTCGTGGCGGTGTGTTGGAGCTGTTGGAAGGCGGTGACACGTGGTGCGGTGGAATGGCGGTGCACCTGCTATCGGTTGGATGAGTTGCGGGCGTTCCGCCGTGCTCTGGAGCGAACTGTCCGTTGTGCAGCGATGTGAGGAGGTGCAGCAATGGCAGCCAAGAGGATCCTGATGATCGTGGGGGACTACGTCGAGGACTATGAGGCGATGGTGCCCTACCAGTGCTTGCTGGCTGTGGGTCATCAGGTCGATGTCGTATGTCCGGGCAAACGAAAGGGAACGACCGTCCGCACGGCGATCCACGATTTCGACGGTGCGCAGACGTACAGTGAGAAGCCGGGCCATCAGTTTCACATCACGGCGAGCTTCGACGCGGTGAATCCGGACGATTACGACGCACTCGTGATTCCAGGCGGACGCGCGCCGGAGTACGTTCGCTTGAACGAGCGTGTGCTGGAGATCGTGCGCTCGTTCTCTTCGGCGGGGAAACCGATCGCGGCGATCTGTCATGGTCTTCAGGTGCTTGCCGCGGCCGGCGTGCTCGAGGGTAGGTCGGTTACGGCGTATCCGGCGGTGGCGCCGGAGGTCCGCGCTGCCGGCGGCAGCTACGTGGAAGTGCCCATCGATGGGGCGCATGTGGACGGGAACCTGGTCACCGCTCCCGCCTGGCCTGCTCATCCTGCCTGGTTGCGCGAGTTCTTGCGCGTCCTGGGGACGGAGATCCGTCCGTGAGGTATTGGGCCGCAGATTGCGCAGCGGTGACGGTGCTGGGGCGGACGGCCGGGCGCAGGAGAGGGGCGGCGAGTCGGCTGTCCTACGAGCTAGGGGGAAAAATGCCGCCGCTCGGTAACCGAGCAACCGGTGGACCGCGATCGGCTTGCTCTGGCTGTGCGTAATAGTGGCATGGACGGCCGCAACTTGCTGGGGCTCAGCCCGGCCGAGCCAGACGGCGGCCTGGAGCGAGAAGAGGGCCGCGCTTGTGGAGTGGACCGGCGGCCGGCAACGGGATGGATCGCGCGGATCCGGCTCGCGGCAATTCGGTCTGGCGAACGCACGTCAATCGGATCAGAATGGAGTTGGGTTCCCGCAGTTCCGCCAGGTGTCCGGTTCAGCTCAGAAGAATGGCGTACGGGCCACCCGGTTGCGGTGGACGATCCGAGGGGCCGCGGTGGACGGGTTCGGGTGCCGATGCGTAGCACACGGCCGTCATAGAAACGGTTCGCCACAGAGCGGGATCATGGGTAGAGAGGACGTGCGCATCGCGAATGAGGATCCGCTCAGGTACGAAGACGACCTGGTGGACGCCTATTTTGCGGCTTACAAAGGGCTCGAGGAATACGCTTACCGGGAACGTGGGGACGTGGCCAGGTACCTGCGCTGGCTGCGGGGGCGTTGCCCGGAGGGGGTTTTCCTCGCTTTCGACAACTTCCGCGCGGTAGGAATGATTGCCTGCGATCCTACCTACAACCAGGCGACAGACGATCGCATGGGGGAGTTACACGAGCTGTTCGTTCATCCCGCCTGGCAAGGGAGGGGAATAGGGAGGCGTTTGTTTGAAACGGGGTTGGAGTTCCTGAGCCAGCGTGGCTGTACCCGATATGGCCTGTGGGTTGGGGAAGGGAATCGTGCTGCCCAGGAGATGTATCGGCGGTTCGGTTTTGAGCCGGTGGGGTCGGTAGGCGTCTGGCTCAGGATGGAGCGGCGAGAACCATGGGGCAGCGTTCGATCGCATGGAACAGAGCGCGAGCAGCGTTGACCACGTCCGCTAGCCGGACGCGCTCCCGGTTCGTGTGCGCGTGAGCGAGGTCTCCGGGGCCGAAAACAACGGCTGGAATGCCGTGCCGCACGAGGGGCTCGGCATCCGTCCAGCTTTTCATACCGGCGAATTCCGCTCGCGTTTGGGACGCTTCTTCGAACGCGCCGGAGAGCAGTTGGGCGATGGGGGCCTCGGGCGATAGTTCGAACGGTTCGGAGATATCGTGAACCGTCATGCGAGCGTCGAGCATAACCGCAATTTGCTGCAGGGTCGAAACGACCTGCTCCGGGTCATCGCGGGGAAACAGCCGCACATCCAGGCGGACACGGCATTCGTCGGGAACGACCAGCGCCGAGGAGCCGCCGGCGATGTGCATGAGGTTGTAGCCGGCCTTGCCGAGCAGGGGGTGGTACCGCCGTGTACGCATCCTTCTGTCCAACTCGTGGATCAGGGAGATCGCTTTCTCAATCGCGTTCGTACCCTGTTCGAACTCACTACCGTGACAGGCGAACCCGGTGACCAGGAATTCCGCCTCGACCGAGCCGGCTTCGCAGATGCAGATGCGCAATTGGGTCGGTTCCATGACGATGGCGGCGTCGGCTGTTAGCGAAGAAGCTAGCACCTCCGACCCTAAGCCCCCTTGTTCTTCGTCCACCGTGAACGCCAGCGCCACATGGTCCAGCGATGTGTCGCGGAGAAGAGCGAGGCGGATCGCGGCAAGGATTGCAACTATGCCCCCTTTCACGTCTGCAGCCCCTCGCCCGGCCAGCCATCCTGCTTCCAAACGGGGCGTGAACAGGTCGGGGTGGCCGAAATCGGGCACCGTATCGACGTGAGCGGTGAGCAGCAGAGCGGGTCGAGCTCGGGCGGGGACGACCAGGTTGCACCGCCGCTCATCGACGGGCTGACGGTGCGGTTCGAGCCCCATCTCGGCGAGCACGTGTTCCAGGTAGAGGATGCAGGGCATCTCGCTACCGGTCACACTGGGGATGGCAACGAGCCGGGCCAGCTCATGCAGGATGTACTCTTCCAGGTCGAACCGCATCGGTCCGCCCCCCTAACGACCGTTTGGTTTACGTGCCGCTCAGATCCAACCTGCCACGAACTCCGGAGTATCGTTCACTCGAAAGGGGGCCGTTACAACGACCAGGAATGTGGCCACGTCGCTCCACCGTTTCTGACTGGGCATGCCCGTGCCCCAACCCTCTGCATTATCCTCTGTTTGTACGGATCGGGGTGTCCCGGCCATTCCCAAAAAAAGCGTGGGGCGCTGCCGAGCAGCACCCCATGCAAGATCGGATGGCAAACGTTTGTGGCCACAAGCATCGCTCAAGTCTGTTTCGGTATCCCTGGCATTGTCTGCCGCCAGGGGTCGAGCAACTGGGCGACGCGATCGGGCTTGTCCTTGAGTTTCGGGTGTTGCAAGGCGATCTCCCGGACCGTCTTGCCGGTGCGGTACGCCTCCTGAGCGATCTTAGCCGCCTCGTCGTAGCCGATCTCCAGAGCCAGAGCCGTGACCATCGCCAGGCTCCGCTCGACTTGCTCGCGACACCGCTCCTCGTTGGCACGGATACCTTCGACGCACTTCTCCCGGAGCAGCTCGGCGGCGCGAGCCAGCAGTACGCCCGATTGCAGCAGATTGTACGCAATGACCGGCTTCATCACGTTGAGCTGGAAGTTGCTGCCACCGGCGTTTCCGAAACTGATGGTGACGTCGTTGCCAACCACTTGAGCGGCCACCTGCATCACCGACTCCGGTATCACCGGGTTCACCTTTCCAGGCATGATCGACGAACCTGGCTGGAGCTCGGGCAGAAGGATCTCGGCGATTCCGCACCGCGGGCCCGACCCGAGCCAGCGGATGTTGTTGGCCACATTGAACAGACTGAGGGCGACCGTTCGCAGCGCCCCACTTGCTTCCGTGGCCGCGTCCCGGGCCGCGAGAGCCTCGAAGTAGTTGGGCGCCTTTCGGAAGTCGAGCCCGGTCTGCTCGTTCAAGTAGTTAATGGCTCGATCGGGGAACTGTTCATGTGAGTTGATCCCGGTGCCCACCGCCGTGCCCCCCAGAGCAAGCTCTTTCAGGTGCGCCAGTACCGCCTGGAGCCGATGAATACCGTGCTCGACCATGCTGGCGAACCCGCTGAATTCTTGGCCCAGTCGGATGGGGGTGGCATCCATGAGGTGGGTGCGGCCGATCTTGACGATTTTGTCGAACTCGGCCGCTTTCTTGCTCAGCGCCTGGGCCAGCCGTTCAATGGCCGGGAGCGTTTGCCGCTGGATCACCTGGGTGGCCGCAACATGAATCGCCGTCGGGATCACGTCGTTGGAGGACTGACAGCGGTTCACGTGGTCGTTCGGGTGTACCGGCGACTTGCCCCCTCTCTTCCCGGTCAGGATTTCGTTGGCCCGGCCCGCGATTACCTCGTTGGCGTTCATGTTCGTGGACGTGCCGGACCCGGTCTGGAAGATGTCCACGACGAATTGATCGTCGTGTTTGCCCTCCACCACTTCCGTGGCCGCCTGGATGATCGCGTCGGCGATCTCCTTGGGTAAGAGTCCGAGATCCTTATTCGCTCGCGCCGCGGCGAGCTTGACGTTTCCCAGAGCCCAAATGAAGTCGCGGCCGAACCGGATCCCGCTAACCGGGAAGTTCTGCACCGCACGCTGGGTCTGGGCACCGTAGTACGCGTCCACCGGTACGCGCACTTCGCCCATGGAATCCCGTTCGACTCGGTACTCTGCCATCAGGCCGTCCTCCTCTGTGGGGGTCCCCAGGCGGGTAGCGCATGCGCTCCCAAAGTCACCTAGAAGTGTATTCGGCGGGACCGGAGGAAGCGAACAGAGTGGGAATGAGGGAACCTCGCTGTGACGCGGGAGACATTTTTTGTCATGGGGTCGGACAGTTTGGCCTGGTACGCCCCGGTCCTCCCACGGGATACTCCAGTCGTGAGGTGCCGAGAAGACCAGCCTACGTGAGCGGAACCGACGGTTTGGTTAGTTCTTCGGAAAAAGACCGGTTCGAGGCGCGGGCAGCCAGCGCTGGCACGACGGTTGCTAAGGCGCGAGCAGGACACCACACGAGGCGATCGGTCGGTGAACGGGGCGGAGCCGGGCGATGCGGTGACCGCGGGCACACTGGGCGCCCGCCCGGTTGCAATGGCCTGGGCGGGGGCCGGGGAGACGAGAAGATGGAACCGCTACTGGTGCTTGTGGTCGATGACGATGTGAGCTGGTGCCACTCCGTCGCCGAAGCGCTCCGCGAGGCCGGGTATCGTGTGGAGATGGCACACACCGGCGCAGAGGCCATCGGGCTGACCGAACGAGAGGCACCTGCTGCTCTCGTCCTCGACGTCCAGTTGCCGGACATGAGTGGTCTGGACGTGCTGCAGCAACTCCGCCAAAGCGGCCACCTGGTGCCCACGGTGGTCGTGAGCGCCATCGACACCGCGTCCATTATGGACCAGGCGATGCAGGCAGGTGCCCGAGCCATCCTGCGCAAGCCCACCTCCCTCGAATTCCTCCTCGCAGCTCTCGTGCGCCTCACCGAGGGGAACAAGCCTGCGTGTCCTGGATAGCAGGGGGGGATTTCGGCCGTGGTATCTGGCAGGACCGTGTTGAGACGGATTCCGAACGCGGACTGCTAGCGCCCCCTACGCACCTTCAGCTTGCGGCTGACGAAGTCGGTTTCGAGGAGGACGAAGCGCAGGGGGAGTTCCTGCGCCGAGGTCACTCCAATCCTGGGCGTGATGGCAAAGCGGAGGTTCTCGGGAGCTGACAGGCGGCAAACCCACAACCGCTCGCGCCGGGTGACCTCCGCTCCGTCCAGACTCTTGTCGATTTGCATTGCTTGGCAGAGGCGACCGGGACCGGTAGCAACAAGCAGGGGGTTGCGCGTCCGTCTGTTCCGGTACATCTCCTCCAGACCGTGCAGCGGCTCCGCTGCCCGGATAAGGACGGCGCTTGCTGTTCCTTCTGGCTCCGTCACAAGGTTCAGACAATGATGCGTGTGGATCGCGTACACGTACGCTCGCCCGGGCGGGCCGAACATGCTCCGGTTCCGTCGGGTCATGCCCTTGTGAGCATGATTGGCCGTGTCCCCCTCTGCGAGGTACGCCTCCGTTTCCGTGATCCGCACGACAAGCACTTTGCCGTGCGAAAGGCGGCGGCACAGCATGCAGCCGAGCAGCTCTTGGGCAACAATCCTCGGGTCCCTGTCGTAGAACGCGGTGGGTAGTGGTGCCGCCGTCAGCACGTCTCTGAGGTCGGAAGGATCTTCGAGCGTACTGCCCTGGGCGGGAAAGCGTCCCTTAGGAGCTCGGTTCACTCTGGTTCCGCTCACGGCACCTTCGCTTCAGTTCTCTGCGGATCGCGTGCGTATCCCTGCTGCCCTTGCTCGGTCGCTGCCAGCATCCCCTGTTGGGTGCCCGCCACCAGGAGCGTCTTTGCGGGGGTCGGGTGGCGCTGTGTCGGTCTATCGGTGATCGCCCCGGCGAGCTGCAGTGCTCGGCGGTCCCACCCTTTATGCATTGTTGGGAGCTTCGCAGGGGCGTGCAGCTCCTTCAACAGTGCAGACTTTAGCTGCTTTGCCGATGCTATCGCCCGCCTTTGGGGTGCTGTCAGGCCACAACGTTGGGGACGCAACCTATTGTTGGTTGGCAGCTTGACCGCTTCCCTCCCTCCGATGGGTGGTGCTTGCAAAGAGATCGTTGTACAGGCAGCCAGTGTGGGAGTGCAAAGCCGATGGAGACGACTCGGACTCTGCTGCACCGATGCCTTACTCAGGTGGAAGGCGACACGGGGCTGCTGGAAGAACTGCTCGACATGCTCCCGTCATGCCTGGAGGACTTGATGGCGTCGTTCCGCAAGGCAGTAGTGGACCACGATGCCACAGCCGCTCATGAGGCCGCCCACAGCGTTAAAGGTATGCTGGCCAATGTGGGGTTCTTCGAGCTTGCGGAGCTAGCCTACGAAATCGAGCAACTCAGCAAAGCCAGCCGGTTCTCTGTGGCCTTGGAGCGGATGGAGGAGCTTGCAGAGAAGACGAATGCCACCGTGACCGAGGTCAGGAAGCTGCTGGAGAACATGCCGTGCGGGTGTTGATCGCAGAGGATAACGTACTGACGCGGCGGATGCTGGAACGCACGTTCGAGCGTTGGGGGTACGAGCTCGTCAGCACGCCTTCCGGCAAAGAAGCACTCGACCTATTGCTTGGTCCAGACCCGCCCCTCATCGCTGTGGTCGACTGGATGATGGGGGATCTGGACGGGGTGACGGTGTGCCGAAGGCTGCGTGCCGAACGGACGGAGCCGTACATCTACATCATTCTCGTTACCGGGCGACGGAGCACGGCGGACATTGTGGCCGGCCTGGAAGCGGGCGCGGACGACTACATCGTCAAACCGTTCAATCCGGAAGAGCTGCGAGTGCGGGTCCGAGCCGGTGAGCGCATCGTTCGCCTGCATCAGGAACTCGTGAACGCCCGGGAGAAACTCCGCCTTCAAGCTCTCACCGACCCCCTCACCCAAATCTGGAACCATAAGGCGATCCTGGACAGGCTCGATTCGGAGTACGAGCGCGCCCAACGTGAGGGGATAGAGCTCGTCGTGGCCATGATGGATGTCGATCGGTTCAAACAGATTAACGATACGTATGGCCACCAGGTTGGAGACCAGGTGCTGGTCGAGACCGCCGCTCGCATACGCGACGTCCTGCGACCGTACGACAGCGTCGGACGGTATGGGGGGGAAGAATTCCTTGTGATTGTTCCCTGTCAGAATCCGGCCGATCCGGCCGACATCGGGCGACGGCTCTGGCAGAGGATCCGAGGTACGCGGTACAAGCTCGACGGGCTACATCTGCGCGTTACCGTCAGCGTCGGCCTTTCGGTCTGGCATGCCTCGGAGGATATCCCGCCTCCTCAACTGGTGCAGAGGGCAGATCAGGCGCTCTACTACGTGAAGCGGAACGGGCGGGACAACTACATGGTCTACTCGCATATGGCCGCTTTACCAGCACCCGCTAACGCGGGTTGACGGCCGACCAAGGAAGCTGTTCCGGTTCCGCGTAGGTCGCGAAGCTGGTCTCCGTCTCCCACAGGGTCACCTGAACGACAGGGTAGCCCAACCGTGCCACCTCTCGGTAGATCAACCGGGCGATCGCTTCCGCGGTGGGGTTCTCGTCAAGAACGTACATCGGCTCGCCAAGCTTCTCCAGGTAGGGCAGGATGGGATCGTGTTTGGAGAGGATCATGCGATGGTCCAGGTTCTCATCGATCCACTTGCCGATGCTCTCCTTCATCTCCGTGAAATCGCACACCATGCCGACCGCATCCAGATGGCGCGCATACAGCGTGATCAAAGCCCGTCCATTGTGCCCGTGCAGATATCGACACTTGCCCGAATAGTTGAGCAGGCGATGGCCGTAGCAAAAACGGATCTCCTTCGTGACACAGTAGATCGGTTTTACTGGATCGGTCATCGTTACGTTACACCCTTGCACGCCGCAGAGCTGTGCGCTCATCCCCCCGCTAGTTAGCCGTGGGCGCCCGAGCACGTCCTGTTTCCGCCCAGCGCCGGGAGGACAGAGCCGCCGTGAACATCCCCTAAGGGGCTGGCAGCGTACCTCGCCTTAAGGACGCTGCCGTTCGGGCTCTTCTATCGTACGCGGACGTGAGCCACGCTCGGCGTCCACCGGTTCTGGCACGAGGTCAGGCTCAGAACCGTCGGCCGCGAAGGAAGATGTGGCAAGGCAACCCGGCTAGCGGGTCATCGCATACCGGGTTGGATCAGGCACACCCGCTTCCAGAAAAGCGTCCCGCCGTTCCTGGCACTTGTTACACACCCCGCAATGGAGTTCATCCTGAGGGCTGATGCACGACATGGTCAGGTGCAACGGCCAGCGGGTCCCTTCCCGGATCAACCGCGACTTTGATACGCTCCGCACCGGGCAGAGCACGAACAGGCTGTGGGACAAGGCAATCCGCGCTGCTTGCTCGAACCGGATGAAAAAGGGGTCCGAGGCATCTGAGAACGGATTGCCGGCCAGGGGGGCCACAACAAGAGTGGGCACGTTTGCCAGAGCGCACCAGAGGGCCGCCTTCGAGAGGAGCAGGAGGTTCCTACCGGGCAGGTGCACCGCATCCGGTTCGGTGTCGGCACCGGGGACGGGGAGCAGCGGATCGGTGCTCCAGTGTCGCCCGTACACATCCCGGACCGGAACTTCCAGAACGACAGGGGGATGAAGGTGCTCGAGACGACAGGATGCGCAGAATTCGGCGAGAATACGCCGTTCGACGTCCTCCCAGCGCAGGCCACAGGCAACGTACAGGGGGTAAACGGTAGCACCCCGGGATGCGTACTCTGCTGCGAGGATGCTGGAATCGAGCCCACCGCTGCAGAGCACAGCAACTCGACTGGATGGCATGGGTAGATCGAGCATCGCGGCTAGCGGTTGATGACACAGGTTGGGCCAACCCTACTGGAAAACGTGAACGCCCCGCGCGTTCGTCCGAATCCGGTACAGGCTCCCCCCGGCCGTGATGTACAGCACGCCGGATTGGTCGCCCACACCGAAAGTACAGTTGGTGGGAAGTTCCGGTGTCGGGATAAAAGCTACGCGGGTCCCGTTCGGCTCAAACACATGAATACCGCTTGCGGCCGGGTCGCGAACTGCCGCGTAGATCCGGCCTTCTGCGTCGACGCATAGACCATCGATGCCAGGACGCGGGGTGAAGCTGACCACCGTTCTCCGGGCGCCCGTGGTTCCGTCGGCGCGCAACGGGTAGGCGTACAGCGTCCGCGTACCGGGCCGGTTCGGCCACAGCGTCTCACGGACCGGCTCATTGTTGTGCTCCACCACGTAGAGAACACGACCGTCCGGGGACAAACCGATGCCGTTCGGCTTCTCCACATCTCGAACGATCCGTTCAATCGTTCCGTCCGGATCGATCCGGTACACGCTCTGAAAGGGAAGCTCCATCGGTTCGTCCCCCACATAGCGTGGATCCGTGAAGAAGACGCGTCCCTGGCGGTCAATGCACAGGTCATTCGGGCTGTTGAACCGGCGGCCCGCGTAACGATCCGCCAGGCTCCGCACCGTGCCGTCCGGCAACGTGATCGACACCCTGCGATTGCCCCCGTTGGCTCCTTCGCACGCGATCAGCCGTCCCTGCGGATCGAACGCCAGGCCGTTCGACTTGCCGCTCGGCTCGCGGAAAACCGTTGTCTTCCCGGTCGCCGGGTCGAAGCGAAGGATCCGCCCCGCATGGCGGTCCGGGATGTCGCTGAAGTAGATGCAGCCGTCAGGGCCGGCCGCCGGACCTTCCGTGAATTCCGCCCCGGTGTAGACGCGTTCAAGCCGGGCGTTGCCGGGAAGGACCGGGGTTGGCTGCCGACTGTGCGGAGCGGCGAGGATCTGAGCGACCAGAACCGCGGCTGACGCAGTTGCGAGCCAGGCGGCGTTGCTAAAGGGGGGTATGCTTTTCAACTGCACTGCTCCTCTCCTCAACGCCGTGCGTGCCCACTGCCGGCGATACGTCCCCTTACGAGCCGTTGCCGAGCGTCGTCTAACCGCTTAGTGTATGCCATCCCCGCTGGGTGCTACAACGGACCGGGCACGCCGGCCGCTGCTGGGCGGAAGAGAGCCGCTGGGTTGCGACGGGACCGCAACCCGGAGGGCGAGGCCTGCTGGACCAAACCCGGATCGGCGCGGAACACCCCGAACGGCCCCCTGCCGGTCGCCCGGTTCGCATCGGGATCGTGCCGCTCAGCGGTCAGGTCGTTCCGTCTTTGAGTTGCATCAAGTTAACCAGGGCGAACAGCCCGAAGGGCGCCAGCAGGACACAGCAACACCCTGTCGGCAAGAAGGTGAAAGCGATACCGACCCAGGTCCAGGGCGATCGCGGTTTGACCAGCGTGTAGATCCCCCCCGTCGCGATCAGCATGCCGCCCACTGTGTTGAGCAGGGTGAGCAGCAAGGCAGTCACCGGGGGAAGTTCGTCGGTGTTGGGGGGATGATGGGGATCGATCGTACCGGCGACCATATAGGTCAGTTGAAGCGCACTTACTCCGGACAGCACCATCCCCAGCACACCGGCCATAATCAGAGCCAGCCCGGCGTACCGTACGGGAGTGGGTCGAGTCAGCCCGGTAGAGGCCGCCCGATCTGCCGGCGGCTGGGCCGGTACTTCCGGAGCGGATGCTGCCGGCTGTGCCGCCCGCGGGAAGAGGGCCGTCTCGATCAGGTAACGGAGTTCGAACACTGCCCCGCACGCGGGACAGGCCGCGCGCTCGGGCACGGGAACGGGACAAAATAACTTGTGCCCGCAAAACGGGCAGAAAATGACGTTTCCAGTCACTGTCAGTTCCGGTCCAAGAACCAGTCCTTCCCCATCCCTATCCTACTCACGCACGCACCACAGCCGGGCCTGCTGGAGCTGGACGTGGACCACTTTGCTGTTTTCTTTTGCGGTCACCGTGGTTCTAATCAGGGGTGGCAACCGTTACCCAGGAGGCCCGACGGTGGACCGCCACGGGCGTGAACCCCGGCTAATTGTCCAGATACCTGCGTTCAATGAAGCCCAGACTCTGCCCGCGACCCTTGCTGCCATTCCGCGGGACCTTCCCGGTGTGGGTTCGGTGGAGGTTTTGGTCATCGATGACGGCAGCACCGATGGCACCTCGGAAGTGGCCAGACGGCACGGAGCCGACCACGTGGTCCGCCACCGCCGTCGCCGCGGCCTTGCCCAGGCCTTCATGACCGGGGTGCGAACTGCCCTGCAACTCGATGCCGACATCCTGGTGAACACGGATGCGGACAACCAGTACTGCGCCGAGGACATCGCCCGGCTTATCGAGCCGATTCTGCAGAACCGGGCCGACCTCGTGGTGGGCGAGCGGCCCATAGAGGAGATCGCTCACTTTGGCTGGTTCAAGAAAAAGCTCCAGCGGTGGGGCTCCGCGTTTGTCCGCTGGTTGAGCGGTGTGCAGGTGCGCGATGCCGCCAGCGGATTCCGCGCCTACTCCCGCCATGCCCTCCTCCACCTTCACGTGCATACGGCATTCAGCCACACGCTCGAAACGCTCGTGCAGGCGGGCACGAAGCGGTTTGCCGTGGCGACCGTCCCGGTTCGGGTCAACCCACCAACTCGGCCGTCTCGCCTTTTCCGCACCGTTCCCGGGTATTTGTGGCGTTCGTTCGAGACGCTTCTGTCGGTTGTGGCCCTGTACCAGCCGCTTCGGGTGTTTGGATCGTTGGCGATCCTCGCCGCGATCGCTGCCCTGTTGCTCTGCTTCCGCTACCTGGTCTGCGTCTACATCCTGGGCGTGCCCGATACAACGATCCTCGCCACAATCATCCTGGCCACAATCCTCTTTTGCGGTGCAAGCATTCTGTTCGCCGTAGGGTTGCTGGGGCAGAGCTTGGCTGCCAACAGGCAGCTCATGGAGGAAGTGGTGGTCCTGCTCCGCGCTCGCCAGCGGGCTGAGGCCGTGCGCGAGGTACACGGATCGCGCCGCCGTTTCCCGGTCCGAATGCGAAAGGTCGGCTAGACGATCTCCACACCCCCGTGTGCGGTCCGGCAAGCCGGCGGTTCCCGGTACCAGGCGGGCCCTGGTGGGGGCAAAGACCGTGGCGTGCTGGCAGGAGTTGTTGACCGCCCGCGCGCGAAGCGGTATGGTGCTGCGGAGATCCGGAGAGCCGGACGGATTGCCCACCAGAGAGGGTCAAGCACCGATGCGAAGGGGTTGGTTGCGACCTACGGCATGGGGGTACCGTGCCCTGGCAATCTGGGCAGCATGCGCCTTAATCTGCGCCGGGTGTGGTACGACCAGGCAGTCCGACACTCCGCGCACCGGCATCGAACAGCTCCTGATCTCCACCGCAGTCGATCAGGTCCTCCAGCAGGTGGATTTCAGCCCCCTTGCAGGGCGGAATGTGTACGTGGAGAGCCGTTACCTGGATTGCGTGGACAAGAACTATATTGTGGCGAGCGTGCGCCACCACCTACTGCTGGCCGGTGCTCGGCTAAAGGAAAAGCGAGACCAGGCGGACGTGGTTCTGGAGCTTCGGGCCGGTGCCGTGGGAACGGACCGCGAGGATCTGCTCATTGGATTGAATAAGCTGCCGTTGCCGCAGACGCAGCAGTTGATCCTTCCGGTGGCGCTGCCCGATGCGCCGCTTATCACCAAGAGTGCCCAGAAGGCGACCGTCAAGTTGGGCATGGTGGCCTACGACGCCCGCACCGGCCAGCTCTTCGCCGACGCCGGTCTTCAGGCTTCCGTGGCCGACCACCAGCAGTGGATCATCCTCGGATTGGGGCCGATCCGCAGCGGGTCCGTGTACCGGGAACTGCGCCGCCTGCAGGGGCGAAACACCCTTTTCGCTCGCATCGAGGGCTTGTTGCTGGATGACGACGATAACAGGGCCGAACCGGCATCCGCCCAGGAGCCTACCCTGGAGGGGGAACTCGTGCCCGTCAGAGGTGGCTCATCTGAGCAGGGGCAATCATCGAAATCGGAGGGGAAGCAGACAGACGAGAAAGGGGCGTCCGGGAAGCGATAGGGGCTCTTGCTCTGCGCCTCGTTCAGTCACGGCCGTCGTCACCGGCCCTATCGCTTGCTGCCTCCGGTGCCCGTTTCGGTCCCGCTTGTGGCTGCGAACGGCTTGGGGCAGGAAGCTGTCCCGAGTCTCTTAGCGATTCCGGATCCCACCGGGCAGCCTGCCGCTCTTCGAGCCACTCGATGGCGGCGCGATCGACCAGGAAGAGACTCGTGCCAAAGTCGTCGACGGAGCTTTCTGAGGCACCCAGCGGAACCCAGACGATGGGCGAGCTATTTGGGAAGTCCTTGAGAAGGTTCCGGAGCTCTCTGAGTCTCTCCTTTGATGGATCTGTTCCTTCACTGGCGAGTTGTCGGGCGCGGCGGAGCAAGGCGCCCTTATGAGGGAACCAGAGCAGTTGCTGCTGCCTGAACGGGTCGTGGACATCGGTCGAGGTCAAACCCACGCGTGCAAGCTGTTCCTGGGAGAGCGTGCGCGGCCACTGTCCGGTGGTGAGTCGATGGGTGTGTGCTGCTGCGGTGGCAAAGACGATCCGCGTGGAGAGCTCGGCGCGTCGGTGCGCCCTCAGCAAGTGGCGAAAAGGGGATACAAACGACCACACAAACGGGTTGCGGACCACTTTACGGTCGAGGCTGGCGCGGGTAATGGACAGTCCCGGTACTCGGGGTGGCACGTCGGGTCCAGACGGTCGCCAGGGTTGTAGCCAGAGTTTTTCGGGGGGCAGCTCGTCCCAATTCTGGGCGTCCCGGCACACAACGCGCGCCACCGAGATGGGGCAGGGGCCGAGAAAGCCCAGATAGTTCAGCAGTAAGGCCTGAGCTTTCGTGATGCCCGTGGGCTTTTTGAGGAGATCCCGGGTTTCCGCGTACTTCCACCGCACCAGCTCATCCCAGCTCTCGCGCTTTTCTTTCAGTGCCTTCAACTGCTTGCAAAGCCCGCGCAGTTCTTCGGCCGATAGTTCGGGCGAGTCCATCCAGAGCAGGAGCAACCTGCAGCCCAGGTGTTCGACCGCGATTCCCACGAGGAAACCCGGGGCGGATGTTCCCTCCGTCAAGCGCCGCCCCATCCGGATGAGCAGAACGGCGGTCCGCCGTGCTTGATCTCGATCTCCGTCGGCCAGAGCAAGGCGGCCGCTGAGCTCAAGGAGCCTGGCGAGTTGCCGGACGTTGCTCAGCAGGTCCAGAGATTCTTGTTGCTTGTCCGGTCTGATCCAGTGCCCGCGCGGGGCCTGGAGAACCTCTTCCAGTTTCTCCTGGAGGGCGGACGCGGTGGCCCGGAATCGGCTTCGAACTTCGGGGGGTAATGGTTCGCGAGTCCCCGTGGCCGGGACGGCGGGGAGTTCGGTGGAGGCCAGCAATTCGGCCAGCTCTCCGGGGAACGTGCCTGGCTGCAATGGGGGCTGGCGGAGCTGATCTGAAGGGGGCAGTTGCTCCGGAATTGGGGGCAGGCACATGAGCCACACCCAGGGGCGGACGAGCAGGATCACGAGTAGGGCCACGAGCAGGCCCGCTCCGACCCAGCGAAGGGTGCGGCGCATCTGGAAGAACCTCTCGTGTGCGCGTGTTGAAACGCCATGCCGAAGGGCGCGCCCCTGGAGCTTCGTTACGTATCATCGTACACAGAGGATGTCCATCCTGCGTGCCGCCGTGTCGGGTTTACCCGACGCTTGGGATGAGGTCCGCCGGTAGGGGGGGAAAAGGGGGCTGAAGACGGGGGGCGGTGGCGCTCAGGGTTGGACCCTTTGGCGGAGGAGAAGGTTCTGTCTCAGGCAGGATTGGCGCGGAGATTGTGATGAGTCTGGCTCCCGAACGGTCCGCAACCTGGCACCTGGTCTGCTCCGGATGTCAAAGAACGGAGTCACCTCACAGCCAAGCCGGCATGTGTCACGCATGCGGGAGCCCCTTCCTGGTGGAGCACGATCTGGAGCAGGCGGTGCGGTATTTCGAAGCGGCCGGACGAAAGCCCACGGACCCGATCCGCTGCATGCTCGATTTGTGGCCTGTGCTTCCCCTGGAGTACCCGAGTCGCAGTGCGTCGCTTTACGAAGGCGGGACGCCTCTATACCCCCTTGATTCCAGACAAGGCGGCGCCGGGGGCCTGTGGGTCAAGGACGAATCGCGGAACCCGACGGGTTCGTTCAAGGCGCGGGGGATGTTTGTCGCGTTGAATCGTCTGCGCGAGCTGGGCATTCGTCGTGTTGTGATCCCGTCGGCGGGGAATGCTGCTGCGGCTGCCGCCGCTTACGCTGCCGCTTTAGGCACCGAGTGTTGCGTGATCGTGCCCGAGGGGACGCCGCCGGCGAACGTGCTGGAGTGCCTTCGCTATGGCGCGCGCGTCGTCCAGGTGAAGGGATCGATTCATGAGGCGGCCCTGCTTGCGCGTAAGCTGCGCGCCATGGTGGGCTCCTTCGACCTGACCACCCTGAGAGAGCCTTACCGGCTGGAAGGAAAGAAAACCATGGGCTACGAGCTCTTCGTGCAGTGCCAGGAGCTCTTTGGCCGACCTGCTCCCGACTTCGTCCTCTACCCGACAGGTGGGGGGACCGGTCTGATCGGCATCTGGAAAGCGTACCAGGAGATGCGGCAGCTCAACTGGTTCAATGGTTCCCCGCCCCGTCTGGTGGCGGTTCAAGCCGAGGGGTGTGCGCCGATTGTGCGCGCTTTTCGCGAGGGGGCAGTTCGGGCGCGGCGTTGGGAGAATCCGCAGACCATTGCCAGCGGGCTTCGCGTGCCCGGTCCGGCGGGGGATCGCTTGATGCTTCGTGCGATCCGCGAGACCGAGGGCACAGCGATCAGCGTCTCGGACCCGGCGATCCTGTCGGCTCGCCGGGAACTGGCTCGTCAGGGCCACGACG